>JAVBQS010000158.1:0-4215 GCA_031548835.1 Spirochaetia bacterium
AAATTATTTTATCTTTTTTATAATGAGCAACTCTTCCGCCAAGGCATTGAAGCATCTTTAAAATATCACCATCTTTTATTTCTTTAAATAAAAAACATTTTTTTAAAATATAAAGATATTTTTCCATAATTTTCTCCCATATGTTGTAAAAACAACATACAAATAATTTTTATCATATAAACTTTTACATGTAAAGAAGTTAAAACAGGAATCCTGTTTTTGAAAAACTGTTTATATTATTCAAAACCAGGAATGCCATAAAATTTATTTTTTATATTGATGGAGGAATTAATATGTCTAAAATGTTTTGTTTTCAATGTGAACAAACAGCAGGTCAAAAAGCTTGTACAGGAAATATGGGAGTATGCGGAAAGGATTCTAATACTGCCAATTTACAGGATCAATTAACAGAAGCATTAGTAAATCTTTCTTGTACAGTAGGTGAGGAATTTTCAGATGAAAAGACTCATAAAATAGTTATGGAAGCTCTTTTTACAACTGTTACAAATGTTAACTTTAGCAATGATGCTATTCTTAAAGTAATAGAAAAAGTAAAAGCAGAAAAATCAAGGTTGAGTGGACAATGCGGATCATGTTGCGGTTGCGGACAGTCTGATGATTTTAATATGAGAGAGTTGTGGGACTGCAATGAAGATATCCGTTCTCTCAAAACTCTTATTCTTCTTGGAATCAGGGGAATGGCTGCATATGCATATCACGCTATGGTGCTTGGCTATGTAAGTGATGAAGTAAATGGTTTTTTCTATAAAGCTCTTAAAGCTATTGCAGAAGAAAATAATGCAGAAAAACTTCTTCCTTTGGTTTTGGAAACAGGAAAAGTTAATCTTGTATGTATGGAACTTCTTGATAAAGCAAATACAGAAACCTATGGCACGCCAGTTCCAACGCCTGTAAGCATGGTAATTGAAAAAGGCCCGTTTATTGTTATAAGCGGCCATGATTTACATGACCTTTATCTTCTTCTCAAGCAGACAGAAGGCAAAGGAATAAATATTTATACACATGGCGAAATGCTTCCGGCGCATGGATATCCTAAATTAAAACAGTATTCGCATCTTAAAGGTAATTTTGGCACTGCATGGCAGAATCAGCAAAAAGAATTTGATAATATTCCTGCTCCTGTATTATTTACTACAAACTGTATTATGCCTGTAAAACCAAGCTATAATGACAGAATTTTTACAACAGAGGTTGTTGCTTATCCTGGAATGATTCATATAGGAGCTGATAAAGATTTTTCTCCTGTTATAAAAAAAGCTCTTGAACTTGGCGGATATAAAGAAGATAAAACTATAAAAGGTATTAATGGAGGAACAAACCTCCTGACAGGTTTTGGACATGGAACAGTTCTTTCTGTTGCAGATAAAGTTATAGATGCTGTTAAAAGCGGTGCTCTTAAACATATCTTTCTTGTAGGAGGATGTGATGGGGCAAAACCTGGAAGAAATTATTATACAGAGTTTGTAAAAAAGACTCCTTCCGATACTGCTGTGTTAACTCTCGCATGCGGAAAATATAGATTTAATGATCTTAATCTTGGCAATATAGGCCCTCTTCCAAGACTTATGGATATGGGACAGTGCAATGATGCATATAGTGCAATTAAAGTTGCAGTTGCTCTTTCCCAGGCATTTAATGTAGGTGTTAATAATCTTCCTCTTACTCTTGTTCTTTCATGGTATGAACAAAAAGCTGTATGTATCTTGCTTACACTTTTACATCTTGGAATAAAAAATATGTATATTGGCCCGACACTTCCTGCATTTGTATCGCCTGCAATTCTTGATGTTCTTGTTAAGAATTATAATCTTACACCTATCTCAGATCCTGATAGTGATCTAAAAAAGATTCTTAACAAATAATTTTACTAACACACATAGTGCTTTTTATAAAACATTATGTGTGTTATATTTTTTTAATAAAAAAGAATTAAAACTTTTTAGGTTGATAGTTTTTATATAAAGTTATTGCTGGAACAATAAACTAAATCCAATCTGGAAATCGTTATTCTCTCCATCATTGATATTAGATATTTTCCATGCTCCCCAGAGCGAAGGAGAGAATGTCAAAGGTATAAGTTTTATGGGAATAATTTTTATCATTGTGCCAAGTCTTAATATAAGTGATTGTGCAAGCCTTAGATTATTTCCAAGCTGGTTTCCTTCTGCTGCAGGATTATCATGATCATCATATAGTACTCCGCGGTATGCAAGTGTGCTGTATAAACGGTTAAAATAGAGATGTGAAATATTATCCTGTGTTTCAGTTGAAAAAAGTTTTATTTCAAGCTCTCCTCCTGTAACCCATTTTAGATAAAGGCTTTCAGGAGTTGAATATTCTGCAGATGCAATATTTGCAAAAAAAGAATCATATGTTTTTGATTCTCCCTGTAAATCCATACCTCCATTTTCTTCATAAGCACCATATATACTTAATTGAAAAGCAAATGGATGGTTGAGAGCAAAATTTATTATAACATCTGTTCTTGGTTCAAAATTATCAACTGTACTTCTTCCATATCCATTGATGCTTGCTCCTGTGCCAAATAATTCCCACGGATAACGGTGGTAGTTTGAAAAATCAAGGCCTATAAGAGCTGTATAATCAGGATCATCATAGTTCCATGTATATGCGCTGGAATTATCTTTAGGATTGTCTGCGCTTAGAGATAATTCAAATCCTGCTGCAAGGTTTATAAAACTATGTTCATTTCCAAGCCCATGTGAATATGTTCCTGTAACAGATGCTTTAGTAGAACGGTATGAATCGCCTGTCATATTTTTTACTTTATCTGAAAAAGCAATATCAAGCGGAAAGAAAAATCCTTCATTAAGCCAATTAAAATCTATCCATGCCATTTCTGCTGCAAAGTCGCCCAAAACTGCCAGTGCTATAAAATGTGTATCTGTAGGGTCAGCCATTATAGAATAAATACCAGCGCCATCTAAATTAAAATTATTATTTTCATATCTTATTAAAGGGCATGGAAGCCAGAATTTAAATGGATTTAAATATTTTAATGCAAAATAATTTTTACTTTTTATATCCTGATCTGGTTCTGCAGTTGAGGAAATTTCTAAATTTTGTTTATCTGCATCTAATGGTGTAAGCCATACTATTCCGTCATAACCAGAAACAGATTCAAATGTTTCCGGAAATTTCATAAGTCCATCGCTATCTGCAAATACTGCTTTGTAAAAAATCTCCCCATCTATCTGTACAGGGCTAAATACTCCTCCTGAAAAATCAAGATTGCTAAAACGTATAGGCATTATTGAATCTTCTTTACTAAATGCTGAAATATCTATTACTCCAAGCTTAAACATTCTGTCATCATTATTAAATGTAAAAAGAATTTTATTATTTGAGACATGGAGATCGCGGATATAACGCCATCGCTCCTTGTCATCCTGCATACTGCTTGTAATTTTATATGCAGTATGGGTATCATAATTATACATACCTATAGAACGCACACCTTTTTCTGCAAATGTATAAATAATCCATGAGTCATTTATGGGGGAGGGGTTTGAAAAAACTAGCTCTTCATTGCCATGAAGCAGCACTTCTTCATCTCTATTGTCAGGCCTGTAGACAATATTATTATTATGAAGAGTAGAATTTAATCCAACAACTCCTTCCCTGAAATACTGTCCTTTATAAAGTCCTTTCCACTTATGTCCGGTTTTTTTACCATTTTCTGTTTTATATTCAGTAACTGTTGCTGTAGCAAGATTTTCTGAATAACGATAGCTTGAAACAAGCATCTTTTTTCCATCTTTTGAAATTCCAATATTATATGTAGATAAATCTGCTGACATAAGAGTTTTTGCTTTTTCAGTTTTAGGGTCTACTATATATATTTTTTGATCTAGCTTATCTGCTACATATATTTTATCTTTGCCTGCAGTTATAGCATTTATAAATGTTGTTTCCGACCCTATTGGTATAATTCCTGGATTTTCTTTTATCCCGCTTAATGTGTGCTGTTTTTTAAAATCTTCCCATGCTTCGAGAAAGGTAATGCCATAAACAGATTTAAAAATATGGTAGTAACCTGAATTATATGGAAAAAGTGAAATATAATATTTCTTCCCCATATGCTGCCATAGCTTGGCATATTTTTCCATGCCATATTTTTGCTGAATATATGCTGAAAATAGGCCTCCATATTCATAATATGCTGCATGATTA
>JAVBQS010000162.1:0-3737 GCA_031548835.1 Spirochaetia bacterium
CAATTATTTCTTTTTCAAGTTCTGCCATTATCTTATAAATATATGCTGTTTTGTAAAAAATCAATCAGCAGAATAAAAATAATATTTTTTAATTAATAATGTAACTATTTTCGCCAGGGCTTGTTTATATTAGTGTGAAAAGTATGACTTTTTCATAATACCTCCTTTATAAAAAATCCCTGTCCGGTTTTCCTCCTTTTTTCCGGCGGGGATTTTTCTATTTTAATTTCCGAAAAATATGATTTTTATATAAAAATTATTTAAAAAGCTTGCTATAAGCATCAAGAATAGGGTTTTCCTGTTTACCAGACAATACTTTTGTTGCAAGTTTTTTGCCAAGCTGCACTCCTTCCTGGTCAAATGAGTTAATATTCCATAAAAATCCCTGAAACATTGTCCTGTTTTCAAAATGGGCCAATAATGAGCCTATTGCTTCAGGTGTAAGTCTTTTTCCTATAATAAGGTCAGAGCCTCTTCCTCCAGGAAAATTTTTATTAAGATTATTATCATTTTGGCCAAGCGCAAAAGCTGTTATTTGTGCTGCAAGATTTGCATTAAGTTTTTCCTGACAGCTGCTTCCTTCAAAATTGACATCATAAAGCTGCTGCGGTTCTTTAAAACCTATAAATTTAAGAGGAACAATATCTGTTCCCTGATGAAGCATTTGATAAAAAGAGTGCTGGCCGTTTGTTCCTGGTTCGCCAAAAATAACAGGTGATGTTTCATAGTTTATCTTTAAGCCTTTGAAATTTACACTTTTTCCATTGCTTTCCATAATCAGCTGCTGAAGATGTGCAGGAAAACGGGAAAGAGCCTGACTGTAGGGAAGAATTGCTTCAGTTGTTGTTTTAAGTATATTTCTGTCATAAATAGAGATAAGAGCATCAAGAAGAGGAGGATTTTTAAGTATATCCTGTTCAAGCGCTATTTTATCATTAGCATGGGCGCCTTCAAGAAGTTTTTTAAATATATCGCTGCCAAATGCAAGGCTTAAAATAACACCTCCTACAGCGCTTGTGGATGAATATCTGCCTCCTATAAAATCATCAATATAAAATGAATCAAAAAACTCTTTGGGATTTTCCATAGGGCTTCCCTTGCCTGTGACAGCTATCATATGTTTTGCAATATCTATGGATGGAGATTTTGATTTAATAAGGCTTTTTACAAGAGCTGTGTTTGTAAGAGTTTCCTGGGTTGTTCCGCTTTTTGATACAACAATAAATAACGTGGTTTCAGGATTAATTCTGGCCATAACATCAGATGCATCATCAGGATCTACATTTGATATGAATTCACAATTTATAAACTGCTTTCTTCTCTCACTTTGCATAAATCCTTTAAGAGCAAGATAGATTGCCCTTGGCCCAAGATCTGAACCTCCAATGCCTATTTGAACAGCTGTGTCAAACTTTGCTCCTGTTGAACCCCTGATTTTTCCGCTATGCACTTTTTCTGCAAATTCAGAAAATCTTTCTATTTGTTCTTTATATAATTTTATTTTTTCAAAAACTTCTTCTTTATGGGTAATGTCTGGAATTCCTCTTGTATAGTGGTGGAGAACCATTCTTTTTTCGCCTGGGTTCATTATGCTGCCGTTTAAAATTTCTTTATATTTGGGAACTGCTTGCTGTTCATCAGCTAACTGCTGAAACAGTTTAAGAAGTTTTTCATCAACAGCTTTTGCAGAATAGTTATAGTCAATGCCTGCTCCTGTTGTTATATTGCATTTTGAAATTCTTTCTGGAGAGAGAATATTTTTAATATCAGGCGCAGGCGTTGATATTAATTTTTTAAATGATTCTGTTTCTGTAAGATTTTTAAATTTTATATCCATTTTTTTCTCCTTGAGAAAGTTTTATGGAATATTGTTTAATTTGGCGCTAATCAATATTTCCATATTGCTAATTCTAGTTTGCAAATTAAATGCAACTATTTTAATATTGATTGATATGCAAAAGCATTTATCAATATTTATTTAATTATATACCAGGTGGAAAAAATATACAGTTATAAAAAATGTAAAAAGATTGGATTTGATCTAAGCTTGATAGAATCTATCAGAATTTATTATTTTAAAACATTCAAAAAGGACAGGGAAAAACCCTGTCCTTTAACGTTTTTTTAAATGTTTCTGTTAAAACCAGATTATATTAACAGCAGAATTTTTATTCTTCATGAATTTTTGCCATCTTTTTTATATCTCCAATCTGCCCGGAGCTTTTTGTTATTTTTTTATGGACAATTGCAGATACTCCTGTTGAAAGCCCGAAAAGATTTATAAATCCTGTTGCATCTTTTTGGTTATAATTGCTTTCTCCAAATGAAGCAAGATCTTCTATATATAAAGAGTATGGGGATTTTCTTCCGCCAACCATAACATTGCCTTTATAAAGATAGAGCCTCACGCTTCCTGTAAGATACTTGCTGCTCTCTTCCATAAAGGCTTCCATTGATTCCCTAAGTGTTGTAAACCATTTTCCTGTATAAATAAGTTCTGAATATTTTATTGCCATAAGCTGTTTGTAATGAAGCGTGTCATTATCAAGCGTAATCATTTCAAGTTCCTGAAGAGCTTTATTAAGAACTGTTCCTGCAGGTGTTTCATACACGCCATGGCTTTTCATTCCAACTGTTCTTGTTTCAACAATATCTGATCTTCCTACTCCGTTTTTTCCTGCAATCTTGTTTAATTTTTCAATAAACTCAACAGGAGAGAGTTTTTTACCGTTAAGCGCAATAGGAAATCCTTTTTCAATATCTATTATTACTTCTTCCGGTTTATCAGGAGCTGCTTCAGGAGATACTGTTCTCTGAAATATTTCTTCCGGAGGTGTCTGCCATGGATCTTCAAGAGCTCCGCCTTCATGGCTTGTGTGCCATATATTTTCATCTCTTGAATAGATATTTTTCTTTGAAATATTTCCAAGAGGAATATTGTGCTGCTTGGCATATTCAATTGCCTGTTCCCTTGAATTTATATCCCATATTCTCCACGGTGCAATAACTTTAAGGTGAGGTGCAAGAGCCTTGTATGTAAGTTCAAACCTTACCTGGTCATTTCCCTTACCTGTGCATCCATGTGCAAGAGCATCTGCTTTTTCTTTAAGAGCTATTTCAACTTGTCTTTTTGCCTGAATAGGGCGCGCAATAGAAGTTCCCAAAAGATATTTTCCTTCATATATTGCGCCTGCGCGTATCATTGGAAAAATATAATCTTTTACAAATTCATCTCTTATATCTTCCACATATATTTTTGAAGCTCCTGATTTTATTGCTTTTTCTTCTATTGCAATCCAGTCTTCTTTTTGTCCTACGTTAGTGCATATACAAATTACTTCTGATCCAGGATATTCTTCTTTAAGCCAGGGTATGATAATTGAAGTATCAAGCCCGCCTGAATATGCAAGCGCTATTTTTTTTATTTTATTATCTTTTTTTTCAGCCATAACAATTCTCCTTTTATATTCCAGTGTTATATCTTGAAGTTCTCAAGAGTTTTTGTAAGTATTTCAATTCCTTCATCAATATGTTTTTTTTCTATAATAAGAGGCGGAGCTATTCTTATTATATTTTTTCCTGATTTAAGAATAATCAATCCATTTTCCTCGCATTTTTCTATTATTTCTTTTACAATATCTTTTTCATACCCAACAGGCTGTTTTATCTCAAGCCCCTGTAAAAGTCCTGTTCCCAGGACTTCTCCTGTAAAATTAAATTTCTTTGAAATATCTTTT
>JAVBQS010000151.1:0-5374 GCA_031548835.1 Spirochaetia bacterium
ATGATATTTATTAATTACTTATATATAAAATTAATTTTTAAATACTGATTTTAACTGATAATTTATTCTTTAGACTATAAAATATTTATTTCTGAATAAGACACTGAGCATGTCGTAGAACGTCCCGGGTATATTCGACGTTTCCAGACCGCTAATAAAGCAATGTGAGCGGAAGCGAATATTGCAGTGGTCTGGGAATGTGCTGAAGCAGAGCGTGGGAGTGAGCGCAGCGACCGACCTAGCGATGCGTAAGCCAGCGCACGAAGTGCGCGTCTGCGAATATACGCTGTTATGCGATTGTGTCCTCAACAGTTTATTTTAACCCAGCAACGCAGTGAAACCAAATCTTAAACTTACAGTAATGATTAAACTGTTTCACACTGTTGTTAAATATTCTGTTTTAATTAGCTTTTTTAAAATGTATTTCAGGTACTACATCTAATGCTTTTCCAATCTTTCTTAAAAATGATAATGATACATTCTTATATTTTCCTGATTCTAATCTTGCTATTGCTGGTTGCGAAGTCCCTGCTATTTGAGCTAATTCTTTTTGTGATATATTTTTTTCTGTTCTCAATTTTATTACTTCTTCTGCAAGTTGAAATTCTTCTTCCAACGCTTCGTATTCTTTTTTAAAATTCTTATCTTTCATCTCTTCTTTAAGAAGGTCTTCAAATCTATATGCCTTAATTTTTTCCATTTTCTTCCTCCAAATATAATTTCATTATATTTAAAGCCTTATCAATTTCGGCTTTATCAGTTTTATCTTTCTTTTTAACAAAACCTGATAAAACTACATAAATTTTCTCTTTATGATAAAAGTAAAATAGCCTACAAATATTCGTTGATTGTTGTATTCTTAATTCATACAAACTATCAGTCCCAATGATTTTTCTAGAATGAGGCAAGGTTAAACTTGGGCCAAATTCTTCCAATAATTTAATTGTACGATATGATTTTGCACGTAATTTTAACTCCAAATCAGCGAGAAAATTTTTTGCTGGTCCTAATACGATTACATAATACTGCACTTAAATACAAATATACCAATATTGGTATATTTGTCAAGAGTTATCAAATAAACTTATGGAAGATTTTTCAGTATATTAAATATACTCACCTTCACCTGCAGGTGAACATCAAAGCACTTACTAATTTATATGCCGAATCCATAAGGGCATATCGCATAACGTCCCGCGTATATTCGACGTTTAGTGAGGCCAAATAAAGCAACACGAGCCTGCGAGTGTTGCTGGCCGAGCTAAATGTGCTGTAGCATAGCGTGCGAACGCATGTGAGCTAGCGTTGCGAAAGCCAGCGACCAAAGGGAGCGTATGCGAATATGCGCTGTTGTGCGCAGTGCCTAACCATTTTCTTTTACTATTTTAAATTCATCCCAATTTTTATAATAGACTTTCTTGTCCGCCAGTTCTTCTATTTTTAACTCCCTAATTTGTTTTGCAGGGATTCCGGCATATAAATATCCAGAGACTAATTTTTTTCCTGTTACAACAGATCCAGCTGCAATTACAACATTATCTTCAATCGTACTACCTGCTAAAATCGTAGTTGATGCACCAATCCATACATTATTCCCAATTATGATTCTTTCTTTAGTAAATCCCTGATCTTGAAAAGGGATTACATTTAAAGAAAAAAAATGATTAGACGCAACTAATACACAGTTAGGACCAATCATTGCTTTTTTCCCTATAAACACACCTCCATGACCATAAATAACAGTATTCCTACTTATTAATACATTTTCATCAATATCAATACATCCAGAATAACAAATAAGAGCAATATTTTCTTTAATTCGACAATTAGACTTAATTATAATACCTACATTATCTTCTGTGCGAGCATCCAATAGAGAATTTTCTCGAATTTCTACATTTTCTTTTATATTTATTTTTGAAGGTTGGTAAAATGAAACTTTACTAGATATACGAGCATTTCTTCCACATTCAGCACATAATATTTTTGCTTTTATATACCCTAGAAAATAAGAAAATTTTATTGTATAAATATTTATATTATCAAATATTCTTTTCATTGAACATTTCTCCAAAAGTCATCAAGTTTATTTTTTCTTTTCTAATAAGTTCTTTTACTAATGGGGATTTCAATGATTCCAATTCATTTTCCCGTGAATATGTTAAAGAACTAATCTTTTTTAATTCATCATCTACAATACCAGCATGAGATAATATTTCTACAGCTTTATCATCTATTTTTTTTAACAACTCTAATAAAATATTTAGATCACCTTTTTTGCGAGTAAAACCATCATAAAATACTTCTGGATAAAAAAAATTTTTATTTTTAATATATTTGTTTAAAGTTTTTTGTTTTTCTTTAATAGAATATACAGGAGTTCTTACAGGTAAATTATATTCTTCAGCTAATAAAGCCATAACGTCTATTGTTTTATCGTTCAAATAACATACATGATGATGGCTATCTAAATGATCAATAGCAATTCCAAAGCTTTTTACTTTATCTATTTGGGCCTTCCACTCTTGATATAATTCGTTATAATTTATTGATTCTATTCGTCTTTTCAACTCATCTAATGGAAAAAAATTACCATTACTATTTAGCAATGAGGATATTTTATCTTTATATAAAACAGGAGATAAATTGGTTAACGTTAAGTGAACTCCAATACCAATATCAGGACATTCTGATTTCAGCATCAATAAATCTACATCTAAACTAATTCCTGTAGCCATAACTGTTGTCGACGTTAAAACCCCATTAAGATAAGCATCTCTTATACCCCTAGAAACCATTGGAGTTAATCCATAATCATCTGCATTAATAACTAGCCTTTTCATTTAAAATCTCCCTTATCCTAATTAACATCAATACTCTTAAAATAGTCGATATGATGCTTTACAAGTCCATTTATCCGAAAGTTAATATTTTTATCTTTTGCTAATTCTTCTAACCTAATTCTATCCATCTCTTTAAATATAGAATCTATAAATTTTAACGCCCAGTCACTTTTACTAATTCTATAGCTATAACATATTTTTTTAAAAATAATATCATATCCTATTTTATTCTTTTCAATATAATAAACTGATTTTAATATTGACTTAAATATTGCATGATAAAACGGTTTTGAGTTGGAATATTTAAATTTTTCTTCTTTCTCTAAAATATCAATAATTAATTTCTCATAAATAATATAATTTTTTTTAGTTAATATTATACTAAGGCATTCAATTCCATGATTTCTGTTCCAGAAATTGCGCAAATAATATAAACTATTCGTTAAATCTGATTTACATTTTATAAATTCAAAAAGTCTATTCCACATTCTTTTTCTTACGATTACAAAAGGAAGTTTAAATATTTTGAAAAATATTAATAAAGAATATGTACTAATTATTGGATCTGTCGTTACCCACATAATTTTTATTATTTTTACTATTTTCATGTTCTTGGACACGTCCGTAAAGAAAAAATGTGTGTTTGTAGTAATAATATATTCTAAGATATGATATTTCAAATGATTACTATTAATCAATGAAACTTTTTCGAATAATACTCCAATTGCCTTATTTGAATTTATATAGGTTAATGAAGATATTGCTCTCCCTAAGGATCGCCATTTTGAATCCAATTCTTGTTCTTCTTCCTTTGTAAATTTTATACCTATTGGATACTCTTCTGGTGCAATAATTGAACAGTCTGCATCTCTTATTCGTTGAATAAGAATTTCTTCAGCTTCATCTTTTAATATATTTAAAACTTCATCTAACTTCTCATCACTGTCAAATCTTTCGATACTAGAGATTATTTTGGCAGCAATCTTTTTTCTAATCTTTTTAACATTACTTCCTTTAAAATGTTTAACTAATTTAGTCGCTGTCAAAAAGTCCTTTTTTTCTATAAAATTATTAATAAAAATTTCTTGCTCATTAATATTAAAATATTCAAACATATATTGAGGGATATCTCGCCAAAATTGATTACTAGAAATATTCTCAGGAAGAAATTCTCTATTGCAAATTACCCATTTTGAACATAAATACTCTTGAAGTATCTGATGCCGATATTTATAGGATTCTTTGTCTATTGAAAGGAATAATCCAGAATTATGCATCTCTAATATGAAATCATTTATGATATCTGTATTTAATAATAATTCTTTTAATATTTGGGTAAGTATTTCTATACTAAATATTAAAGTATTATTATTATTAACATATGCAAGTTTTGATAATACTTTTAATTTTTGCCCAGATGTAACTGTTCTATAGATAGTATTAACATTATAATTCTGATAACCCTCAGGTTTTTCTTCTAAAAAAGATGGGTTTATAATATTTTCAATATAGTCTTCAATTATCTTGAAAATGGTAATACTATTTACTAATATTTTATTTTCAATTCTACTAATGAACAAATATGCAATAAATGGAGTTTGAAAAAATTTTAATGTCTTTTCAGGCATTTTAATACTTTTTTTACGTGGTATACCTTGGGATAATAAATACTTAGATACTTGGTTTTTATCCCAATTTTCTATAACATAGTAAAATTTTTCCATACTTCTAAATAAAGTAGAAAATTTATAATTAAATAAAGCTGGCCTAGTGGATATAACAATGGAAAAATTATCCTTTTTAAAAATTCTCTCAATTGTATTTATAACTATTTCAAGATTGGAATAAGTTATTTCGTTAAAACCATCTAAGAAAAACAGATGCCGTAATGTTTTATCCTTAACAAAATAAATATTTTTTTCAATTTTATTTATATTAAAATCTTCTTCTAAATGATTATACTCACTTAGATATAAAAGATATGGAATAATTAATGGTGCAATTTTTTTGCTAGATTTTTTTGCGATGGTAGAATAAAGGTATTTCAATAATGTTGTTTTTCCAAAACCAGCATCTCCATATATTACTACAATTTTATGTTTTTTCTTTAATAGCTTACAAATAATATATTTCTCTTTTACTTTATTATTTTTCTTTAAGTCTTTAGTACATTGGTATATATTTAAATTTTGATACTTAAAGCATGAATCAAGAATAGGTATTTTCCCTCTTTCCTTGAGCAGACTCCTTATATCATGATTTTTTTTAAATACATTAAAGAGTATTATCAATATTATAGCAAATATTAGAATAAGTATTATTTTTATTGAAAATAAATTGAGAGTTTGAATTTGAGGTAAAATCATAATCAGACTAGCAACTATACCTAAAATGGAAGTAATAATCTTTGAAATATTGCCATTTTTTCGCATAACATTTTTCATCCAATATTCACAATTTGCGTTATTTAATCATATGAGCATTGCGCACAACGTTACGGGTGTATACGACGTTTGACAGCAGCTTATAAG
>JAVBQS010000114.1:0-6099 GCA_031548835.1 Spirochaetia bacterium
ATAACTTTTTTTTTAACCATCTTTTAAACGCTAATTTATAAATTAAAATAAAACTTAATTTACAGGATTTGAGTGAGCCCGTGTAATTAAAATATTATCAACTGATTTTATAATATTTTTATCATTATTTAAAATAAAAATATCATAATTTCCCGAAGCTATATTACTAATTATAAAACTCTCATTCATGCCTGTAATATTACGTGAAAAAATATCGTTACCAGACAGGTCTCTTATAACAAAAGCGCAACTTCCTGTAATGCTTATTTCTACATTGCCGGAAAGCGGAATTTTTGTTCCTGCACAGACCCATCCTCCAGGCTTAAGAAAAGCCATGCCGCTATTGATTATAGCTGATCCATCATGTTTAAGAGGAGAAAGATTTAAACTATAATCAAATCCTTCTGCAAAAATCAGCCCGGATCCGAATATTTCTGAATTATAACTGCTGAAGCAATAAGGATCTACTGAATTTTTTCCTTCATTATTTCTTGAATAGATACCTGCTTCATCAATAAGTAAAGGATATATTCCTCCGCCTATTATAGTTTTTCCGCTATTTTCAGCAAGCCTTGGAATAAAAGGAATATTTTCGCAGGCAACAGTTTCTCCATTAATTACCCAGACAACAGTGCAGGAATTGGCAGAATATGACTGATTGCTATATGTTTCTGTATTTGGAGAATTGATACCTGCAGGCACAGAATTGCCTAAAGAGGTGTTTAATGCTGTGCTGTTATAAAGTGTGTTATCTACAGGCAGAATTTTTGTATCTCCTGTATAAATTCCATTATTGCTGGGATAAAAAGAGAGGGTAAGATTGATTGTACTATTTGATGTTCCTTTGGCGTGGAAAGCTTTGCTGGTAAATTTATTTGAACCGGAAACAATCTCGCAAAAATATTGGGTTTTATCATATTGGCCAAGAGAAATATTAAAGTTTCCGCTTTCAGAAATAGAACTAAAAAAAGCAGAATTTTCAGCAGGATCAGCAACTTTTGAGTAATCGCATAAAAATTTAATTTTTATTGAAAACGGATGTAAAACGCCGTCTTTTGAAAAAGGAATTATTACTGATGGAATTTCAATATATTTATCTTTTTCAAAATAATATCCATATATCCCGCCTTTAAAATCAGGCAAGGGATTTCCAACTATTTCAAAATTATTTTTATTTTGAGCTATATAACCTGAATCAGTAATATCGCCTCTGAAATGATAAAGAGTGGAATATGAAATTTCAGGAGATAATTCTTTTGATATCATTCGGTTTGATTCAGAGACAAGAACAGCAGAGTTTGTTGAGATAGCAGAGCTGAATTTTTCAAAAACTTTATCTTCAGGCTTAAATGGGAAAAGTTCTACAGTTACAGAATATGCACCCTCAATAGCTGGTGTTTTCCAGTTGTATTTATTTGCCCCTTCAGAATAAAAACCTTCAAAAACAGTATTTTTCCCTATTATCCATCTGAAATAAGGGTTGGAAGAAGGATCTATTGTAAAGTCAGCAATTAAAATAACTTTTTCGCCTGGAGCAGGATTTGGAGGATAAGATTGAATATTATTTAACTTATAAGAACTACTTTCATTAAAAAAATTGGTTATAGTTGAAAAAATCATTTTATCACTTTTGTAAAGTTCAAATTTTACATGATAAATGCCTTTTCCAAGATTTTCAGGCAGTACTATTTCTCTTTTTCTATTATTTTCAATAGAATTTCTCTCTATTTTATTTGCAGCAACTTCTCTTCCTGTATCATCGTAAAGAAAAATATTAAGGTAATCAAAAACATAGTCAGATTCATTATAAATAAGCGTTACAGGCAGCGCTGTTCCTTTTTCAAGTATTGACCCATCTTTTATTGTGAGTACTTTTATTTCCCCATCAGAAAGACCGGAATCCGCCGGGCCAGCGCATGAAATAATGAAAACAACTATTAATAATAGAAAAAAAGGTTTAAAGCACATCTTTTCATAATAATATTACCATATAATAGCGTATTGTTCAAATATTTTTAGGAACTGTTTAGACAACTCCAGCATTGTTGGAAAAAAACAACAGACATTCAATTTTTATAAAATAAATTAAGAGTTATTTTTATCTGTCTCAGGTTTGGAACAATTTTTTATAATATTATCAATTCCAATATCTAATTCTTGCTTTAAGCGGACAAGCTCTTGTATCAAAGATTCATTTTTTTCATGATGCTGCATTGAAAAAGATTGTATTTCAACAGGTTGTTCAAGAAATAATTGGTATGGAAATATATTAAGCACATCAAGCATACGCTGAAGCACTTCCGGGGAAGGCATATTTTTCCCATTTTCTACTGCATTTAGATAATTAGGTGAAATATTTACCAGCTCAGAAAATCTAAGCTGACTATATCCTTTCTGTATACGGAAGTATCTTAGATTCTTTATAAAAACTTCCTGGATATGAGTCATTATTAAAGTATAATTTCTTTTTATATTATTAACACCACTGTAATACAGTTAAAACAACTGTATTACAGTTTACAAAGTTAAAGAGAATTGATATAATTTTTTATCATGAAAAACCAGATAAAAATAAATATCTTTAAAAAACATATTTTTCTTTTTCTAATTTTTTATGCTTTTAGCTCTCTTTTTGCTAATCAGCCGCCTGATTGGTATTTAAATAAGGATTTTTCATATCCTTCATCCAGATATATTTCTGTTATAGGAGAAGGTACTACATTAAAAGATGCCGAAAACCAGGCTGTTTCCGGTTTATCTCTTTATTTTAAAACTAATTCTGATATTAGAAACGAGGTAATAAGGGAATTTAATGAAGTTATTCAGGATAAAAATACAAATTTTTCAAAAAAAACAGGAATAAAAGAATCTGCAATTATAACTTCTCAGGAAGAATTTCTTGGCGTACAATTTACTTCTCCATGGTTTAATCAATATCAGTCAAAATATGTAATTTTAGCCTATATTGACAGAGCAAATGCAGCAGAAATTTATAAATCAAAAATTAATAACAATATATTACTAATTGATTCCCTTCATAGTTCAGCAAAAAATAATGATAATTTATTTTATAAATACAGGGATTTAAAAAAAGCTCTTATAATAGGAAAACTTACAGAAGAATTAATAAAGTCTGCTGTTGTTGTAGATTCCCGGCAGGCAAACCTTTATTCAAAAGAAATTTCTTATATAAGAAATATTGAAAAAGATTTTTCTTATTACCGTTCAAAAATAACATTTAATGTAGAAGTAAAATCTGACCGCGAAGGAAGAATAAAACGCAAGCTTTTACAAATAATAGAAGAACAAAACTATATAACAACTTCGGGACGAGGCGAATATTCTATTATTTGCTCTATCAATTGTTCAGAAGAAAAATATGATTCCGGTTTGTTTGTAAGAGCAGGAGTTACTGTTAAAATTCTTGATAAAAAAAATAATTCACTTTTCTCATATAATAAAACATTACCCAGGAATGGGCATAAAACTCTGGAAGGCGCATATAGTGTAACTTTTCGTGAAATTGAAAAAGATCTGGAGAATTATTTTATTTCAAATTTTCATTCCAGTCTGGGAATTTGATTTTATTACAAAATAGTAAAAATTAAAATTTTAATATTTCAAAAAATAAAAGGAGAAAAAAATGAAAAAAGGTATTTTATTGGTTTTTGTAATTATGTTAGCTGTTTTTTTATTTTCATGCGCTTCCGGTAGTGAAACAAAAAAAGGGGCTCCTGTCGTTTCAAAAGAAATTGAAAGAGTAATAATTGATTATAAGGGCGCTGCTGTTGGAGCAGAAATACCTCAATGGGTTACTGATGTAGCAAATGACGATTATAACGCAATTAAAGCTATGCCGCAGTTTAAGGGTAAAATTCCGCTAATTGAATATTCAACAGGACAAAATCTGGATTTATTAAAATCATGGGTAAATAATTTTTCGGTACAGGCTGCTGTCTCAAAAAGAATAAGCAATAATGTTGAAGCTCAGTTTGGAGGCGAACAGCTTGGCGACAAAAACACACCTGAAAATCAAAATTTTATAAAAGAGATTGTTGCTACCTGCTCAAGAACAGAAATAAATGGTTTGGAAAAAAATCTGGATTATTGGACAAAAGTAAGAACTATTGATAACAGAAAAAAAACAGATACAGAAGAATATTCTTATTATGTTGTCTATTCCATTAAAGAAGAAGATCTTGATTACCAAATAGCAAAAGCAATGGGAAAAATAGAAGCAAAAAGCAAAGAGCAGGAAGAACTTAAAGAAGATGTAAAAGATGCAATGAAACGTGTTGCTTTTTCCGGTATTGAAAAAAATTGATATATAAAGGTTTATTATGAAAAAGATATTATTATTAATTTTATTTTTTACAGCTGTTTTTTTGTTTATATCTTGCTCTGGCGCCCCTGCCCCTGCTCCAGTTATTAATAACGGGCAAAGCGGCAGTATTACTGTAATGGCTACAAATTATCCTTTTTATGTACTTATTGATGGACAAAACAAAGGGGTAATATCGCTTGGAAAAAACGGTAATTTTGCTGTTCCAAATGGAAAACATTATATAGTTGTTACACGTAAAAACATATTTTCAGAAGGTATTGAAATTAATGTAAATAACTATTCCCATATATTTTCAGCAAGTCTTGAAAAACAGGGAACGCCTCCAAAATGGGTTGCTATTTTAAGTCAAGGATTTAGAGCTAGCGGATCTCCATCCGGCACAGGTAGTAATAGCGTAAAAAAATCTACTATCGAAACAGCTGTCAACAATGTATTTGAAGATTTGTCTCCAAGTCTCACTGCAAAATCAAAAATGGCAGTAGTAAATATATCTTCATCAAATTCAAGTGAAGGAGAATTTGTCTGCGAAGAACTAACGCTTTTATTTGTACGTGCAAATAAATACAGTATTGTAGACAGACGTAGTCTTGATGCAATAAAAAAAGAACAGAATTTTCACATGACAGGCGAAGTAGATGACAACTCTGTAGTTTCAATAGGGCAACTGCTTGGAGCAGAAGTAGTTATAACCGGAGCAATAACAGGAGAAGGTTCTACAAAACGTTTAAGAGTAAAAGCGCTTGATGTAAAAACAGGTCAAATTAGGGCAATGTCTTCTCAAAGTATTTAATGAATAAAAAACTAATAAAGAGGTTTGTTATGAAAAAAATATTATTTTTATTTTTATTTTTTACAATTGTTTTTTTATTATTTATATCTTGCGCCGGAGCTCCTCCTACACCAATTATTACCGGAAATGGACAGGGCAATATTACTGTAATGGCTGCTGCTACAAATGCTTTTTTTAATGTATTTATTGATGGACAAAAACAAAAAGATGAAATATTTCCTAACAAAAGTGTTAATTTTTCTGTTCCTAATGGAAAACATTATATAACTGCTTCAGGTAGTGTCCCTACTGCTGGTGGTTGGAAACTTACACCTCTAGAAAGCTCAGAAAGCATTGAAATTAATGTAAATAATGATTCCCATATATTTTCGGCAAAAGCCGAAAAGCAAGGAACACCTCCAAAATGGGTTGCTATTTTAACTAAAGCAGCAGCAGTTCCGGAAAAAAAATCTGTTACAGAAACAGCTATCAACAATGTATTTGAAGATTTGTCTCCTGGTTTGCCTGCAAAATCAAAAATTGCAGTAGTAAATATATCTTCATCAAATTCAAGTGAAGGAGAATTTGTCTGTGAGGAACTAACGCTTTTATTTGTGCGTGCAAATAAATACAGTATTGTAGACAGACGTAGTCTTGATGCAATAAAAAAAGAACAGAATTTTCACATGACAGGCGAAGTAGATGACAACTCTGTAGTTTCAATAGGGCAGCTGCTTGGAGCCGAAGTAGTTATAACCGGAGCAATAACAGGAGAAGGTTATACAAAACGTTTAAGAGTAAAAGCGCTTGATGTAAAAACAGGGCAAATTAGGGCAATGTCTTCACAAAGTATTTAACAATAAGGTGTAAAAAAATTACCCCTTTATTTTTGAAAAAATAAAGTATCAATCAAAGAAAAAATAAAAAATTGAAAAAGACGTTACTAAAATAATAACTTGTTTATTGATTGATAGATTTTTTTAAA
>JAVBQS010000231.1:0-12142 GCA_031548835.1 Spirochaetia bacterium
ATTTTAAAATTATAAAAGAAGAAACAGCTAAATAAATTGTAATAGTTTTCAAGCATCGATGTTGCTATCTTGCTAAGGTAAAAATCAGTTATTAAGAATATCTCTTACTTTTTCTCCAGATACTTTAATTGCATTGGCAGCTATATCATAGCTGTTTACTGCAACGCCTGCATAAATTATATCGAGAATAATAATGTGGGATAATCTTGAAAATGATGATATCTGAAAATCATCAGCTTCGCTTTTTACTGTACAAAGTTTTATATCAGCAGTTCTTACCAAAGGAGAATTTAAAGGGCCTGTTATTGAAATAGTTGTTGCGCCTGCTTCTTTTGCATATTGTATAGCTTTTGTAACAGGTTCGGATTTTCCTGAATAACTTATACCTATTGCAATATCATCTTTTCCAAGAAGAGAAGCTGATACAGCCATTTCTGAAGGATCTGTATAGATACTGCTTTTTTTCCCGATACGGTAAAACCGGAGATAAGCATATTTTGCAGATACTGAAGAATTTCCTGTTGCATAAAGATTTATGGTTTTTGCCGAGGAAATAACAGCAATAGCTTTTTTGAGTTCAAGTATATCAATATATTTTATAGTAACATCAATAGTATTTATAAATTCAGATTTAATTTTTTTAATAATATCTTCGACCCTGTCTCCGAAATTTATATCTCCAAGTATAAAGTCAGATAGATCATCATGAGTTTGTTTAGGAGTGTAATGCGCAATAGTCATTTTAAAATCATAAAAACTTGTAAACCCCAAAGCTTTTACAAATCTTGTAATAGTTGCTTCAGAAACGCCGCAATTATCTGCTATCTGTTTTATTCGTAAAAATTTAAGATTATCAAGATTATTTATAAAATAGTGAGCAGTTTTTGCAAACAATCCATTAAAGGAAGGCTGCAAATTAATTATACGGTTATAAAGATTTTCCTGGTTATTTTTCATAATTATTACTCGATTTATAGTAGAAATTACTAATATATATATGATTGCCATAATTGATTCAATATTAAAGAAAAGAATTCTTCTGAATTTTTTCTTGACATGATATTGGTGCATGTTACTATAATTAATATAATGAAATTATCTTTCAATATTTTTTGAAAATTTATGTTATTTTATATAAAAGGAGGAAAAAAATGCTTGGAATTGTACAAAAGTACAAGGACGAATGGGTCGAATTTACCAGAGAAATTGTTAAAATTCCTTCTGTTACAGGTTCTGAAGGTAAACTTGCAGAGTTTTTTCTAAAAAATTTAAAAAACATTGGAATAAAAGAGGCATTTATTGATGAAGCAGGTAATGTTGCAGGCATAATAAGGGGAAACGGAGAAGGGCCAAATATAATGCTTAATGGGCATCTTGATACTGTTCCTTCCGGAATTGCTTCTGCATGGAGTCCTTATGGGCCGTTTGATGCTGCTGTTGATGACAGCGGTAATATTATTGGTTTAGGCGTAGCTGATCTTAAAGCAGGGCTGGCTGTACAGTTTTTTGTCTTTAAAGTGCTGCAGGAAGCAGTAATGCAAAATAAAATTACGTTACCCGGCGATTTGATTTTTTCGGTTGTTGTCCATGAAGAACCTGCAGAAATGCTTGGCATGGAATACCTTATAGAAAAAACAATGCTTAAGCATAATATTAAAGCAGATCTTGTTTTTTTATCAGAACCTACAAGCAATGATGTAGTTCTAGGCCACAGGGGAAAGATAGAGATTGTAGTAACAACGCAGGGAAAAACTGCTCACTCATCGCAGCCTAAACTTGGAATTAATGCGCTTGAAAAAATGCTGCCTGTAATGGATGCAGTTTTTCATAAAATGGGAAATAACTTGAAGGGCGACCCTGTGCTTGGCGAGAGTTCAATAACAATTACTGATTGCATTGTAAGGCCGGGAGCTATGAGTATTGTTCCTGATGAATGTGAAATTTCTGTTGACAGGCGTTATATGCCTGGCGAGCCTCTTGCTTCTATACTTGGTGAATTTCATGATTTGTTTAAAGTAGTTGGAGATAAGGATAAAGATTTTAAAGCAACTGTAGTGCCTAGAGTTTTTAAAGAAAAAACATGGACAGGGTATGAGAAAGAGGTGAAAAAATATCATCCGCCATGGAAGACAGATAAGAATCTTGATTTTGTAAAAAAGACATTTAAAGCTTTAAAAGAGGTAGGGCAGAATCCTTCTGAAAAATATTGGAAATTCGGCACTGATGGAAGCATGACTGCAGGTATTCATCAGATTCCTACAATAGGTTACTCAGGCGCTGAAGAAAAATGGGCTCATCAGCCAAATGAGCAGGTTAATATAAATGAGATGCTTAAAACTTTTGAAGGTTATATTGCCATAATGTGCGGGCTGATGAATCTTGATATTAATAATTTTAAATAATTACAAAGATAAACAAGGTAATAAAGGGTAACGTATAGAAAAGTTAGATTAGCAGCGGGGGAATTTTATGACAGCAACAAGGCCGAAAAGGCCGTTAGCGGGTTTTGTAATAATGATAGTTCTGGCTTTATTAATTTATGGCTGGAGTTTTATCCCTAAACCTGATAATTCAATAATTATGGATTATGACGCCTGGCTTGAATCTGCCGGCGCAGGAAATTTAGGCGCAAAAACCGCATGGCTTTTTGGCGACTGGGGCGATCCTGCTTACCAAAAAACAGCGTTAGGCGGTGTTGCAATAATTTCGGGGGCTATTATAGCTTCATTTCTTGACAAAAAGAAAAAAACCACATTCGGCATTTGTTATGGATCAGGGCTCTTTTGGAGAGTTCTTGCTGCGCAGATACTTGCGGCTTTTATTTCAAACTTTCTTTATCAAAATCTTTTCAAAACACAAGATATAGCATTTGTTCCTACTTTTATTCCAATAGTAAGTATAACTCCTGGGCTTGTTTTAATTTATGGCGGGGAGTGGCACAAGGTAATTACTGCAGGCGTGTTTGGGGGACTTATAGGATGTCCTTTTGCATATTTTATGTTTAAAAATTTTGTAGAGCCGTGGGGGCTTATAGGAGCTGTAGCATGGGTAACGCCAATGATTGTTGGAGGACTTTTGTCTTTTGAAGCATGCAGATATCTTCCATGGATGGCAAAACAGGATTCAGATATTAAAAATCCTGAAAAAGCAGCAGAAGCAGCTCCGCCTGCTCCTGCTCCGGCGGAACCCCCTAAAATGAATAATGGATGGTTTATAAAAAGAGTTTTTGCAGATTTTTCAGAAGCAAATTTTTATGGAAGTGAAATAGCAGGGTTGTTTTTTATAATAGGAGGTATAATATCTATCTATCTTAATCCTCTTAATCCTGCATATGGCGATGGAAATACCTATCTTGTCTTTCTTTCTTCACAGATTCTTGCTTCTTCAATTGGCGTTTTTATTTATTGGCATAGATATTTTGAATTAGGTTGGTATCCCACATTTGTCCCTGTAGTCACTATGGGGCCTACATTTGTAATTATGTATGGAGCAGGCCTTCATGTTGTTATAACAGGAGCTCTTGCAGGAGGCCTTTTTATGCCTCCATTTGCGAACTGGATAGCAAGGTCATTACCGCCGCATCAGCATGGTTATATAGGATCAGTAGCATCAATGTTTGTATGTTGCATTGTTATGATATCTATATTTAATTATGTTCCAGGGTTTGGTGTCTGATAACTGTTTTTTAAGGAGTAAAAAATGAGCAAATTGAGAAAAACAAATATAGATGAAGCAATTGCACAAGTTGCTGACTGGAAAGGAAAAGATGTCAAGCATGAGGTTGTTACCGGCGGCATAACAAATCCTAACTATAAAATTCATGTGGATAAAAAAGATTATTTTCTTAAAATTCCCGGCGCAGGAACAGAAGACTTTATAGACAGGGATAATTGCCATGCTGCAAATATAATAGGAATGGAAACAGGATGCGGCCCAAAAGTATATTATTACTTTGCAGATACAGGAGTGGAGATTTGGGAATGGCTTGACGGCTACAGACAGGTTGTTTTTGGGGATATTTATTCTGAAAAAATATTTGTAAAAATTGCAGAAGCTGTAAGAAATTTTCATAATAGCGGAAAGACACTTCCTAAAAAACAGACTTTGTTTGAGCAGGCATGGCAAATGATTGAAAGATCAAAAGGCGGCGGATATCTGCCTCCCTGGTATGATAAAATGCTATTTATACTTACAAAGATAGAAGAAGCTATTCAAAAAGCAGGAATAGATTTTAAACCAAGCCATAACGATTTTTATACAAACAACTTTCTTTATAATGATGAAAAAGAGGAATTAAAGCTTATAGATTTTGAATATGCATCTATGAATGATTCGTATAACGATCTTGGCTGTTACTCTACTACAAACTATCTTACAGAAGCAATGGATGTCTTGCTTTCAACTATCTATCATGGCGGATGGGATGAAAAAGGTTTTGCAAAAATAAAACTATACAAAATTGTTGCTGATATTAAGTGGGGTTTCTGGGCTCTTCAGCAATACCTTTTTTCTAATGTTAATTTTGACTTTATGAACTGGTATGGAATGAAAACTGCAAGGCTCCAGCACTTATGGCAGGATCCGCGGCTTGATTATTGGTTAAACCTTCTTAAAGGAAAACCAATATTTAGACAGGAAAAAAAATAATTATTATGAGGGGTTTAAGACAATGAAAAAGCTTATAAAAACAAATATAGATGAAGCAATTGCCAAAGTGTCTGACTGGAAAGGAAAAAATATAAAATATGAAGATGTGCCTGGCGGTATAACAAATCCTAATTATAAAGTTAGTGTAGATGGAAAAGATTACTTTCTTAAAATTCCAGGAGCAGGCACAGATGCTTTTATAGACAGGGATAACTGCCACAAGGCAAATATATTGGCAATGGAAAGCGGGGCAGGCCCTGTTGTAACTCACTATTTTCCTGATACAGGCGTGGAAATATGGGAATGGCTTGATAGTTACAGGACAGCAGCTTGGGGCGATATGTATGATAAAGATACTGTGGATTTAATTGCAAAAGCTGTCTGCAAATTTCATAATTGCGGAAAAACCTTGCCATTAAAACAGACATTATTTGAACAGGCATGGCAGATGATTGATCTTGCAAAAGATGGAGGTTATGAACCTCCATGGCACGATAGATTTCTATTTTTATTAAAACAGATAGAAGATGCTATCAATAAAGATGGGATAGAATACAAGCCGTGCCACAATGATTTTTGGTCAAATAATTTTGTGCTTAATGATGAAAAAAAAGATTTTAAAATGATAGATTTTGAATATGCATCAATGAATGATCCATATAACGATCTCGGATGCTGGTCTGCAATAAATTATTTTACAGAAGAGATGGATGTTCATCTTTGTAAAACTTACCATGGAGGATGGGATGAAAAAGGTTTTGCAAAAATAAAACTATACAAAATTATTGCTGATATTAAATGGGGATACTGGGCCTTGCAGCAGACTGTTAATTCAGATGTACAGTATGATTTTATGAACTGGTGGGGAATAAAAATAGGAAGGCTTCAGCATTTTATAATTGACCCAAGGGTGGATTACTGGATCAATCTGCTTAATGGAAAACCTGCTTTTAGGGAAAAGATTAAGATTTCTGATCAAAGATACCATTTTCTAAATACACAATAAAACTATCTTTATATTGAATCCAGGAAAAAATATTTGTTATGAAAGAAGTATTAGCAAGGAAAATTTTTTCATTTATCAGCAAAGAAAATATAGAATTTATTACAGCTTTTAATTTAGAAATGGAAACATTGGGTTATACATCCAATAATATAATTGGTCCTGGTTATTGCTGGGGAAAATATATGATTATTTACAATAAAACAGGTGTTAAAAGTAAGAAATCATATGCTAGAATTTATATTCGTGATAATGATCTTGTTCTTAGGTTATATTTTAGTAATATAGATAAAAATCGGGAAATAATTGAGCAAGCGCCTGAATATATTCAGGAAGCATTTACAGGAAAATTTCCTAATTGCGATCATTGTCATGGTAAAAAAGAATGTATACATCAGAAAAAATATACAATTAATAATAATATTTATATCATATGCGATGGTAAAGCATTTTGGTTTTTTAAACCTACTCTTAAACAATTGCCGGAATATATGAAGTTATTTACCATTTTTTATCCATCCAAATTAGTAAGTAAAAAATAAATATTTGCCAGGTGCAATGTTTATTTAAGTTTACAACAAAACAGCATTCTGTTTTTATACATTTTCATGCCTGCCGCACAATACTGTATTGTATTTGTATTATTTTATAAACTAAAAAATAAATTAAATAATGTATGACACAATTTCGCATAACAGTATTTATGCAGGCTTTTCAACTCTCAAATATTTTTTACTATAAGGAATTATAAACCAAAATCTAATTATAAAAATAATAAATAAGATAAATATTAAACTTGATATACTATAAATAATTAAAATAAATGATATATTATTATTTTGAAATTTTTCTGAAACTATTTTTATCCTGGTCTTTTTTGTAAATTCCTTATTATAAGAATATTCTATTTCCACAGCATTTTTTGATTTTTATAAGAAGAAAAATTGTTAAGGCCAATTATTGCCCTATAATAAGTGCGCCGTTAAAATTATTTGAAAAATCAATAGTCTGCCATAATTATTAAGAATATCTTTTGCAAGATAATAATTGCCTCTGAAAGCTGCATCAACAAGAACCTGTGCTATTGGTGTTTATATCCAAAGAGGTTGATATAAATAGAGAAAATAAGCAGTATCAATAATTTTTTCTTCATAGAAGATTATATTTCAATAAGAAATATCTTGGGCAGCCAATAACATATTATCGCTTTGTGTTGTAAAATTTCCATTTTTTAAAATACTTGTAATTAATATACTAATAAATTGAACATATACTCTTGGTTTTTTAAAGATAATTAAAAAATAAAAATATAAAATAGCTTTGTTAAAATCATATATAAAGTGATTTAAGGTAGCGTTATATAAATCTGGGTATACATTTGATAGAAGAAGAGCATAAATATTTAATAGATTTTTATATTCAATAACTATAATATTGATAAAAAATATCTATAATATTAGCTAATAAAAATTATTTATGATTAATTAAGAAGAAAATTTGAGGTAAATTTTCATGAATAATTCTAATTTATCTGCCGAAAATCAGGTATATATGAAAAGCAGAACACTGTTTGTAAAACTTTTTACTATGCTGTTATTCCTAATAATTAACTTTAATATTGGGGCAGAGGTAACTTTTGGCGGAATTAATCTCTATTCTTCAAAAGAAGCTATTTTTACCGCAAAAGATGATCTTCCAGGCGAAACAAGGGTAAAAAATTATACAACACTGTTTAAAGCAGAAGTTGATACAAAATTTATGCATCAGCTTACATTTTTTCCTGAAAGAGTTCTCTATTTAAAAGAAAAAGGAATTATCCAGATAAGTAACAGATTTGGTGTTTTTAGAAGCGATTCAACATTAAAAAGATATCAGCCAGTCCTTGAATTTCCAGCTTTTGTTAATGGAAGCCAGATATATACAGGCAAAATATCTGGAACAAAAGCTTCTCCAGATGGAAAATGGCTTGTTTATATGGTTCAGTCTTCTGCAGGTTATGGAAATCTTATTCTTATGGATCTTGATACAAATAATGAGACAATTATTTCTCCAAATATTGAATATTGCTATGGAGAACCCCGTATAGTATGGGCAGATAATTCTATGCTGCTTGTTTATGAAAAAGAAGGATCTCTTTTCTATTATAATGTTAATCAAAAATCTCCAAGCAGCATGATTGCTGAAAATTTCAGAAAAATAGGAAAAGGAAGAATTAATAATGTTGCATGGGATGGAGACAATCTTCTTTTTCTTAAAGATACTTTTATTTTTAAAATAAAAAGTTCTGAAATTTTTACAACATCGCTTTACAGTAATTTTATAGATGTTGGAGAAGCTCTTGGCCGTATTCCATTTAATTTTGATCCTAATTTTGATAATTATTGGCTATCTCCAAATGGCAAGGAAATTATTATAAATAAAGGCGGGAGAAATATTTTTTATTGCAGATTGGACAGAGATACTTTATTTGACCTTGTTGATGTAAAATCACTTCCCTATATTTTTCTGCCAAGAGGCACTGTTGTTAAAAATCTTATTTGGGATAAAAACGGAACAGTTACAATCTTAACTTCTACTATTATAAAAGGTAAAAAAGAGACAGCTGTTTTCAGGCTTTATACAAATGGTTCTGCCAAAGAGCCGTCTTTTGTAAGATTAGATGAATTTGGCGTGTTTGATATAGTTGCGACTGATGATGGGCAAAAAATAGCGCTTATTAAAGAAAATAGCGTGGCTTTGAAATTTCATCAAAACTGGACATCTATAAAAGAATATCCGCTTAATACTCCACTTAATGTAATCTGGCTTAATAATGATGATATTGCAATTTTTGGTAAAAACAGGGCAGAAATAGTAAAAACAAAAACAGATGAAAGAGATCTTTTAACAATTTCCCAGATAGAATCCTGCGGTTATAATAAATCTCTGTCTGCTATAATCTGTTCTGCAGATGGAAAATCTTTTAAATGGGATGGAAATGGCGGCTGGGCAGAAACAACTGTTACAGATTATGACCCAGAGACAGTTTCTTCTGATGATTACCGTCTATATGTTGAAAAATATCCGGGCGGAAGCTATAAAAATATGGTATATGTAAGAGATATTAAAGGCTATAAAACAGTGCCTCTCTTTCCAGTTCCAAAAATAAAATATGATCCAATACCTTTAAAAGAAGAATCTGTTAATTTTAAGAATTTTACCCACGGCTCAAGAGTGCGCGGCAGATATATTTCCCTTGTTTTTAATGCAGTAAAAGATGATAGCGGGCTTACTGAAATACTTAATCTTCTTGCAGATTATGGAGTAAAAGCAACTTTTTTTGTAAGTGGCGATTTTATAAGAAGATATCCTGCTGCAGTGACAGAAATTGCTGACTCAGGCCATGAAACAGGCTCTCTTTTTTATTATAATTTTGACCTGACTGATGCTAGATATGGAGCAGATAAAGAGTTTATAATAAAGGGTCTTGCGCGAAATGAAGACGAATATTTCAAGACTACAGGAAAAGAGCTTTCTCTTTACTGGCATGCGCCATATTATTTTATCAATTCAATGATGATAGAGGCAGCCGCAGAAATGAATTACACTTATATAGGAAGAGATGTTATAATTCTGGATTCTAAATCAAATAAAGATGCTAATTATGAGACAAGCCAGTTTTATGAACCAGCAGCAAAACTTCTTGAAACTATTGCAGCAGAGAAAAAACCAGGTTCTATAATACCTATAACAATAGGAAAGCCTGAAGATGGCAGAAATGATTATCTTTTTCAATGTCTTGAGATGCTTATAAATAACCTGATATCTGCAGGTTATGAGATTGTGCCTGTATCAGCACAAATTGATATGGCAAAATAAGGAACTTTATATAGTTTTGATTATATACAAATTAAAACAAATAGAGGGGTAGGTTTTAATGAATCCTTTAAACATGTATCGGGAAACTTCAATAAAAACAGCAGGGCAGGGAAGGCTTATAGTATTGCTATATGATGAAGCAATAAAACAGCTTGATAAAGCAATAACTCTTCTTGATTCCGAGATGAAGCAGTATGATAGAGTAAATAGTTCAATAATCAAGGCTCAGGAAATAATTACTGAACTATCTGCTTCTCTTGATTTTGAAAAGGGAAAAGATATTGCAAGAAATCTGTTCAGTTTATATGTCTATTTTAACCAGCAGCTGATGGCTGCAAATCTGGACAAAGACTCAAGGCCTATTAAACCTGTCAGAAATATGATGTTTGAATTAAGATCAGCATGGAAACAGATTGAAAATACAAAAGAAATTCCTTCTGACAAAGGAAATGTAGGAATTGATGTCGCAGGGTAGTTATTTGGACTGGTCTATAGAAGCAAAAATTTTAAACTATCTCTCCTTTGTTGTTAAATCTTTTCAAAAATGCCATAAAGCTCTTTCTTTGCAGTATGAATCAGTTTTATGCGAAGATGTTGACAGGTTTATATCCCAGGTAAAAAATTCATCTATTATAGCAAGTAACGCAAGCTGTTATAAAAAAACAGCAGATGCACTTATTGAA
Source organism: Spirochaetia bacterium (assembly GCA_031548835.1). GTDB lineage: Bacteria > Spirochaetota > Spirochaetia > CADAEX01 > CADAEX01 > WQTU01. The sequence goes on from JAVBQS010000231.1 coordinate 10,192, forward strand.
GATTTGAAAAAAGAGAAAGTTGCTGTATCTCCTGATTTTTTTTCAAATATAAAAAAAATGGAAGATGAAATTGAAAAACTTAAAGCAGACTACAGCATATTATATATAAGTTTGAAAAATAAAATTAAAGATCTTATGGGTTGTTATGATAAAAAATTATCAGGCTTTTCAAAAATCTCAAATGTTATAAGAAAAGAAAATAATAACACTTCTTATCATATCCCAGAGATGATAGATGTATCTGTATGAGCGCATCTCCTCTCTATATCCTTGACGGATACAGTCTTATATATAAATCTTATTTTGCCTTTATGAAGGCGCCTCTTTATAATAGAAAGAATGAAAACACATCTGCTCTTTTTGGCTTTTTCAGGACATTGTTTAGTTTTTTTGATCACTATCACCCTGACTATTTTGTTGTTGCAATGGATTCAATAGGCCCTACATTCAGGCATAAACAATATGCTGAATACAAAGCAACAAGAGATAAAACACCGGAAGATCTTCATGCCCAAATTTCCAGAATTGAAAAAATATTGGAAGCAATAGGTGTAAAAGTTGTAAGAGTAAATGGAGTTGAGGCAGATGATATAATAGCAACATTTGCAAAAAAATGTTCTGAAGAAAAAAGAAAATATTTTATAATTACAGGCGATAAAGATTTAATGCAGCTTGTATCTAAATATACCACAGTTCTTAAACCAGGCAAAACAGGATATGAAGAGATGGGCAGGGAAGAAGTATTTGAACAATATGGAGTATATCCCCAGCAGATAGTAGACTATCTTTCTCTTACAGGCGACAGCGCTGATAATATTCCAGGAGTCAAGGGAATAGGACCTAAAAATGCATCATCATTACTTGAAAAATATGGAAGCATTGAAGAGATCTATAATTCCCTTGATAAAATGACAGGCAGTGTAAAAACCAAACTTGAAGAAGGAAAGGAAAACTGCAAAATAAGCAAAGACCTTGTTATTCTTAAAGATAATATTAAAATAGATAGTTCAATTAATGATTTTTCTACAAGCAATTTTTCTTTTGTAAATAGTGTAGAGCTTTTTGAAAATGAAAATGCAAAAAGCCTTGTTGCATGGGTAACGGAAAAAAGCGGCAAAGCTGTAAAAACAGCTAAAAAAGAGGGTGGTAAAAAACAGCGCTCTGAAAATGAAGAATTGCCTTTTGATCAAGATAGCGGAGAATTGCCTGATACACCAACTGCCAAAGATAGCTCTGCTGCAGAAGATCTTAAAAAATATTTTAGCAGCAATGAAATTAAAATGCTAAAAGGTAAGGGATCTTATACTGCTGTTACAGATATTAACTCGCTTGATAATCTTATAAAAAAAGTAAAAGAGAAAAAGATATTTTCTTTTGATATAGAAACTGATGGCCTTGATACTTTTACATCAAATCCTGTCGGATTTTCCATAGCGCTTGAAAATGGAAGCGGTTATTATATTCCGCTAAGAGCGGATAACAAAGAAGTATTATCAGAATCTATTGTTAAAAGCAGGCTGCGTCTTATATTGGAAGATAAGTCTTTAAAGCTTATAGGACAAAATATAAAATTTGATTATAAAGTTCTTTGTAAGTGGGGTGTAAAACCAGTTAATATATGGTTTGATACAATGATTGCAGCATGGCTTTTAAATACCCGCTTAACTTCTTTTGGCATGGACTATCTTGCTGAATACTATCTTGACTATACTACAATCCATTACAAAGATATTGTGCCTGAAGATAAAACATTTGATTATGTTCCGCTTGATAAAGCAGTGGAATATGCTGCTGAAGATGCTGATATAACATACAGGTTTTATACTGTTTTTGCTAAACAGCTTAAAGAGCGTAAACTTGAATCTTTATTCTTTGATCTTGAAATGCCTATTGTTGTAATACTTTCAGATATGGAACTTGAAGGCGTAAGAGTAAGAAAAGATGTTCTTGA
>JAVBQS010000208.1:0-17191 GCA_031548835.1 Spirochaetia bacterium
TTCCAGCATAATTGTTACTCTATATTGATTTATAATAAAACTCTCGCCATGCTTATTAAATTTAAAAATCTTTAAATATATGATTACCCTAAAAAACCTTGAAATACACTCAATTCCTTTATAAGCAAAATTTCTGTATGATGCACAGAAATTTTTTGTGATTCTATATAAAGAGGGAAAAAATAGTAGAGGTTATTGCTTCTTCCCATTTCATTTTAGAAAATAATGTATTATATCTGGCAATAGAATTTTCACGCATAGTAAAATAAAGTGCTTGATCGCTTAATAGTAATTCGATTTTTTCAATAGCTTCTTCTTCTGTACTAATTACAAATCCGCTTTTTCCAGAATCAACAATTTCCGGCAAGCCTCCGGTATTTGAGACAATGGCCGGTAAACCTGAGTATAAAGCATCTATTACTGATATTGCAAGGTTTTCTATTTTACTTACTGCTAAATATAAAAATGCATTTGCATATTCTTCTTTAATTTGCTCCAAATTACGATACCCCAGCAATTTTATTGCATGATTTTCACGAATAGTATCCTGATAAGAAAATAGATCTTTTCCATCACCAATCCATATAAATTCAAGCTCATTATATTTTTGTGTTAATTTCTTTGCAATAGATAACCACATTTCAGGATTTTTATATTCAATAAAATGGGCAACTGTGATGATCTTTTTTTTATGAGTCAAGATTGGATTTGTTTTAAAAGGAACAGTTGAATCAAAACTTCCGGAATTATAAACCACAGAACAATAATCACTCAAAAAATTCCCCCAGTTTTCAATAGTCTTACTTTTTTGAAAGTGAGAGACACAAATTATTTTTGTATTGTTCTTAGCCTTGCATAGCATTTTCTGTTTATAATAAGCCAGTTTTCCAAGAGGAATTGTATGTTCAATTAAAATATTTTCTGTTTGTAAAAGAGTACAAGGAACATAATATCCACAATCTCCTTCAGAAATAAGAAGTGTATTAATATTATTATTTTTAATTATTTTATTTATATTTATTATTGAGATAAATATTTTAAAAGGAGTATCAAAAGAATAATTATAATCAAGATATATAATATTTTTATTTTTTATTATTCTAAGTCCAGCAGCATCAATATTATTTTTATTTTGCAAAAAATAAACAGGACAATTATATTTTTCCAATATGGTAATCAGGTTTTCCACATAAGTTCTGGTTCCGCCATATTTGCCAAAGCCCGCCATAAACAATATTGATCTTGTTGAATTTTTTTTAAATTTTAATCTGTCAATACAGCAATACCAATAGAGAATTGAAACAAATATAGCAAAAAGGAATGCTTTTATCCTTCTATATATTTTTTTTGTATTTTTGAGGATTATTATTTTTTTCTGTGACCAATTCATTGTTTTTTTGAAAATGTATTTTATATATAGTGTATACAATAATATTAATTTATAAAATAAGTTTTACAGTTGCGTTAAACAGGGCATTTATTATTTACTGCTTTTTTGCAATATAAAGCAATACTTCACCATCTATTGTTTTATGGCTTAAATCAACAATAAAATTTTTATTCTGTTTATACTTTTTTATTATAGAAAAACCTGCATCTTCAAGTATTTCTGAAAAATCAGAAGGTGAATAATGTCGGACATGATATGGTGAAAGTTTAGGATTAAAAGGAACAACTTCTTGATTGGGAGTTGAGCAGATAAGCCTGCCATCTTTTTTTAGCCATTTATAATAATTTTTTATCAAAATTTCACTTTCATGTATATGTTCAATAGTCTCAAAAGAAACTATTACATCAAAATTATTTTCAGGAAATAAAAAACTATCTATTGCTGATGAATTAATAAATTCAAGTTGATCAGTACTGAATACATTTTTTGCATAATTTATAGTAGACAAAGAAATATCAACACCAGTAACCTTTTTTGCTTGGGTAGAATCTTTTAAAAATCTACTTCCATACCCTACTCCACATGCAATATCTAAAACATTATCATCTTTATTTATAAAATCTATACATTTATAATATCTGCTTATATGAGTTATATCTGCTTTTTTATAATCATATACTATTATTCTTTCTGTTCTTTCCGGAAATAATTCTAATCCTGCTGTTTGATATTTAAAAAGAGCATTTATAGAATGTTGAATATTATCAAGTTTGCTATTCAAACCAAAAGTTCCAAATAGACGCCGTATTATTTGTAGTATTTTTTTCATTATTTTATATAGATATTTATTTTCTAAGTTCTATAAAAATAAAGTGCTATTAAAAAATAGCACTTTATTCATAAAAATTAATTTTGTTTTATATAAACTTCGCCACCAGTATTCGCGATAATAGTATATTTATTGCACAAAGCAACTGCAGAAACACCCTTTGCTTGTGCTTCTTTTTTCCATGTTACACCTTTATCAGCAGAGAACCATAGCTCTCCCGAGCCATTAACTATCCAAAGATTACCATTTGGTGCAATATCAATATCAACAACTCCGGTTGCTTGTGTTTTCTTATAAGCCATAAGCGGATCATTTTTAAAATCTGCTACAAATGATTCTCCTTTTTTATTTGTAAGAAAAATAAAAGGACCACCAAAAACAACACATTTTCCATCTGTTGCATTTGTTTTTGTCCAATTTTTGTAATCACTTGTAAAATAAATTTCCCCGCCTTTATTCACAAGAAAACTATTTGTTTTGCCAACACTTGAGTCAATTGCTCCAACCGCTTGTGTTTTAGCCCAAGAGTTACCGCCATCTTTGGATATCCAAAACTCGCCGCTTCTGTTAACAAGACCTAAAACAGAACCATCACTATTAACGGATATTCTTACTCCGCCTTCAACCTGTGCGTCTTTTTTAAAGGATCTTCCAGCATCTTTAGAAATCCAAAGCTCCCCTGTTTTATTAACTAGGGCAGTTGTTCCATTTTCAGCAACAGCTACATCTATAACACTAGCAGCATTCAGCCTGACCCAATCCCCTGCAAAAAGAGAAACAGAAATTAAACACATTAATAAAAATAATACTATTATTTTTTTCATAAAATAGTGTCCTCCTAAATAAAATAAAATAAAAGTTTTGTTTAATATTTTAACTTTTATTTAACTACATTTCAACAAAAATAAGTCAAATTAATATAAATTCTTTTACTTAAATAGTTTTTTAGCACTACTTCCAATAGAAGTTAGATTTCTATCAATTCCCTTGTTTCCCAATATTTATTAAAAATTTTATTATTTAGTAAAAAATGATATTGTTCTTATGAAAATTAAGAATCCGCCTACACTTTATTTTAAAAAAAGAATTGATTTGATTTTAAATTTACTGTTTTTTTACAATACTGGACCCATCTTCGATGAAAAAAAATTTCTTTATATGTTATAATCAAAAAATTTTTTGCCTTCCCATTTTTATTATTAGACTTACAATGTTTTTTTAATTTATCTTTTCTATCTGCCAATGATTATCCTCAACATATATTGCAGCCCTTGGTTGCCAATAATAATCTCTAAGCTCTCCAAAAACTTTTACCTCAAAAGGAACAACATTAGATATTGTTTCATAATGTTGTTTATTTATTTTATTTGCAAAATGAATAATAATTTTATACATATCTGGGACAAGCCTTAGAGAAGGAAGAGTTGATTTAAGTATATATTTTCCCTTTTCATTACAAAAATTAATTTCTTCATTCAGAATAAGAACTTGTACAACCGGAATATTATAAGAATTAATAATTTGATATGAGACTGCCGCCGACTCTATGGGAAATGGGTTATCAATTTCTATTACAAATTCTATTTTTCTTCCATGCTGTTGTACATTTCCTTTATGTGAAGTTACACAATATGCTTTCGTTATTGTTGGATGTTTTGAAGATATCTTTTTGTTTTCATAAATATTTTCACTTGCATTTAAAGAAAGATATTTTTGTATTACAGAAGTTGTGTTATCATACATTGTAATACATCCATCTACCATTAAAACAGCTTTTTCCGTTAATGTACTAACAGATTGCATATTATGGCTTACAAATAAAACAGTTCTTCTTTCTTCCCTGCTTACATCGTGCATTTTACCAATAGCTTTTTTTTGAAATTCCGCATCTCCAACAGCAAGAACTTCATCTGCTATCAAAATATCTGTTTCAAGATGGGCTGCGACAGCAAAGCCAAGTCTTACATTCATACCGCTTGAATATCTTTTTACAGGAGTATCTATATGTTTTTCTATTCCGGCAAAAGAGACTATCTCATCCAGTTTTCTTGAGACTTCATGTCTGTTCATCCCAAGGATAGCGCCATTAAGATAGATATTTTCTCTGCCTGTAAGTTCCGGGTGAAACCCTGTTCCAACTTCCAAAAGAGAGCCGACCCTGCCTTTTATTTTTACAATCCCTTTTGTAGGAGTTGTAATCCTTGAAAGAATTTTTAAAAGAGTAGATTTTCCTGCTCCGTTTTTTCCGATTATACCAACACAGTCTCCTGCTTTTATTTCAAGAGAAATATTGTTAAGCGCAAGAAAACTGTCTTTTTCTGTATTTTGTACGTGATGCGAAGATAGGAGTGAATTTGGATCTTCTTTACCCCTTATTTTTGCCCACCATGATTGTAAATCTCTGTAAAGAGTACCATGACTTATTACACCCAGTTTATATTCTTTATATAAATTTTCTACCTTTATTACTGTTTCGTTCATTTTAAACTATATCCATAAATGTTTTTTCTGTTTTATTAAATATTATTATTCCTGTAAAAACTATCAGCATAGTTAAAAGAATACTTAACCCGGCATTGCAAAAATTTATTGTCCCCGCTCCCAGATATGCTTTCCTGAATAATTCTATGGCAGGTGTTATTGGATTTAAAATCATAAAGATTTGATATTTTTTCGGAATAAGAGATAACGGATATACAACTGGCGTGGCATACATCCAGAGCTGAACAAGAAACGGCAGTGCGAATTTTAAATCTCTGTATTTTGTTGTTATTGCAGAAATCCAGAGTCCATAGCCCATGCTTAATATTGCTATATAAAGAAGGATTATTGGAGTAAAAATAATCATCCAATTGGGAGAAACAGATACTCCATTAAAGATATAAATAAAATAAAAAATAAAAAATAGTCCTAACTGAATAAAATATCTGATCATATTTGTTATAATATTTGCAACAGGAACTGTAAGCCTTGGAAAATATACTTTTCCAAAAACATTGGCATTTGTTACAAAAGTATTTGATGTTTGCGAAAGACAGTCAGAAAAATAACTCCAGTTTATAACTCCTGCCATATAAAAAAGCATTGGCGGAATTTCATCTGTAGAAATTTTTGCAACACGGCCAAAAATAAGCATATACATTGCAGATGTGAAAAGCGGCTGAATTATAAACCATAATGGCCCTAAAATTGTCTGTTTATAAAATGTTACAAAATCTCTTTTTATAAACATTCTTATAAGATCTCGATATTTCCATAAATCATCAAGATTAATGGATAAAAGACTTGTTTTTGGTTTTATTATTGTTGTCCAGTTTTCCTTATCGTTTTCCAATTTTAATCCTTAATTATTTTTATAATTTCCAATTTTTTCGATTGGTATTTTTCTGTATTTTGGTATATATAACAGAATAGCAGAATATGTTACTTTATTATCTATTGTTATTTCCTTGTTGTTAAATAAAATAGAATTACTATAATTTCCTTTCCAAATTTCAAGTGAATTAATTATTATATTATCGATATAATAATTTTCACTTATATATTTATTTTCCATTCCATCAAGATAGGGATATTGAGTTTTCCATTTCTCGTTTTTCCAATCTTGTGCATTAAAGCTATTAATAATATGCTTATCTGTTTGCCAATATTTTATCCCTCGGGTTTGCAAAGAAAAAACGAGATTGCAGTTATAAAAAATATTTCCTTCCATAAGATTATTTTTACCTTTATTTATTTGAATTGCTCCAAAAGAATGAGAAGAGCCATTTTCAAAAATATTTTCATATATTGTAAATCCGCTTATATTATCATCAAGTCTTACCGAAGCTGCCATATATTTATCATTAACAATATCACGAAAATAATTCCACCTTATAATATTTCCCTGTAAAAGCGGGTTTTGGAATGCTTCAACGACACCTTGGTCACCGGATTCATAAACACAATTATAAAATTCATTATGCTCTATTATTACACTATTGGTGTCAAGCCTAATTGCGCTGCTTGGGAGATTATAAAATACATTATTTCTTATTATCTGATTCATTCCGTCAACAAGAATTCCTGCTGCATAGGTTCTGTCTATTCTGGATAAATCGGAAAATCTACAATTTTCAATAATTGTCTCGGAATCTACAAGATTTTTCCGGTCTCCTGTATTTATTATACTTAATCCACCACGGCCAAAGCTTTTAAAAACAGTTGAATGTATAATATGGTTTTTCTTTCCATTTATGATAAGACCATATCCAGATACATTGTTAAAATTATTATTATAAATAACTATGTTTTCTGCATCTGTTATATTTATTATATCACCACGGATATATTTTATTTCAAGGCTTTCTATTTTTAAATTATTGCAATTATCTATTTTAAAAGCAGATGGAGAATAACTTAAAAAAATATTTTTAGGATTGAAATTCTCGGGAGCATAATAGAAGATAAGACCTTTTTTTGTATCTATTGCCCATTCTCCAGGTAAATCTATTTCACTAACTGCATTTACAATTCTTGCCTGTGGGTTTTCAAATCCATAAATATTTAGTGGCGGCGCTAAAAATATCTCTCTTTTTTCAATATCTATTTTTTCTATTTTTTCATAAGCATCTGCCCATTCATATTTCCAATATCCATGAAGCCACGCTTCTTTTTCATTTACCCATTTTAGAATTCTGTCATTGGAAAATCTTTCGCCAATTTCTATTTTTGTATAACCTTCGTTGGGCCAGCTTGAAATTTTTTGCACTTCTCCGTCATAAAAAAGTTCAGGAATATAAAAAGTATTAAATCCTCTTCCGCTTGAAAACCCCCCCAAAACAAGCGTGCCAAAATTCTTAATATTATTTTTTTCAAATTCTGCGACTATGACTTTATTTTTTAATTGTTCTTCCATCGGAGCATTTGTATCTGCTGGGCTTATTTTTCTCCAAATTGGAATATTTTTTCCTCCAGAAATTACAGTTTTTTTCTCTACATTACCGGATATTACAAAGGGATTTCTTTCTGTCCCGCTATCTTCTATTGTCAAAGTAAGCGGCTTTTCAATATCATAGTTATCAATAAAAACTATCTGTAAACTTCCTTCGTTCAATGCTGTATCTTTTCTTTTTTCCCTTATTCTTTTCTGCGCTGCTTCGAAAGTTTTAAGCGGTAAATTAATTGTTCCTTCATTATTATCGTTACCATTGTTACTTATATAAACAGAATATAATATTTTATCTTTGGGAATTATTGTCTTTTCAGGAACAGCTGCGCCGTCTAAAACTGTACTTCTGTCTGGCTGCTTTGAATATTTTGAAAGTTCTTCAATCTTTTTATTATAATAATAAGGAAGTTTTTGACTATTAAAATTCTCTAGTCGCGCGATTGTTTTTTTTAGCCCTTCTATATCACCAGTTTCTTTCTGCACGGATGCTATTCTAAATAAAAGCACAGCTCTTACATATTTATTTCTATACTTAACTTCTTCAAGAAGGTTTTCATACTCATTAAAAGCTTTTAAATAGTCTGCATTATTAAATGCAGCATCTGCTATTTCTATTTTTTTTTCATAATTGACTTTATCTGTCTTGTTAAGTGTTGTACAACCTGAAAACAATATCAAGAAAAATAATATAATACTTTTTTCAATCCATTTTCTTTCAAAAAAAACAATTCTATCTTTCATTTTTGTAATATCCCTACCCCATACCAAGTATTGCTAGAAAGACTTTTTTGAGTCATCCATTCGAAAAAATTCAAATTTTTTAATCCTGCCTTTTGAGCTAATATTTCAATTTCCGGTAAGAAAAAATATCTCATTTTATGAGTCTCTTTTATAGTCTCAAAATTGTGATTTTTTTTATCTTCTACTAATATTTCAAAATTTACAGCAACAATATTTTTACTATAATGCATTGCCGACTCGGCTCTTCTTGTTATTTTTATTTCTTCGTCTTCAAGTTTTTTAATTCTGAGAACCGGAGGATCCATTAAAACAGCAGGGCCATACCAAAAATCAAAAATAAAAAGGCCTCCATCATGGAGATTTTCAGAAACTTTTCTAAAAACAAAATCAAGTTCTTTATTTTCCGTATGGTAATTCATAACATGGAAAAGTGAAATTATTATATCATATTTTTTATCTGTTTTAAATTGAGATGCTTCACAGCAGATTAAATCTTTTTCCTGTCCAAGACATTTTTTCGCCTCATTTATCATACTCTCAGATGAATCTATACCAGAAACAGAATATCCTGCATTTTTAAAAAAACTTAAATGCTTGCCTGTCCCACAGCCTATATCAAGAATAGTTTTACATTCTTTTGTACAATAATTTTTTATGATTCCATGAATATAATCAAATTCTTCTTTATAATTTTTATCTTTATATAAGAGATTATAATATTTTGAATATATTTCACCAAAAACACTCATCTAAAAAACCTACTCATTTTTAAAATCAATAATTATATTGCATATCATCTCTATATCATCCTCTGTCAAACTACTGGCAGAAGGAAGATAAAAACCACATTGAGACAGATAATCTGTTATAGGATAACTGCTGCTACAATCACAGCCATAGTCAGCAAGCGATTTTTGTTTGTGCATTCCATTAAAAAGTAATCTTGTGTCAACTCCTTTACGCTTTAGATGCAATATCAATTCATCTCTTTTCTTGCCATAGATTTTTTCATCAATTAAGACTGCATTCATCCAATGACAATTTATTGAATCATCTTCATCTTTTTGAAAAATAATACTTTCACAGTTTGAAAGATATTTTCTATAAAGTTTATGATTTTTTATTCTAAGTTCTCTGTAGTGGTCTGCTTTCTCAACCTGAGCAAGTCCAATTGCTGCATGAAGATTGCTCATTCTATAATTAAAACCTATATCATTATGCAAATAAGTTCTTGTGGCATTCAATTGAAAACATAGGTTTTTAAAATATCTAGCTTTTTTATAAACATCTTTATTATCTGTTAAAACCATTCCGCCTTCGCCAGCTGTAATATTTTTATTTGCAAAAAAACTAAATGTTGAAATATCAGAAAAACTTCCTGCTTTTTTTCTTTTAAATTCTGCACCATGTGCTTCTGCGGCATCCTCTATGATAAAGAGATTATGTTTTAATGCAAGCTCTTTTATACTATCCATATTGCACATATTGCCAAATATATGAACAGGCATTATGGCTTTTGTTCTATCAGTTATTTTTTCTTCAATTTTATTAACATCAATATTCCAGGTGTTTTTATCTGCATCTACAAATACAGGCATTGCTCCTGTATAGCATACTGCAAAAGCTGAAGCTATCATTGTAAAACATGGAATTATTACTTCATCACCTTTTCCAATACCTAATGAAACTAAAGCAAGGTGAAGTGCAGCCGTTCCATTACATACTGCTACGCCATATTTTACACCGCAGTATTCTGCAAATGCTTTCTCAAATTTTTCTATATAACTTCCTGCAGAAGATATCCAGCCAGAAGATACTGCGTCGGTTATATATTTAATTTCATTGCCATCAAGTAATGGTTCGCAAACAGGAATGAATTTTTTATTCATATAATATGCTCTGTTTTAATGTTAATTTCAAATATCGTTTAAAAAATTTTATTGCCGATTTAAAAGCATATATTGCAATATTTTAAAGTCAAAAATTTTTCTTGTCAAATTAATGCATAAATCAGCAGCTTTGACATGATTGATAGTGCTATGCTGCAGGAAAAATTTATTTCCAGCAATTTCTTATTATTGCAATTTCTTTTAAATATTCGTTCAGTTTTTGCATTGAATTCTCAATCTTAAAAAATGAAAGTTTATTCTGTTTTTCAATTGCATCTTTATAAGAAAAACGATTATTTACCATTTCTAGAAGAGCATTATAAAGCTCTTCTTTATCCAATGGATTGAAATAAATTGCTGTCTTACCCAAAATTTCACGATGACCTTTCAAATCAGAGCAAATTACCGGGCAACCCAACTCCATTGCTTCAATAAGAGGCATATTTGTTGGTCCCAAATATGTCGCCATCACTAATGAAATAGCATTTCGATACAAAATATTAATTTTATCTATAGACAAAAATCCCAAAAATAAAACTTTATCTTTTAATTTTAATTCTAAAATAAATGACTGTACATATTCCAAATTTCCATAATCTGAACCAGTAAAAACCAATTTATAATCTGGATACAAATTGATGAATTTGGAAAACGCCTGCAACAAGCCTATATGGTTTTTGTGCGCCCAAAACTGGGCTGGATAAAAGAAAAATTTTTGCCTGTCTAACTTATTTTCAGACAAGAAATCTTGTTCTGCTATTGTATCTTTCTCTACATTGACACAATCTCCGGAGAATACTGGCACAATCCGAATCTTTTTCTCGTCAATATTTGTATATTTTAGCAATTCGGCTTTTCCTGATTCAGATTCTGTAAATATCATAAGTGCTCTGGGTAAAATCCATGTATAAAATTGATGCCGGTCTTCAAAATCACAGGCACTTGTCAACTCAGGAAAAGCAAATGTACTACAATGTCCTATATCCCAATTTGTTGCAATAAAAGGAAAATCCTGCAATATATATTCATGTTGCCGGATATAATAAATGACACGAACAGCAGCCTCTGTTAATATTCTTGTATATTTTAGTTCTAGCATTTTAACAATTTTAGTTTTTCTTCGTTTATTGATAATAGGCAACAACATAATAATTCTATTTAATAGCTTGATATACAATCTCCTATATGGTAATTGTAGAATCTCTTTTTTATGTAAACTATTATCTATATTTCTATTTTCAGTAACAAAACAGACTTCAATGGAAGAATCAAATTGATAATTATCAATAGCATGTATCAATTTATCATAATAAGAAAAACCGCCGCCGATTTCACGCTTATAATTTTTGTCTAGCCAGACGGCTATCTTTATTTTTTCCATCAGCGTTCTTTTTCTCCTATACAATAAATTTTCCAAAAGCTCTCATTAAATAGGAATAATTTGTTTTGCCATTTTTAAAAATGTTTGTTTGCTTTGCAATAAATTTAAATCTTTATTGATATGTCAATATCACACTTTTTGATAATTGTACCAATATAATCTTCAATTCTTTTTTATCGTTTTTTTACAACTGTCAGTATAATTAATGCTTACTGAGATATTAATTTAATTAATTCTCTCAAAAAGCGTTTTATCATTTTCTCCTGCATAAGGGCCCTGCTTAACTTCAAACATTTCAGTATCTTCAAGCATTTCAAAACCATGCCCGCCGGCTGCCAGTAACAGTATATCTCCGGTTTCCAGTATCCTTGAACAAATGTACTCCTGATTGTCAGTATAGAAATCTGTTCTGATTTTTCCTTTTTTGATAAATAACACTTCTTTAGTATATAAAACTTCTCGCTTTACTTCGTTATGTGTATGCGGCTGAATTATTTTGCTTTTTGGGTGATTCATATAAGCAAGCTGTTGGGAAAAATCACTAGGAGTAAAAAAAATAATGCCATTGTTAGAATAATCACGCTTAACTATTATCGCGAGTATTTGGTTTTTATGGATTATCTGCTCTGTCATTAAATAATTCCCTTACTGTTTTAAATACAATATTTCTTTAAGTTTTCTTTTAAACTTTTTAAAAATAAAAATCATCTTATTGGTTAAAAAATACAATTCAATATTAACAAGAACTGTATTAATATTGCCTATTAATATGGGATTATTATTTGTATAAAAGTTTGGAAAAACATAATCGACCAACTTTTTGTATTGTGTCTTAATGTGTTTTTTCCATATTCTAATACCGCAATATTTAATAATATCATCTTTGTATTTATTTATAATATATTGATAGCCCTCAAAATCGCGAATCATATCTTTTGATATAGTCGGTCCTGAATGAATATTATATATAAACAAAGGTTCTTTAATATGATAAAATCTTGCACCATTTTTTGCTAAAAGTAAAGAGGTATCCCATTCCTGATAAGAAGGAACAGACTCATCTAGCAGTCCGCTTTTAATAATAAGACTTTTATGAAAGAAAAGCCCTTGAAACATTGGCCCTGGTCCAGCCAATAAATGCTTATATGAAGCAGTATATCTTATTTCTGGCAGATTCCAAACAGTTTTTTCATTAGTATTTTCATTATAGCTGTAACAATCAGTATAAAAAACAACATTTTTATTGTATTTTAGTTTTTTTAAATATTTTATATGAATTTTCAGCTTGTTTTCCTGCCAAAAATCATCACTATCATTAAAACAAACCCAATCTCCCGATGTATTTTTTATTCCTTCGTTTCGGGCAGCTTGAGCGCCTTTTTCCTTTTCCAGATTTATTATTTTTAAGCGAGAGTCTGTAATAGTTTTTAATAATTCAACAGTATTATCTTCTGAATGATCATTGACTATAATTAATTCAAACTCTTTGTATGTTTGATTGAATATGGAGTCTATACACTGCTTAATTATATATGCCCTGTTATAAGTTGGGATTATTATTGATACCAATATATTATTCTTTGCAGTAAATTTATTCTTATTTTTTATAATCATTTTTGAATTAAAAATTTAAGATTCTGTTTTTTAAAAACACATAAACATGTTATTTTCAAAACCTCAAAATACTTTGCTATTTCTGCTTTTAGAGAAGTTATCTTAATAAAATATCTATTTCCAATAAGTTTATTCTTAGGTTTTATTATCATAGTTTTGTCTGTCCATGTTTCTTCTTTTGGGTCATTGTTTTTTTAACTTAAAGACAAGCTGATATGACTATTTTTAAGTTATTCTTTCAGTTTTTTTAATACTTCTTTAATTCCTTCTTCCAGCGATACTTTATCTTTCCAGCCAAGCGAATGTAATTTAGATACATCCATAAGTTTTCTCGGCGTCCCATCCAATTTTGAAGAATCAAAAACTAACTCGCCAATATATTCTGTTATTTTTTTAATAAGTATTGCCAAATCTTTTATAGTAAGATCTTTTCCTGTGCCTATATTTATTATCTCTCCAATTTCTTTCGCATCATACTTTTCCATAAGAAAAAAACAGGCATCTGCAAGATCATCAGAATAAAGAAATTCGCGATAAGGAGTCCCTGTCCCCCATATAGCAACTCTATCTTTATAAATCAGATGCTTTTCAAGTTTATTAATAATTTCTTTTTTACTTGATTCAGAATATCTGGTTGTTTTTTCATGAAAATCGAGATTTTTTTTAATTTTATCAAAATTGTTTTCCATTAATAATTTTCCAAGATATATCCGTCTAAGTAATGCTGGTAAAACATGGGAATTCTCAAAATCAAAATTATCTTCCGGGCCATAAAGATTTGTCGGCATCACAGAAATAAAATTAGTACCATATTGTTCGTTATAATATCGGCATAATTTTATTGCGGCTATTTTAGCTATTGCATACGGTTCGTTAGTACTTTCAAGAGAACCTGTTAAAAGATATTCTTCTTTTATCGGCTGTTTTGAATCTCTTGGATATATACATGAAGAACCCAGGTTTAAAAGCTTTTTTACACCAAATTTATATGCTGCATTTATTACGTTAGCTGCTATCATTATGTTTTGATAAATAAATTCTGCCTTATAAGTATTATTTGCATATATGCCGCCTACTTTTGCTGCTGCAAGAAAAACATATTCCGGCTTTTCTTTTTCAAAAAATTTTTCCACTTCTTCCTGCCGGGTAAGATCAAGCTCTAAATGAGTTTTTGTAATAATATTATTATACCCTGAATTTTTAAGCTTTTTTATAAAAGCAGATCCAACAAGGCCTTTATGTCCTGCAATATATATTTTACTTTTTCTGTCCATACCTAATTACTTCTTTAATTATCTTTATTATTCATTAAAATCAAAAAGCTTGAATCCTTCTTTTTTAAGAAGAGAATCTTTTTTTGCTTCCTGAATATCATTTTTAACCATATCTTTAACAAGATCTGAAAGACTATGCTTGTGTTTCCATCCAAGTTTTTCTCTTGCTTTTGCAGAATCTCCCAAAAGAATATCTACTTCTGTAGGCCTGAAATATCTGGGATCAATCTCAACAGTTATTTCACCATTCTTTTTATTTATTCCTTTTTCGTTTACTCCGGAACCTTTCCATTCCAGCTCAATATCTACTTCCCTGAAAGCAAAGGTTACAAATTCTCTTACAGTATGTGTTTCCCCTGTTGCAAGCACAAAATCTTCCGGTTTATCCTGTTGTAAAATAAGCCACATGCCGGCAACATAATCTTTTGCATGTCCCCAATCTCTTCTTGAATCAAGATTTCCAAGATAAATTTTCTTCTGCAATCCCAAAGAGATGCGGGCTGCTGCTCTTGTTATTTTTCTTGTTACAAAAGTCTCACCCCTAATGGGACTTTCATGGTTAAAAAGAATTCCGTTACACGCAAACATATTATATGCTTCCCTGTAGTTCACCGTTATCCAGTAACTATAAAGTTTTGCTGCAGCATAAGGGCTTCTTGGGTAAAAAGGAGTTGTTTCTTTTTGAGGAATCTCTTGAACAAGCCCATAAAGCTCAGAAGTAGAAGCCTGGTAAAATTTTGTTTTTTTCTCAAGCCCAAGAATACGTATTGCTTCAAGAAGCCGCAAAGTGCCAAGCCCGTCTGCATTTGCAGTGTATTCCGGAGTATCAAAGGAAACTTTTACATGTGACTGGGCAGCAAGATTATATATTTCATCTGGCTTTACATCTTGGACAATTCTGATAAGATTAGTTGAATCTGTCATATCTCCATAATGAAGAACGAAATTAACACCTGTTTCATGCTGATCTTTATAAAGATGATCAATTCTTTGGGTATTAAAAAGAGAGCTGCGTCTTTTTATTCCGTGAACCTCATAATTTTTTTGAAGCAGAAATTCTGCAAGATATGCGCCATCCTGTCCGGTAATTCCTGTTATAAGTGCTTTTTTTTTCATCCCTCATCCTATAATAATATCTTTAAGATATTTGTAATTTTTTTCTTTTTTAATTAAACAATGATCTTTATCAATAGATTCACTATAAATAATAAAATCTTCTGAAATTATTATTTCCGGTAATTCCCAATTATTAATATATTGTATTTGGTTTTTATTGCACATATATTCAACAATAAAATCTATATCGCTCCTGCCGACTAATAATATCCTTTTATAGCCTTTGTCTTTTGCCTGTTTTATAATTTCATCAATTGCTTCTTTATAAAAGACAATATTTTTAATAGTCCGTTTAAAAAATTTAAAACTTCTGGCAGAAATTTCTTCTATTCCCTGCGGTGAAACAGCATATACAATATTTCTGTTATTCACTTTTTTCATAGTTATCAATCCTTTTTCAACCAGCCTCTTGAGTATTGTATTTGTCATACCAAGAGAAAGCCCTGCTATTTTTGCAAGATCCCGCTGTTTTATTGAGTCTTTGCTTTTATGGATTTTTTCCAGAATTGATAATTCTTTTTCGCTGTAATTCATTTTATTAAATTATGGTTTTAAATTATTTTAATAATAAAATAGTGATAATCTGAGCTGTTGTTTCAACAAGAGACACCTCTCCCCTTTAAAGGAAAAAATGTCAATTTTATAAAACAACAGCCGCTGCCGGAACATGCTGACTGCCAAAGAGAATAATAGTCTTAATTTCTGTATAAGTTATTGTTCAAACATCGAACATTATAACAGATTCTGACTCTTTTACAACTATTTTTATTAATAATTTTAATAGTTTTAAATATAAAAACCATTAATTTATGTAAAAGTTATTATTTTTTGCTATACTCTTCATCTATAGAAGGAATAAATTTATGAAAACAGCTGTTTATGGCATAGGAAACCCGCTAATCGACATAATTGTAAAAATAGAAGAAAAAGATCTTTTAATTCTTGAGAAAAATAAGGGAACTATGGCATTAATTGATGAAACAGAAAGAGAAAAAATTGTAATTTTTATTGAAACTAAAGAAAAAATTTTTTCCTGCGGCGGATCATGCCCAAACACAATGATAACACTTTCTGCAATGGGAGTAAAAACTGCTCTGGGCGGAAAAATCGGAGAAGATGAATTTGGAAAAATATATGAAAAGCAGTTAAAAAGCCATCAAAATATTACCTCTTTGTTGGTATATGGGGCAAATGCACCCACAGGTTCAAGCATAATTCTTATAACACCGGATTCAGAGAGGACAATGAACACTTTTCTTGGTGCAAACAGGGAATTTTCTGAAAAAGATGTAAATGAAAACATATTAACTGAATCTGATTTTTTCTATTTTACAGGTTATATGTGGGATACGGAAAGCCAGAAATCTGCTGTTGAAAAATGTCTTTCTCTATGCAAAAAGAAAAAAATAAAAGTTGCTTTTGATGTTGCAGACCCATTTGCTGTACAAAGATATAAAGATGATTTTCTTAAAATTATTGAAAAAAATGCTGATTATATTTTTGCAAATAATGAAGAAGCTTCTTTTCTTTTTGACAGAGCTGACCCTGTAAAAGCAGCAACAATTATTGCAGAAATGGGCAAAACAGGCGCTGTAAAATGTGGGAAACAGGGCTCTGTCATAAAAGAACCTAAAAAAGATATTATACAGATTCCGGTTATTGGGGATAGAGGGCGTGTTGATACAACAGGGGCAGGGGATACCTATGCAGCTGGCTTTCTTTATGGCCTTTGTAAAGGTAAAGATATTGAAACAGCAGGAAGATGCGCTTCTTTTCTTGCATCTGCCATTGTTGCAAAAATAGGCGCGCAGTTTACAGAAGAAGAAGCTTTTTCTCTGAAAAGTGAAATTACAAAGTTTTAAAAAAAATCTTTATATTTGCTTTATATCAAAACCACCCGTCAAACGGGTGGTTTGTACTGCGGCTATAAGCCGAGGTTGCCAGCGGCGTCTCAAGACGCTGGCTTTCACTGACGTTCAAGCCCACTGCTTTTGACACGTCGCTACCCGTGAAACGGGTATTCGTAC
>JAVBQS010000041.1:0-2800 GCA_031548835.1 Spirochaetia bacterium
TCATTTTTTGATTATTGAAAGGCCTATTATACTATTTTTGTCCGTCTTTTATCTTCATACATTTTGTTATCTGCATTATGTACAAGATCATCAATACAGGTATTTGACAGCACATCAATAACATATCCTGCTGCATAATTAATTTTTTCAAGATTATTTGTCATTTGAGAATTATAGTCATTCACATCTTTTCTTACATTGCTTAAATAATCTATAGCTATACCATCATTACAATTTTCAAAAATAGCTAAAAATTCATCTCCGCCAAAACGGCCTATAAAACCATAAGGAGCAGCATTGCGTTTAATAATTTTGGCAAATTCTTTAATAACTTTATCTCCTCCTTTATGCCCTAGAAAATCGTTAGTTAACTTTAAATCATTCATATCAAACATACAGACAACAATACTTTCACAGGGAGGAGTTTCTTTAAGCCTGCAGATAAGCCGTTCGCAGCTTGCGCGGTTATCCATTCCGGTAAGAGAGTCAACATAAGCAATTTTTCCCAGTGAATCAGCCCGTCTCCGTAATGCAATGCCGCGGAGAGTAAAAAACATTGCAAAAAACAGAAGAAAAATAAATATTATATTTATAGCAAATAAAAGCTTTTTCATTTGGGTTACCTGAGCTTCGGAATATGCTTCAGCAGAAAAAACAGTTCTGTTTACCAGATCAAAATATTCCTGGCTATCATCAAATAATTTTTGTTTATCTGCGCCAGACCTTACAGCATAAATCTCCTGCTTGAGAGAAGTCCATTTTTCCTCGACTTCTGACATATTTTCAAGATATTTTTCATCATGTAAAACTACCAGATTGTTTTCTCCTTTCCCATTTAAAAGTTCTGTTACAATATTGCTCAATCTTTCAATAAGTTGATCATCTTTATAACCCATAAGCTCTTCTTTCACAAGTTTCTGGGTTGCTCCCCTGACTATACCTACAAAATTTACAACTCTTGCATTTCCATGGAGTGTCTTAATTGAGAAGAGAGAAAACATGCTTGTAGAAAGTACCAGAATAATTGCAACTCCGATAATAAGTAATTCTTTTTTCTCCATTAAACTTTTCATTATAATTCCTTTAAGATTGAATATAGTTCATTTATATCAAGAGGCTTTCCCATATGGCTGTCCATGCCAGCCTCATGCACCCGTTTTACATCTTCTTCCATTACATTAGCAGTCATAGCTATAATTTTTACAGATAAGGCATCTGTTCTTCCGCTTCCCCTTATTTTTATAGTAGTTTCGCAGCCATCCATAACAGGCATCTGCATATCCATAAGAATAAGATTATAATAATCTAAAGGAGAAGATATAAACTTCTCAAATGCTTCTCTTCCATCTGCAGCAGTATCAATATGAACACCAGTATCTTCCAAATTAGATATTATTATTTCTCTATTTATTTCTATATCATCTACTACAAGAAGATGTTTTCCAGTAAGTGCAGCAACAGGTTTTTCCTGTTCTATAATTTTGGGAATACCTGCTTCCGGGAAATTTTGCG
Source organism: Spirochaetia bacterium (assembly GCA_031548835.1). Classification (GTDB taxonomy): domain Bacteria; phylum Spirochaetota; class Spirochaetia; order CADAEX01; family CADAEX01; genus WQTU01. Next base: position 1,513 of record JAVBQS010000041.1, read on the forward strand.
ACTTTACCCTGATAGTAAATGAAAATATAGATCCTTTACCAAGCTCTGTATCAAGATCAATATCTCCGCCCATAAGAGTTACAATACTTTTTGATATTGCAAGCCCTAATCCTGTTCCCCCATATTTATGTTTTACATCATAGTTAGCTTGTTCAAATGGCGTAAAAAGTTTTTTCGCCTGATCAGGCGCTATTCCTATTCCAGTATCGCTAACAGTAAATTTATAAACTCCTTCCTGATCAACATGAAGAAGTTCTGAAGCTGTAAGAGAAACAGTTCCTTCCAATTCTGTAAATTTAATTGCATTAGATAAAAGATTTATTAATACCTGATTTAACCTTAGAGGATCAGTATATATATATTTATATTTTATGTTATCTGATTGTACAATTAAATTAATTCTCTTGGCTAAAATTTGTGATTTGAACATAGAACAGACAAAATCAATACTTTCACAAAGGTTAAAACAAGATTCTTCCAGCAGCAATTTGCCAGCTTCCATTTTTGAAAAATCAAGAATATCATTGATAATGCCAAGTAAATGTTTTGAATTATCTTCAGATTTTTTAAGACACTCTTTTATCTTTTCAATAGAAATTGAATTAAGCGCAATCTGATTCATCCCCATAATTGCATTAAGCGGGGTACGTATTTCATGACTCATTCTTGAAAGAAAATCACTTTTTGCTTTTGAAGCAGCCTTTGCCATGCTGGTTTTTGCTTCAAGTTCTATAGTTCTATTATGCAGCTCATTTTCGATTTTCTTTAATATGAAACGATTTTTTTTTATTAGAAAGAAAATCAGGATCAGTAATATTCCCAGTAAAATACATAACAATATGGCAACTGGATCATGAATTTCAAATAATAACTTTGCCATAAATTATAATCATACTAAATAATAGAATGTGTCAAGGAAAGCAGCGCTTCTGATAATTGTTTTATAAAATTCCATGCTTAAAAGATAACTTTATAAAATTTTATTTCCTAATTTATATTAAAAAATTAAAATAAATATCAAATTTCTCATGTTAGCAAAATTTTTATTTTATTCAAAAACCAAATAATACACGGAAATCAATTTTGCCCCAAAACTCTCCTAGCAATAGGCAGAATAAAAAGATAAGTAAAAACAGAACTATTAATAGTGCGGCAAGATGATATATAATAAAAGAATGGGAAGGGAAAAAATAAGCCTATGGAAGTATTTATCAGAAGTAGAAACGGACATCGAATATAACGGCTATTTCTGCAGTGTGGAGGAGGCGCTGACAATAGTAACATTAGG
>JAVBQS010000116.1:0-8677 GCA_031548835.1 Spirochaetia bacterium
AAGAATAGATTATAATCTTTTCCAGCACCATGGAACAAGAACTAGGGGCCAGATTGCATATAAAACTACAGAAAAAACAGGAGAAATTATAGGAGTTATTTCTGTAGGAGAAAAAGACCAGCTTATGTGCAGCTCTTCTCAAGGCACAACAATAAAGATCAAAGTAGAAGAAATTTCAATACAGGGCAAGTCTGCAAGCGGAGTAAAAGTTGTAAATATTACTCCGCCTGATTTTCTTGTAAGTATTGCAAAAGTTTCCAAAGAAGAAGACACAGAAGCGGAAGAAGAATAAAAGGTTTTCCGGCAGAATATGCCTAAAATGTTTCACGTGAAACATTTTAGGTTATATAAAACTATTTCTATAATAAAGGCTAATATTTTTTATATAAATCCAGGTAATTATAATTAATTTAAATCTCCAAATGCCAAATATTGCAGAAGGTTTTTCTTTTTTATAAATGGCAGATTTCCTGGTTATTACTTTTTAATTATTTTTTGGAAGAATGTCTGGCTGTATAACTTTTTAATGTTTCACGTGAAACATTAAAGTAATGTAACAATAATAGATTTCGGCAATTGCTGTAAAATGGCACAGGTCTAATATATAAAATCTTAATTCTTAATTTAGAAGTTTTGCTTCAACCATTTTCCAGATCTCATTTTTTCTGGCTTCAGGAAGAAATGTTGCATAGATTCCATTTTTTATAATCTGTATAAGTTCTTTTTCTGTAAAAATATTTTCTATAAAAAGATTCATATACTCTTCAATAAGATTTATTGAAAAAATAGTAGGATCATCTGTATTTATGGTTACATCCATATTTCTGCTAAAAAAGATTCTTACAGGATGTTCTTTAAGTGTTTTAACATACCTTTTTGTAAAAATATTACTTGTCGGGCAAACTTCAAGAGGAATCTGCTTTTCTGCAAGATATTTCATAAGCTTTTCATCCTGGATAGCGCTTATGCCGTGGCCAATTCTTTCAGCTTTTAAATAATTTAGCGCATCCCATATCGACTCCGGGCCTACATCTTCGCCTGCATGGACAACAACATGGAGGCCTTTTGAAATAGCTTTTTCAAATACTTTTGCATAATCTTTGGCAGGCCCATTTATTTCTGACCCGCCAAGCCCAATGCCTATTAAAGCCTTTGATGGATTTGCCAGCAAAAGATCAAGATTTTTCATTGCATTTTCAACGCCAAAACTGCGGGAAACATCAATTAAAAATTTTAAATCCCTGTCATGTTTTTTCTTTATTTTTTCTGATCCTGCTGTAAGAATTTTCACTATTTTTTTAAAATCAAAACCTGTTTGAAGGAATTTAGAAGGAGCAAAAAAGATTTCAGCATATACTATATTGTTATTTATAAGATAGTTCTCAGCATCATCTATCAGATATTCCATGTCTTCCTCAGACAGAAAGCTGCCTTGAATTATATTGATAAAGAGATCTAAAAAATCCTCCAGGCTGGTAATCTGGAATTTCTTTTTCAGATCGCTTTTGCTATTTATATTTTTATACTGCAGATTGTTTTTCTTTATCAGTTTCCAGATTGTGTCTACTGATGCAAGCCCTTCGAGGTGCAGATGAATTTCTGTTTTAGGTAAGCTGAGCAGAAGTTTTTTAAACTTTTTTTGTTCAGATGTCAAAATCTCTTTTGCTTCCATTTTGCTCTCTAATAATAAAATTTAAAGATGATAAGGCTAAAAATAAATTTCCCTTGTTAATTTAACGGCATATAAATAAAAAAGATTTAGCTAAACTCTTTTTTTTAATAAAAAAAGAGAGATTTTTATAGTAAAAACCTCTCTTTTGTGTAATGTTAAGATTGTAAAATTATACTACACAGATTCAACAGAAACAACAGCCGGAACTTTGTTTTTTATATGTTTTTCAACACCCTGTTTTAATGTAATCTGGGACATTGGGCAGCCGTGGCATGCTCCTTTTAATTTTACTTTTACTTTCCCATCATCGCTCACACTAACAAGCTCTATGTCTCCGCCATCAGCCTGGAGACTGGGCCTTACATCATTTATTGCTTTTTGAACATCATCTTTAAGCATCTTATTTCTCCAATATATTTTTGATTAATACTCAAAGCATTAATAATCTTTTTGCTATTTTATATAATAAAAATTAACAAACCTGACAATCTGTTTATAATATTTATGCCGTAGTTTTAAAATTAATATATAGTAAATACTATATTCAACAGACTTTATTAAAAATATTGAATTAAAATTGTATTAACCAATATTTTACATAAAGATTACAATAATAAATATAATAGTCAAGGACTTTTCTTTAAAGACAAAAACTCTCTTTTATTATATAGTAAGTAGAATGGGTAAAGTCATTGTATTCGCCAACCAGAAAGGCGGTGTGGGAAAAACAACAACAGCAGTTAATCTTGGCTCATATATAGCAGAAACAGGAAGAAAAGTTCTGCTTATTGATTTTGATCCGCAGGGAAATCTTTCTTCAAGTCTTGGGCTTGATAAAACAGGAAATGGTATCTATGAAGTTCTTTCCGGAAAAGCCCAAATTGCTGATGTTGTTCAGAAAACGCCGGTGGAAAATCTTTTTGCAATTGCTGCCAATATAAATCTTACAGGAGCAAATGTTGAGCTTGTTGATCAGGATGATAAGGAATTTTTTTTAAAAAAAGCTGTGGATAAGATCAGCAGGCAATATGATTATATTTTTATAGACAGCCCCCCGTCGCTTGGAATACTTACACTTAACGGACTTGTCGCTGCTGATTATGTTTTTATACCTCTTCAATGCGAATATTTTGCACTGGAAGGGCTTACTCTTCTTGTTCAGACAGTTGCAGATATCCAAAAAGGGCTTAACAAAAAATTATCTATCGGCGGTATAATTTTTACAATGTATGATATAAGAACAAATCTTGCAAATGAAGTTGTAAAAAATGTAACAGGATATTTTAAGGAAAAAGTTTTTAGAACAGTTATTCCCCGCAATGTAGCTCTTTCAGAAGCTCCATCGCACGGCCTTCCCATAAATAAATATAAAGAAGAATCTTCCGGCGCAAAAAGCTATAAACATCTTGCAGAAGAGGTGATAACCCGTGTCTAAAAAAGCATTGGGAAAAGGGCTTGAAGCTCTGTTCCAGACAACAGGCAAAGGTGAAAACTTTTCCGATACAGAAAATGTTAAAAATAGAGATAGTGGAGGTTTTGGACATTTTGCAGATATTGGAAAATTAGTGACAAATCCGGACCAGCCCAGAAAAGAATTTGATGAAGAGATGCTGAAAGAGCTTGCTTCATCTATAAAAGAAAAAGGCATACTTCAGCCGATTTTGGTTGAAAAAAAAGATGAAAAATATCAGATAATTGCAGGCGAGCGGAGATTCAGGGCAGCAATAATTGCAGGATTAAAAGAAGTTCCTGTAATTGAAAAAGAGTTAAGTGAAGAAGAAAAACTGGAAATTGCGCTTATTGAAAATATACAAAGGGAAGCTCTTTCTCCAATTGAAGAAGCAAAAGCATTTTCAATGCTTATTAAAAATTACAATATAGGACAGGATGAGCTTTCAAAACAGGTTGGAAAAAACAGGTCTACTATTGCAAACAGTTTAAGGCTTTTAAAAATGCCGCAGGATATGCAGGATGCTCTTTCTTCCGAAGATATAACTCCCGGCCATGCAAGAGCTATTCTTTCTGTTGTAAATCCGGCAGACCAGCGCATACTTTTTAGCAGAATAATTTCAGGCGCGCTTTCTGTAAGAGAAGCAGAAAAGCAGGCTGCCGACCTTAATAAAGGAATTCGGGGCGCGGCACAGGATGAAAAAAAAGATTCTTTAAAAAAGAAAAAAAGCCCTGATGTTGCAAGAATTGAACAGAAATTTATCGATATTTTTGGAACAAAGGTAAATCTTAGCGGAACTCTTTCAAAAGGTAAAATTGAGATAACCTATTTTTCAAAAGATGATCTTGAGCGAATTTTTGACATAATAGCAAAATAAATATATAATATTATCAATATATTATAAGTAAAGTATTTCTGCATCAGGCGATATATAATTAGTTGATTTATATTGCCCTTGTTTAATTTTGCATCAAAATATACTTTGTAATTTTTAATTTGAATAATATATATTTTTTCTAAAATCTATATCTCTTTTTTAATAAAATTTATAAAATGTAAAAGGGAAAAAGCCTCAATATTTAAAGAAATGGATAATTTTTATGGAAGAAAATAAAACTATATTAAAAAACTTTATACAAAAAATAATTGAAGATGATCTTGCTGCAGGAAAAAATAATGGAAAAGTAATTACCCGTTTTCCTCCCGAGCCTAATGGCTATCTCCACATTGGACATGCAAAATCCATATGCCTTAATTTTGGAATTGCAAAGCAGTATGGAGGAATTACCCACCTGCGTTTTGATGATACAAACCCTGAGAAAGAGGATGTTGAATATACAGAATCAATAAAAACAGATGTAAAATGGCTTGGCTTTGACTGGGGGGACAAGCTTTTTTATGCATCAGATTATTTTGATAGATTATACAATTATGCAGTACTTTTAATTGAAAAAGGGCTTGCTTATGTTGATTCTCTTGATTCTGATAAAATAAGAGAATACAGGGGAACACTTACAGAACCTGGAAAAGAAAGCCCATACAGAAACAGAAGTGTAAAAGAAAATCTTGAACTTTTTGAAAAAATGAAGGCTGGCAAATTTAAGGAAGGGGAAGTTGTTCTCCGTGCAAAAATTGATATGGCATCTCCAAATATAAATATGCGCGATCCTGTTTTATACAGAATTAAATTTGCTACACATCACAGAACAGGGGACAAATGGTGTATTTATCCAATGTATGATTATGCCCATGCACTTTCTGATGCAATAGAAAAAATTACTCATTCACTCTGTACACTTGAGTTTGAAGACCACAGGCCTCTTTATAACTGGGCAGTGGAAAAGACTGAAATAGATGCACATCCTCAGCAGATAGAATTTGCAAGGCTTAATCTTTCATATGTTGTTATGAGCAAGAGAAAGCTTTTAAGGCTTGTAAAAGAAGGATATGTTTCAGGCTGGGACGATCCCAGAATGCCTACAATTTCTGGCCTTAGAAGAAGAGGTTATACTCCTGAAGCAATTCATGAATTCGCTTCCAGAATAGGAATAGCAAAAGCAGACAGCATTGTTGACTATGCTCTTCTTGAATATTGTTTAAGGGAAGATCTTAACAAAAGGGCACAGAGAAGAATGGTTGTTCTTGATCCTCTTAAAGTTACAATAAAAAATTATCCAGATGACCAGGTTGAATGGTTTGATGCTGAAAATAACCCTGAAGATCTTTCTGCAGGAACAAGAAAGATTCCTTTTTCAAAATATCTATATATTGAAAAAGAAGATTTTATGGTAGATCCTCCGAAGAAATATTTCAGGCTTTCTCCCGGGGGCGAAGTAAGGCTTAAGCATGCTTATTATGTAAAATGTGTTGATTATAAAAAAGATGAAGCAGGAAATGTTGTTGAAGTTATCTGTGAATATGATCCTAAAAGCAAAGGCGGCTGGACAGATGATGGAAGAAAAGTAAAAGGAACATCCCATTGGGTATCGGCTTCCCATGGAATACAAGTGGAAGTGCGTTTATATAATAATCTGTTTTTAAAAGCTGATCCCGAGGAAGACGGCGATTTTATAAAAAATCTTAATAAAGACTCTCTTGAAATTTTGGATTCTGCCATAGCTGAATTCTCTCTTGCAGATGCAAAAGCAGATGAAAGATTTCAGTTTTTAAGACAGGGCTATTTTTGTCTTGACAACAGGAAATGCTGCGCAGAAAAATTGGTTTTTAACAGAACTGTCACGCTAAAAGATTCCTGGGAAAAGATTTCATCAAAATAATGCAAAAGGCAAGTCTCTTCTTTTTTATATAGGAAAAGTATGAATATAGCTATTTTTTCTCTTGTTCTTTTTTCTTCAGTAAGCCATGCTTGCTGGAATTTTATAAGTAAAAAAGTATCAGGAAATCTTCCAGTTACATTAATTGGCCTCTGGATGGCAAACCTTACACTTTTACCTTTTTCTTTATTTATTATTTCAAAACAGGGGTTTGATCTCCGTAGCTTAAACTTTATGGTAGTAACAGCAGTCTCCCATATTTTTTATTATTTATTTCTTAACTTGTCATATAAAAGCGGAGATATTTCAAGTGTATATCCAATATCAAGAGGGACAGGAATTGCCGGAACTGCTATTACAGCGCATTTTCTTCTTGGAGAAACATTTTCTTCTTTAGGAACTATAGGAATAAGCCTGATTTTTTTAGGTGTTCTTTCAATAAGTATAAAGAAAAAATTATTAAAGGCAGATCTGCAGCCAATAATCTATGCTCTTGGAGTAGGAGCTACAATTATTATTTATTCAATAAATGATAAACAGGGTGTTTCATATATAAATCCTATTGTTTATCTTAATTTTAAAGATATGATGGCTCTTGTTGTTATGACACCTTTTGTCTATAGAAAAGGGTTTCCTCAAATAAAAGGGATTTTTAAAGAAAAATGGAAATATTGCGCTATAATTGGTTATGGCGCATTAGGTTCTTATTTAATGATTCTTTTTGCTTTTACTAAAGCAAAAGCAGGATATGTATCTGCTTTAAGAGAATTTTCCATAGTAATAGGTTCTATACTTGGGTTTTTATTTTTAAAAGAAAAAGTTACTATTGGAAAAATTGCAGGTATAATTCTTGTAACAGCAGGCCTTGTATGTATTAAACTATCCTGATGGAGATTTTTTTATGGCTGTTCAGTGGTTTCCCGGCCACATGGCAAAAACAATAAGAGAGATAAAAGAAAAAATTGAAAAGGTTGATGTTGTTCTTGAAATACTTGATGCAAGAATTCCTTATTCAAGCCGCAATCCCATGATTGAAAAAATAGCAGAGCATAAACCTGTTGTTATTGTTCTTAATAAATCAGATCTTGCAGATAAAATAGTAATAGATGAATGGATACAATATTTTAAAAATAGCAGCGGAAAAAGAGAGGTTATAGCTGTTTCTGCTGTTTCTGGAAAAAATATTCCCGGTATAATAGAAAAGTGCCGCCTGCTTTGCAAAGATTCAGCCTGGTTTGGAAAAAGAGCAGTACGTGTAATGATTATTGGAGTTCCAAATGTCGGCAAATCAGCGCTTCTTAATTCCCTTGCGGGAAAAAGAAAACAGGATGTAAGAAATACTCCCGGAGTAACAAGAGAACTTAAAAAAATAAATGTGTCAGATAAGCTTCAAGTTACAGATACTCCCGGTGTTCTTTGGCATAAATTTGAAGATCCTCTTGCCGGGGAAAAGCTTGCAATATTGGGAAGTGTTAAAGACAGTATTCTTTACAGGGATGATATAGCTTATAAAGCAATAGAACTTTTAAAAGAGCTATATCCTGCAAAGCTTTCAGAAAGATATGGAATAGATTTAACAGATATAGAAAAAAATTCTCTTTCAGATATTTTTCAAATGATAGGAAAAAGACGGGGTTGTCTTGTTGCTGGCGGAAAAATTGATAGTGATAAAACAGCGCGAATTCTATTGACAGATATAAGGGATGGGCGGCTTGGCGGTCTTTGTCTGGATAGGCCGGGCGGTTTAGACAGAAAGAAATCTGAAGAATAAAAAATTTGAGAAAAATCTAATTATATAATACAATAATGTTTATGAAAAAGAAAAATATCTATCTTGGTTTATTGAGTGTAATTGTTTTATTTTTTGCAGCAGGTTGTCTTACCACCTCTCCTGTTGTTCCAGCCGCAAACACAACTTTTGCAGCAGCAGCTGTTGATGCTACTGCTCCGTTTCCTGGTTTTAAAATTTATGATGATGCTGTCTTTGAATATAATGAGAAAGGGCAGCTTGTCAGAGAAGTTTTTTCTATTACCAAAGGAACAGCAGATCTGGTGACAAATATTTATGAATATAATAATGATGGAATTGTTATAAAAAAATCAGTATATAATTCGAAACATAATCTTGATGATTATGAGATTTATGAACTTGATTCACAGGGCCGCAGAGTAAAAGAGAATGAGTACAGGCAGGATGGGTCTCTTAAAAATTATAAAACCTATGAATATAAAGATGATACAATAATAAAACGGTTTTTTGATCCAAAAGGAAACCTATACAGATATACAATTAAAAAAATGGATAAAGCAGGTAATCTTATTGGAGATTATGATTATAGAAAATAGTTTTTACAGCTTTATCCATTTTAATAGATAAAGCTGTTTATAAAATTAAAAAAACAACTTTTCTCCTAATTCTAAACACCAAGAGATTAAATTATAAAAATATTGCTTGACCTTATACATTTTATAAATTTAAATATTATCTATGGCAGTAAAAGGATTTGAGCAGCTTTCACAAGAACTCCGCGATAAAGAAAGAAGAGACATGCTTAATGAACTTAAGGAAATATTAAACCAATCAAATGCTGTTAAAGAAAACAATTCTGATAAAATATATATAAAAGAAGAATTTTTTAATAATAAAATAGCTGATAAGAAAAATATATATAAAATATATAAAGAAGTTTCTGTTTTTGGAAAAATACGATTTTTTTTCCTGAAAATGTTTAGTCAAAAGACTACAGAATATCTTCTTCAGGAATATATGCTAAAAAAACT
>JAVBQS010000053.1:0-4132 GCA_031548835.1 Spirochaetia bacterium
GAGCTTCAAGAACTGTTCCATTTTTATCCAAGGCATCTGGAATAAATCTTATTCAGTCAGCAGTAAAAATCTGGAGAGGCATAGATTTAAAAAAACAGAATCTTGCAACAGAAAAAGCATTATTTATAAATGATGAATGCTATATGGGAGTTGGAAAACCTGTAACAGGCTGGGCTGTAAAAGAAGCTGTTTTTTCTTTTGATAGATTTTCAGATTTTGATCCGCTTCTTGGGCCGGAGATGAAATCAACAGGCGAAGTAATAGGCACAGGAGACAGCTTTGGAGAAGCTTTTGCAAAAGCACAGATTGCAGCAGGAACAAAAATACCTGTTGAGGGAAAAATATTTGTCTCTGTTCATAAAAATGACCGCAAGACAATTCTTCCTATTGTAAAGGAATTACATGCTATGGGATTTCCAATTGCAGCTACAAGAGGAACAGCAAATTTTCTGTTTGAAAATGGAATATTTGCAGAAGTAATATTAAAGATTCATGAAGGACATCCAAATGTAATAGACCATATGGCAAATAAAAAATTTGCGCTTTTAATAAACACTCCTCTTGGAAGGTTTGCAGAAAGAGGAGATACAGAGATAAGAATAGAAGCTGTAAAACGCAAGCTGCCATACACAACAACAACATCTGCCGCACAAGCTGCAATGGAAGGAATAAAATATTTGCAAAAAAATGAAATTATTGTAAGGCCGCTGACAGATACATACGGAAATTTTACATAATAAAGATATTGTTTATATTAATATGATTTAATGAATAAAAAGGAATAGCTAGAATTTGATTAATTTATATTTCAACTAAATTCTTCAATCATTTAGTCCTTTACCGCCAAGAATTTTCTGCATATATTTTTCAATCCTCGCCTCCCTTGTCTTTGGCTGTTTGGGTGCAGAAAAATAAATAATATATGCTCTTTGCCGGCCAGGCGTTAATAAATTAAAAGCAATTTTCAATTCAGAATTTTTGTTCAATTTGTTTTTAAATTCTTCAGGAATTATTAATTTTATATTTTCTTTAAAATCAACTTTCAAACCTTTTTTTTCAATTTCAATAGCTTCATAAATATATTTTTTCATAACAGGCTCAAGCTTAACTATTTCACTGATATTGGTAAATCTTATTTGACGTCCTGCCTGGGTATTGTCTCCCATTTTAACAAGAATGCTATTTACATCTTGCAACAATGCACCCTTAAAAAATAAAAGAGCACAATATTCTTTAAACCCCTGTATTAAAACAATATTTTTTCCCTGAAATATATAACATGGTTTGCCCCACTTCAAATCTTCATAAAGATTACAGTCAAGAATAATTTTTCTCAATTTTTTTGTCTCTATTTGCCATTTTTCAGATTTGTTTATATATTCATCAACTCCGGGATTGATATTACTTATAGCATTTGTATTTTTCAATGTTTTTTTCATATATATTAATCATTCTATTAAATACTGCTGCAGTCAATAGTTTTTTAAAACACTTTTCAGATATTTTATTTAATTTATGGGTCCAATAATTTCTAATATCAGTTAATGAAATAATGAAAACAAAAGAGCTTCTCAGGGAGTGATAAATCAAAAAGCATCAGATAATAAAAAGAGGCATGAAGAAAAATATCTGAGAAATATTTTAATATCCTAAATAATATTTATTTTTATCAATTTCTTCATTTTCAATTGTCGTAATCTTATTAATTATTTTCTCATTGCCATTTTTTAATATAAATTACCAATCTTGATTTATCTGATCCTTCAATTTTCATTTTTTCAAGAATAGCGCCATCAGCAATTATATTAAAATAGTATTGTTTATATAAACCTAATAATACTTCAACTTTTTCTTTATGAAATAATAATTTAAAAGATTTTATTTCTCCTACAATAAATCCTTTATAATTGAGCCTTTTTCAAAATAGCCTAAATTGATGAGGGAAATACTGAAGACATTTTAGTGCAGCCAAAAGAATTACTCCAATCATCAGGAAAAATGATACTTTGCAACATCCCTTTACGTATATTATTTGGGGAAGCAGCCGGTCTTTTAAATGAGAATAGGAACGTTCAACAGTTGTGCGTATCTTGTAGCGCTCTTGTTTTGCCGGATCCAGTGGCGCCCGTTGCTTATCGTTGCGCACATTGGGATCAATAATGGGGACATGATGACGGCGCCGGATGAGTCTATATATCGGTTCTGCATCGTAGGCTGAATCCATCAATGAATAAAAATGAAGCAGTCTGCTATCACTCATTTTTTCCAGAGGAATGGCAACCTGACTGTCATGGACATTCGCACCGGTTATGATCGCGCTTATAGGAAAGCCAATGTCGCTCACATCAAGATGCAGCTTATAGCCCTTACTATACGCTATTTTACCTTGACTGTTCGTTTTACAGGTCCAGGAACATGTTTGGTTCAATGTTTTGATAATATCTTTGGGGGCCATGGATAGCTGCTTTTCAAGATTTGATACTTCTTTTTTTCTCTTTTCAACGTTTTTAGAGGGTCTGCCGCGCTTTTTTCCCTCTTTTTGGCCCTTTGTCCGTTCTTTGGTCACTACTTTCTCCCGTGCTGCAATGACACTTGAATCCCGGCACAGATGCATCGCCGGAAGAGCTCTGTATGCTTTTTTCACCAGCTTTTCAAGTATCTCATCCATCAAATAGGCATCACTGAGATCCTTGAGCCTACGGGAAAAGGTAGCTATGCTTGGAACCCTTTTAAATCCACAGAGTTGTCTGAGGTTCGGATCTGATTGGAGTGTTTTTATCAGTAACGTCATACTGGGTATTCTAAAATAGTTCTGGGCAAAGAATGCTCGGAAAAATAATTGATACTCATAGGATCTTCGGCCTATCCCTTTATAACTATGTCTGACTTTAACAATGTTTTCTATTACGTGCGGTATCCTTATGAAGGAACGATGCTCCTTGCTCAGATGCTCTTCAAAAAACTCCTGCAATTCATGAAAGCCTTCAAACAGATACTGTTTTCCTCCGACGATTTCTGTTATATTGCTCATACAGGGACGCTCCTTGATAGGTTTTGTGAGTTATTATCTATCTTAGTGAGTTGTCCCTGTTTTTGCTATATCCTTCTCATTTTGAAAAAGGCTCTAAAAATAAAAATATTTTTTTCATATTCTTCTCCAATAAACAATACAACTTCTCTTATTCATTATTCAAAAAACCAGATGAAATATAGTATTCTGCAAGTTCTTTCCCCAAAAATGGTTTATAACTATGCCTTATAATATTTTTTCCCATTTCTTTCAAAATTGGCAAGTCATGATTTTTTGCGTTCTCATATTTTATATTCTGATTTTATATTTATATTTTTATAAAATATTTTTTATTAAATTTTTTACCTTTATAAATTATGTTTTCTGTATTTGACAGCACTTCACTATTTTAATTACTGGATCTGGGGAAATAGTTTCCATAAAATCTAAAGATATTTTTACATCTTCTGCACCATGTTTTTCCACATATCTGCCAATAGGCCAAAGCTACCATCCATCACTAAACATTCCTGTTTCTTTTTCAAGTTCAGGTCCTAAAATAAGTGTATGTTCAAAAGCTTCAACAAATACATCCTGCCAGTCTATAAATTCTTTATCTTCAATATTTTTCTTATATATTTGATGATCTTTTTTCTGCAAAATCCTGATATATTGCTTTTCTTTTTTTGCCTAATGATTGAGTATAATCTATATTGTAATGATCTTTTAGCTTGATTGCCATTTTATATTCCTTCCATAAAACAGTTTTTTGTTTGATATAAAAACCTTACACCATTTCGCACAACGCTCCTGCTTATACTCAATTTAATAAAAATGACAGGGAATAGTCACAAGCTCAGCAGACTTGGCGCATGTCACACATGTCTGTAAATCACTCTGTCAGACAAAGTGGCAGTATAATCTGTTTTTATATTTTTTTGCCAATATAAAAAACATATCCATAATACTGTTTATATTTTGAATACAACCCAGCTTCATACTTCATATATTTAACAAAAGCTTCTGCTGCTTTATTTCCTGCATTTTTTTTCAGAAATGCTTTTTGTATTGCTTCCTGCGGAATAAAATATGTATTTGTCCAGCAGGTTTCAGGCAAGGTAA
>JAVBQS010000013.1:0-5625 GCA_031548835.1 Spirochaetia bacterium
TTTGGAGACATTGTGGACAACCTCATATGTCAACATTTATTGATGTTAGCGGACTTACAATTTATTTTGAAACAGCAAAATTTCTTCTTAAAATCTAGCCTCCAGTCCAGCAGAATAAGTATTCAACATCTTAGGCGCTGAATCTCTCTTTTCAAGCGAAACAATTTCATATTTGCTAAAAAGAGAGAAATTTCTAATTTTTAAATTCAGCCTTCCCATAACACTTTTTTCTTCTTCATCTATTTCTTCTTTGATTTTTCCGCATAAATAAATTGTAAAATTTTTTATTTTTGTACCTGCTTCAAGCTTGTAACTCTGCGAAATTTTATCATAATTTTTATAAGTCTCTTTTTTTTCAAAAACTATTTTATTAAAGCCTGCTTTTAAACCTATTGAGATAGCTGTATCCATATAGTTATCAAAATAATTATCTTTATAAATATTTCTGTTTTTTACAGATGCTCCGCTTTCAAAAAACCATGGTTTAAAAATAACAGAACCAAACAGTTCTTCGGTATATCCCCCATATCTTATATCGCTTTCTTTTTTCTGCAATACATCAGTTACATATCTGACATTAAATCTTATCCATGGAAAAGGAGTAAGGAGCGCTGATGCTCCTTTTCTTAATGCTGTTGAAGATAGCGTTCCATCAGGCTTTATATAACTGTCATTTGTTCCTGAAAGCAGAAAATCAAATCTTATAAATGAATATTTTAAATATGGCGATAGCCTGAAATAGATGCCGTTATCTGCCCCTTTATAATAATTTATAGCTCCCGCGCCATTTATTCCCCAAAAACTATTTTTATATGATATAGAAAAAGCGCTATTAATAACTTTTCTTCCATATCTTATTTTGCGGTCAGAATACCATATATCACTCTCGCTATCATCTCTTTCTTTATATTCAGCAACGGCAAAATTAATTAATATTTTTTCACCTATTTTTTGGCCGGAATAGAGGCCTCTCCAGGAAAGATGGCTTAAACTGCTTTCCCCTTCTTCCATAAAACCTGACAAAATATTTCCTGCATCAATTCTTATTCCGTTATTTCCTGTCTCTTTTAATTTACGGTCAGGGATAATTTGGGTTTTTTCATTAAACACTTGCGAAGCTGGATAGTGCGACACAGGGTTTTTTATTTCTTTTAACAAACCGGCGGATGCAATTCGGCCCAGGAGAGCATAAGGAGTATATATATTTAAAATCTCTTTTCCAGGCTCTTTAAATTCCATAAATATAATCTGATATTTTGAATTTCCCACTGAAACAAGGCCTTCTGCCCTGTTTTCATTATCAGTCTGTATTTTTAATAATAATTCCCTTCCCGGCCTTTTTTCTGCAAAAATAAACATGGGAAATATTATTAAAAGAAAAATTATAACTATCATTTTTCCATCCATTGTTTTTACAAAAATAAAAACAGCATATTTAGCTCTTTTGCTTCACAATAGTAATTTTTTTTTACTTGTATATTTCATTGATTTAAGGCAAAATTGATGAAAAAACTGATTTGGAGGAAATTTGTGATAATTCTCACACTTAATTGCGGTAGTTCTTCTTTAAAATACCAGGTTTATGATTGGGATAAGAAAGAAGTACTTGCAAACGGTATTGTTGAAAGAATTTCGCTTGACGGATCTTTTATTAAACATAATGCAAGCGGAAAAGATGAATATAAACTTGAACACTCATGCCCTACCCATAAGGAAGCAATTGACCTTATAATGAAAACTCTTATTGACCCTAAAGTTGGCGCAATCAGTTCTATCAAAGATATAAAAGCAGTGGGCCACAGAGTAGTTCACGGCGGTGAAAAATTTAATAAATCAATAATTATTGATGATGAAGTTATACATAACTTTAATTCTATCCAGGATTTGGCGCCTCTTCACAATCCTGCAAATATTATAGGCATAAAAGCAGCAAAAGCAGAACTTCCAGATGTTCCGCACTGTGCAATTATGGATACTGCATGGCATCAGACAATGGAAAAAAAATCATATCTTTATGCTCTTCCATATGAATGGTATGAAAAATATGGAGTAAGAAGATATGGTTTTCACGGAACATCATTTCTCTACACAGCAAAAAGAGCTGCGGCGCTTCTTGGAAAAGATCCATTTAAGACAAATCTTATAATTGCCCATATTGGCAATGGTTCAAGTATGAATGCTGTAAAAAATGGAGTTTCCTATGATACATCTATGGGGCTTACTCCTCTTGAAGGCCTTATTATGGGAACAAGAAGCGGCGATATTGACCCAGCCATTCCGTTTTTCATGATAAAAAAAACAGGCATGGCACCGGAGCAGGCAGAAAATGCTCTTAACAAAAAAAGCGGTGTTCTTGGAATAACAGAAAAATGGGTAGACAGGCGTGATATTGAAATTGCAGCGCATGAAGGCAACGAAAGAGCAATACTTGCTCAGGAGATGGAATCATACAGGATTAAAAAATATATCGGCTCCTATTCTTTTGCACTTGGAAGAGTTGATGCTATTGTATTTACAGCAGGTGTTGGAGAAAGAGGGCCTGATACAAGATTTCTTGCAACAGCAGGTCTTGAAGAGTTTGGAATTAAAATTGATCCTGAAAAAAACAAAAATTCAATGACAAGAAATGCAGAAACAGAAATTTCAACAGCAGATTCAAAAGTAAAAATATTTGTAATTCCAACTGATGAAGAACTTGTTATGACAGAAGATACAAAAGCTCTTCTTGACGGAAGCTATGATATTCATACAAAGTTTAAATACAGCTTCCAGGATAAAAATTATGTTAACAAAGACAGGCTAAAAAGTATTGATAAAGATATTAAAAAATTCCCAGGCCTCAAAAACATAATTGTAAAACCATAATATTTACAAAATAGTTTAATAATACAAAAACAATAAAAAGGTTACTGTTTAAAAAGCAGTAACCTTTTTATATAAATAAAATTCAATGGATTGTATAACTATTTTTAAAAAATCAATTTAACATCAAATTCTATAAAAATATTTTATTCTATAATTAGAGAAATAAATGATAAGATTATTATTAAAATAAATTTAAAAAACATTAATACTTATTTCACAAACTAAAAAATATTTATAAAATTATTCCAGACTTTAAGTTGGGAATCAGGAGCAAGTTTTAATATTATGGAACCAAAATTATGGACTAAAAACTTTACCATAAATTTTGCTGCAAATTTATTTATCTATTTTGTCTATTATTTATTGGTTGTAACAACAGCATCTTATGCTATAGATATACTTAATGCTAAAACAGGCGAAGCAGGCCTTGCCACAGGCATATTTATTTTCGGAGCACTTATTGCCCGTCTTGCTGCAGGCAGAATGATAAAAAAAGTCGGATATAAAAAAACGCTTTATATTGGACTTGTTTTTTATTTTGCAACTTCGTGCCTTTATTTTTTTGTATCTAACCTGTCTATATTTTTTATTGTAAGATTTTTTCATGGAATAGGATTCGGCATTAGCGCTACAGGAACAGGTTCAATTGCAGCGCATATTATTCCAAAAGAACGGCAGGGAGAAGGAGTAAGTTTTTTTGGATTAAGCATGACACTGGCATCTGCTTTTGGGCCTCTTATAGGACTTTATCTGAACCAAAATAAAACTTTTACATATATTTTATTTTTATGTGTAGCATTGGTTGTTATAAGTATACTGGTTTCCATATTTATTGGTTTTAAAAAAGATAAGGAAAATGCAAATAAACAAGTTGCATACTCTAAAATTTCAATACATGATTTTTTTGAAAAAAAAGCTGCTCCAATTTCATTAATGTGCACATTAGTTGTAATTGCATATACCAGTGTTCTTGCTTTTTTGCCAAAATTTGCAGAATCTACAAAAGAGAGCAGCATAATAGAAAACAGTAAAATATTTTTTCTGGTTTATTCTATATTTGTTCTTATATCAAGGCCTATAACAGGCAAGATATATGATAAAAAAGGCGCAAATATAATTATGTATCCTGCTTTTTTTCTTTTTGCAGCAGGAATGCTTTTAATATGGCTTTCGCATAACGGAATTCTATTACTTTGCGCTGCTGTATTAATAGGATTAGGATATGGAACATTTTTTTCCTGTGCAAATGCTATTGCATTAAAAGTTTCCCCCTATGAAAGAGTTCATCTTGCCTCTTCGACATATTATATAATGGCAGATCTTGGCGGCGGTTTAGGCCCTTTTCTTTTAGGATTATTGATACAGACTACAGTTAGTTTTAGAGAACTTTACCTTGTTATGGCAGTATTTATACTTTGTTTGACTGTTCTTTATTATTTTATTTATGGGCATAAAGCAAAAAGAGAAATAACAAAATTATATTAATGTAATAAATCTGCCATCTCTAATATTTATAAACAATTTTTTCCTTTCTCCAGCATATCAATTTTTCGAAATTCCCTGCTAATAAGAATAAAACAGAGAATTGCAGCTGCGCCATCTGCAACAGGACCTGCATACATAATTCCGTCAATTCCCATAAAAACAGGGAAAATTATAATAAGAGGAAAAAGAAATAATATTTGCCTTGTCATTGAAAGTAAAATACCTTTTGCAGCCTTTCCTATTGAAGTAAAAAAATTTGCAGTAACAGGATGAATGCCGTTTAAAAAAATGAGAAACATATATATGCGAAAGTAACGTTCAGCAAAATGAAAATATATTTCGCTGCCTTGTCCGAAAATGCTTACAATTTTTCCTGGAAAAAGCTGAAAACATAAAAAAGTTATAAAAGCAATAACAGAAACAGAAATTATTGCTCTTATATAGGTTTTTTTTACACGTTCATAATTTTTAGCCCCATAATTAAAACCAACAATAGGCTGGCATCCCTGCGCAACTCCAAGAACAAATGCCATAAAAACTATATTTACTTTTGAAATAACGCCAACAACAGCCAAAGGAATTTCGCTGCCATAATTGGACAAAGCTCCATAATGCCTAAGTGTATTATTCATTGTAATTTGCACAAGAGTCATTGCAAGCTGGTTAAAACACGAGGCAGCGCCAAGCGATGCAATAGCTTTAAAATAACTTAGCCGCGGGATAAAATATTCTTTTTTAAAAGTTACTGTTTTGAATTTAAAGATATATCTTACAGCAAGAAAGCAAGATACAAACTGGCTAATAACTGTAGCTATTGCAGCGCCTGCAATTCCCATATCAAATACAAAAATAAAAATAGGATCAAGAATTGTGTTTAAAATAGCGCCTGAAAATACACACATCATGGAATATGCAGGGCTTCCATCCGAACGTATAAGAGTGCTGAATCCTGTGGTTAAAATCATAAAAGGCAGGCCAAAAGATGTTATTCCTGTATATGTAAGAGCATAAGGAAAAACATCAACTGTTGCTCCAAAAGCATGTAATAAAGGTTTTAAAAATATAATAACAATTGCGCTAAGCAGAATACCGCATATTGCCATCATTGAAATGCCAGTAGCTGCAATGCATGCAGCTTTTTCGCTGTTACCTGCGCCAAGATTAAGATTAAAATTAGATGCGCTTCCTACTCCAAGAAGAAGAGCAATAGAAGTGCTTATTGTTGTAAGAGGAAAAGCAATGTTAGTTGCAGCATTTCCAAGTATTCCTACTCCC
>JAVBQS010000195.1:0-13384 GCA_031548835.1 Spirochaetia bacterium
CTATAATTTTAAATACCAATCAATTTGAAAAAATCAATTATTTTCAGATAATTTCAGAATACAGTATAAACCAGGAATATTTTGATAAAGTAAAAAAAGCAGTTTCAGCATATATATCAAGAAAAGAGGTAAACAATAATACTTTAAGACGGTTTGGAAAAGTGTGGGTAAAAAACCTGTCAAAAAATCTTCCTGAATTTGCGCTCTATCCCGGGCTTATTGATATACAAAATATTTTTTCTGGCATACCTGCCATGATTGTGGCAGGAGGCCCGTCTCTTGATGCTGTCTTTCCATATTTTAAAGAAATTGCCAGAAAATATCTTATTATTGCAGTTGATACATCGTTTAACGCATCTGTTGCTGCAGGAGTTGTGCCTGATATATTAATAGTTGTCGATCCACAGTACTGGAATTCTCGCCATCTTGATAGAAGTTTTGGCTGTGATTCAATACTTATTTCTGAGCCATCAACATATAGCGGAATATTCAGAAATTTTAAAAATTATAAATTTTTTTCAGGATCAATTTTTCCTTTAGGGCAATATTTTGAAAATGCTACTTTTCACAGGGGAAAAATAGGAGCAGGCGGCTCTGTTGCAACAAGCGCATGGGATTTTGCGCGGCAGGCAGGCTGCTCCGAAGCTTTTCTTGCAGGGCTTGATCTTGGTTATCCTGATAAAAAAACCCATTTTAAAGGAAGTTTTTTTGAAGAAAGAGCACATACTCTTTCAGGAAGACTTCGCCCTGCTTCTGATATGGATTTTTCACTTATTACAGATGCATCGCTTATTGAAACAGAAAGCAATAACGGCAAAACTGTTTTTACAGATAAAAGACTTGAGATATATAAGCAATGGTTTGAAGAACAGTTAGCAATGCACAATTTAAAAACATTTAATTTATCCCAAAATGGCGTAAAAATTAAAAATATGGAAATTACGGATCTTAAATCTGTTTTGGAAAAGCCTGATATAAGAGAAATTATTGACAGTAAAATTGATTTAGTCAGAACTTTTATAAAAAAATATAAGGAAAAGCAAGGTTTTGATACTCTTAATAAAACAGAAAATGTGTTATATGCTCTTTCAGATTCTTTAAATAATCTTATTATAGTTGTGGATAAAGCTGTAATATCTTCAGAAGCTCTTCTTAACCATTGCCGCGGTAAAAAATCTTTAGAAAATAATGGTATACAGAAACTTCTTGGCGAGCTTGATGAGGCAGATGAAAATATTCTTTCCCAAAGCGGAAGAAATATAGCAGGATTTCTTTTACAAGACACAATAAGAGCTATAACGCAGAGCAGTAATGAAAAATCTTTTGATGCTATTATAGAAAAATCATATAAAATATATTCAGAACTCAAAGAATCAATAAAATTACACCAAAAATATATCAACTCAAGCATAAATCTTATATCAAAATACAAATAAACAGATATTTATTAATACATTGATTTTATCACAAATTTAGAAACTTATATAAAATTAGCAATAGCTTAAATAAGTTAGCAAAATTATTTATAATTATGTATAAAGCCGATTAGCAGTTTTACCGAAAATAATAACGTGGGTATTGCTTGTTCCCATATAAATAATTGACGGTATGCTGAAATTGATGTCCAGAAGCATACCGTTTTTTTATGCCTGAAAAGTCCTCTATCTTTAGGTTTTTAATTGCTTATAATATAAAATATCATATTTATAAAGATTTTACGTAATGTTTTATTGTAAAAATAATCCTGTTTTCTATTATTTTTGTCATGCTGCAATATCTGCTTGAAATAAAAAATATTTTAACTTTAAAAAAGCAGGTAACTAATAAATTTAAAACCTAATTGAGTTCAGTCTTAAAGTATAAAACTATAATGTTATCTGTAATGAGGTTAACTCTATTTATAATAAAATTTGTTTGATATTGAGTTAAACTAACACTTTTAAAAAGCTCTAATAAAATCTCACTGCCTTGAAAAAGGGTATAAACGATGATACAGTCCTGAAAATAGAGGGAGAAAAAAGTTAACAATGCAGAATGAAAGAGACAAGCTAATATCAATTCTTGAAAAAAATGGCGTTTTTGCCAATCTGTTTGATATTATAAGACTTGTAGATTCTGAACGCGGATTATTGATGGAGTATGATAAATCAGGCAAAATTAAAGAAACTTCAATAAATTGTTTTGATGTTTTTGGAGCAAGTGAAAGATGCAAGAATTGCAGCTCTTCCCGCGCATATCACACTAATGAAACAATTGTTAAATTTGAATATGCCGGCAATGCAATTCTGCTTATTTTTTCAATACCTGTTGTAATTGATGGCAGGCGTATGGTTGCTGAAATGGCAAAAGATATAACAAAAAGCATGTCAGTAGATATTCAGGATGAAAAATATTCAGAAAAAATTATAAGCATTATAGAGAAACTAAATCATATTGCAACTACAGATTCGCTAACCCAGCTTTTTAACCGCCGTTACCTTGATGAAAAACTTCCTGTATTAGTGGTTGGCGCACAGCAGAACTCAACTTTTTTATGTATAGCGCTTGTTGATCTTGATGATTTTAAAAAAATTAATGACAGCTTTGGCCATACCGCAGGCGACTCTGTTTTAAAAGTTGTAAGTGGAGTTCTTAAATCTAACATAAGACGGGGGGCAGACTGGGCAGCCCGTTATGGCGGAGAAGAATTTTTACTTGCTTTTCCCGGAGCGCCGTGCGCAGAAGTATATAAAGTAATGGAGCGTATACGCAGCCAGATAGAAGAGTCTAAGATAGAGTGGCGGGGAAAGAACATTAATGTTACTGCAAGTATCGGACTTGTTACTATGATACCTGGCGAAACAGTAGATGAACTTGTGTCAAGGTGCGATAACTTATTATATAAAGCAAAGACTAGCGGCAAAAATAGAATAGAAACTGATAATAGAACCTGTTGATTACCTTGCTGATATAATTTTGATATTAAAATAAAATTTAATAAATAGAAACTATAATAATTCCATAATAATGTTCATTAAGTTAATCAATTTGACGCATAAAAATGGCATTGATTTCTTAATGCTCTTATCCGTTTATTATCCTGGCATGGCTACCATGCCGGGGCTATTTTTTAATTATTAAAAACTTAAAAGATATACTTATTTTACACAGCTTTAAAAATAAATGGATTAAACTCTTTTTCTGCCCTTAAAGTAGTGGGAGGCCCATGTCCCGGAAATATTACAAGATCTTCTTCTATCGAAAATATTTTTTCTAATATATTTTCCTGGAGTAATTTTTTTGTTACTGAATTGGGAGTATATCCTATTTTACCGGCAGATAAAACATCTCCGGTAAATAGCGCATTTCTTATTCTATAAACCAGAGAATCATCAGAATGGCCTGGTATTTCTATAATATTTATATCAAACCCCAATAGATTTAATACACTATTTGTTTTTATTGTAGTTGCAGAATAACCCTGTATCATAGCTCTTTTGCTGTAAATTGAGGGTTCATAAATGCGCATAAGAGTTTTTACACCTTTTGTATGGTGTTCATGATCATGTGTTATAAGAATTGATTTTATATAGTAGTTGTTTTCTTCAAGAAGATTAAGAAGATAGAGATCTATCTGTCCCGGATCAATTATTAAAGCATCTCCACCTGCCTCATGTCCTACAAGATATGTATTTAGTGTGCCTTCAACATTATATAAAGTAAACAGCTTCATACTTCCTCAACTTTATCCCATTTATCAAAAATAGCATCTTCATAATTTGAATTTTTAAAAGAAACTCTTTTTCTTATTGATTGATAAAAATTTACTTTTTTCAGATTACAATCATTAAATAAAGTATTATTTATAGAAGCATTTACAAATCCTGAAAAATAGAGATCTGCTCTATTGATTATAAAATTATCAGATTTAATTCCATTAAAATTTGTATGCAAAATATCAGAAGATTCAATTTTACAGTTATTAAAAACAGAACCTGCAAAACAGGTAAATTTTATATTACTATCTATAAACTGACACTCTGCAAATTGTGAATAATCAAAAAAACATTGCCTTAAATAACAATTTATAAATTTTACATTAGTCAGCATAACTGCTGAAAATTTACAGGAATAGAAACGCTTATTTTCAATTGATATATCTTTTAGAGGAAATCCTGTTATATTTAAATCAAGAAATTTATCTTTACTTTTTAAAAGATTTAAAATATTTTTTTCAAACTCTTTTTTATCAAGAATGTGTTCATAACAGGTTTCATATCCTGCTACTCTTATTACATTACATCCTGGTATGGTGCATATTTCAGAATTAAACATATACTAATTATATACAAAAAAAATCATTTTACAACATGCCGGAAAAGAGTGAATCCAGCTTATTATTTAAAATTGCGTTTATTATTTTATCTTAAAATCTGATTATTTTTATAAGAAATTGCTATTATATCTGCAAATCATTTTTGTTTATAAAAAATAAAATTCATGATAAAATTAGCTGTTTTAAGATTTAACATTCATTCTGGTAATTGATACAAGCAGAAATCCTCTATATTATTTACACTATGTGTTACTATTGCGGAAAACCTGCCGGGGGAGTAATTACAAGATCATCACTCTGTGTGTCATGCAGGAAAGAACTAAGAGTGTGTTTAAATTGTAAATTTTATAAAAAAGGCGCTCATTGGGATTGTGTTGAAAATATTCCGGAACAGGTTATAGATAAAGATAGAGCCAATTTTTGTGATTTCTTTGTTTATACAGATAAGATAGATAAAGAAAAACAGGAAAAAAACCAAAAAGCCAAAAACGAGGCAAAAGATAATTTTTTAAAACTTTTTAATAATGAATAAAACTATAGCTTTTTTTGATTCAGGTATAGGCGGTATACCTTATCTTGTATATTTAAGAAATATAAGGCCTGATTTTAATTATGTTTACCTTGCTGATACTGCTAATTTCCCCTATGGAGTAAAGACAGGAGAAAAAATAAAAGATATTGTCATCTCTGCAATAGGGCGGTTTATAGAAAAAACAGCTCCTGATATTATTGTTATAGCATGCAATACAGCATCAGTTGTGACTTTGCCTTATCTGAGGGAAAAATTTAATATTCCATTTGTGGGAGTTGTTCCTGCTGTAAAACCTGCTGCATTAATATCTGAAAATAAAAAAATAGGGCTTTTTGCAACAAATAAAACAGTATCAGACAGCTACACAGATAATCTTATATCCCAGTTTGCAGGTAATTGCGAGGTTTATAAATATGCAGATTCCAATATTGTCTCATTTGTAGAAAATAAAATGCTTGAATCAACCATAGAAGAAATATCAGAGTTTTTAAAACCAGCCGCAGAATTTTTTATTGAAAAAAATGTTGACCATGTTGTGCTTGGCTGCACCCATTTTTTATTTATAGATGATATACTTGAGAATCTTTTTCCAAAAAATATAAAAACAATAGATTCAAGATCAGGTGTTTCAAGACAAATACTTCATATTCTTGAGGAAAATGAAGCTGCGGAAAATAATCAATTTAATAAAAATAATGTTAGCTGTTTCTATGTTACATCTTCCGGCAGCAATATTGATTACTATAAAAAAATTGCTGATAAATTTATGCTCAAATATTCAGGAATTATTTAAGTTATGGATAATAAAATAATAAAAGGCCAGATACTTTTCGGCATAAATAATATCTATACTGTGAAATCTGAAAATAAACTTTATCAATGCAGGATAAAAGGCAAAATATTAAAACAGTCGGAAGGGCTTTATAATCCGCTGACAGCAGGAGATTTTGTTGATATAGAGATTGATTCGCTGTCACAGGATCAGGGAAATATTGTTTCTCTTTATGAAAGAAAAAATGTATTTACAAGATGGAACAGGAAAAGAATGGCTACCCAGCTTATGGCATCTAACATAGATATTTTGTTTGCAATAACAACACCTGATGAACCGCCATTTAGGCCCCGTTTTCTTGACAGGGTATTGCTTTCAGAAGAAGAAAAATATGAAAAAATTATAATTATGAATAAAACAGACCTTTCTTTAAATACTGATATAGAAAAAAGAATTGCTGATTATAAAAAAATAGGAATAAAAGTAATACAATGTTCTGCTGTAACTTCTGAGGGAATTGAAGAAATAAAAAACCTGATAAATGAAAAATATTGTGCATTTGTAGGCCAGTCAGGAGTTGGAAAATCAACTTTAATAAATCTTATTTTAGGCGGAAGTAAACAGAAAACAGGGGAAATATCACGTAAATATTGCAGGGGAAGGCATACCACAAATTATTCAATTTTAATAAAATATGGAGATAATGGAGGAATAATTGATACTCCAGGAATAAGGGAAATATTTATTGAAAAAGTAGCTCCTGAAAAATTAGGCACCATGTTTGCCGAATTTAAACCATTTATAAAAATGTGCGAATTCAGCGGATGTTCTCATATAGAAGAGAGCGACTGCGCTGTAAAAGAAGCTGTCAGCAATGGCTTAATACATGAAGACAGATATACAAGTTATTTAAAATTATATGAAGAAATGACAGAACTATCGGAAGAGATTTATGGTAGCCCATACACTTGAAATTCTTGAATTTAATAAAATTATAAAAAGCATATCAGAATATTGTATCTCGGAAGCCGGCAAACTATTATTGCTTAAACAAAATGTTGAGCAAAATAAAGAAAAGTGGAAAGAAAAAATTGATGCAGTATTTGAAATAAAAAAACTGTTTGATAACAATCAATATTTTCCTGAACTTTCACTGCCTGATATTGAATCAGTAATAAAAAAAATATTTATAGAAGGCATTGTTCTTGATTCCAGAGAAGTAGGCGAAATTATAACATATCTGCAGTCAGCTTTTAAATTAAAAAGACATCTTTTACAAAATAGTGAAAATAGTTTAATAAAAAATAATATTGATTTTTATGAAGAAACAGATCTTGTAAAATATTTATCAAAATTTATAAGACAGGATGGCTCTTTCCGCGATGAAAATGTAAAAATACTCCAGGATATAAAATCCAAGATAAGCAATGTAAATAAAACTATAAATAATATTATTGGCAGATATACAGCAGATCCTGTTTTTTCATCTTACATGCAGGATACAAATTCAACAGTAAGGGATAACAGAGTTGTTATTCAGCTAAAAGAAAATTTTAAAGGAAAAATTAAAGGAATTGTTCATGGCTCTTCTTCAAGAGGAATGACACTATTTGTAGAGCCTGTTGATCTTTTTGATTACAATAACGAAATTATAGAACTTGAAGAAAGATATAAACTTGAAATACATAAAATATTAAGAGAACTTACAGATAAAATCAGGGATAAAAAAGAGGCTATTTCTGATATTTTTCATAAAATATCATACCTTGATACAATTATAGCGCGCGCCAATTTTTCATATATAAATAAATGTATCCTGCCTGAAACAATTGAGAAAGGTTTGGTTCTAAAAAATGCGCGCCATTTTCTTCTTGGGAAAAAAGCAGTTCCTATTGATATTATAATAAAAGACAATACCAAAGCGCTTTTAATAAGCGGCCCAAATACCGGCGGTAAAACATTATCACTAAAAACAGCAGGACTCTCTGTTTTAATGAATCAATTTTGCATGGGAATAATTGCAGATGAGGGCTCTTCTATTTCATTTTATAATAGTGTTCTTGCAGACATAGGAGATGAGCAGTCAATTGCAGGTTCTCTCTCAACATTTTCAGCACATATGAAAAACATATCTGAAATTATCTCTTTAAGCAGTGAAAAAACACTTGTGCTTCTTGATGAGCCAGGAACAGGAACAGATCCTGACGAAGGAGCTGCGCTTGCTATGGCTTTTTTTGATATTTTGCTTGAACGCAATATTAATTTTCTTGCTACAACACATCAGGCAACACTTAAAAATTATGCGGCAGGAAAAGAAGATATAGAAAATGTTTCTGTTGCATATAACTCAGAAACATACAAACCAGAATATAAAATGCTGTACGGACTTCCAGGAGAAAGTTTTGGAATTGATATAGCAGAAAAAAGCGGTATAGAAAATTATGTTATTGATAAAGCAAGAAAATATGTAGGAAGCGAAAAAATAAATATAAACAAGCTTATTAAAGAGATAAGCTTAAAACAGCAAGAGATAGATGAAAAAGAAAAAGAGATTGCAAAAAAAGAAAAACTTGTTATAGAAGCAAAACGCGAAATAAGTTTAAAAGAGCTATTGCTAAAACAAAAAGAGCATGAAA
Organism: Spirochaetia bacterium; assembly: GCA_031548835.1. Taxonomy (GTDB): domain Bacteria; phylum Spirochaetota; class Spirochaetia; order CADAEX01; family CADAEX01; genus WQTU01. The sequence goes on from JAVBQS010000195.1 coordinate 8,256, forward strand.
TAAGAAACACAGAAAAAAGAGCTCTTAATATTTTTCTAAAAGAAAGCAGGCAAAAAATTGAAAATATAATTCGTAAAATTATTGAAAATAAAGCAGATGATACAGCAAAAAAAGAAGCAAGAAATTTTATTGAAGAAATTGAAACTCAAATTGAAAAAGCTAATATTAAAAATATTGAAATAAAAGAAGATATTAAAGAATATATACACTCAGATGAAAATATAGAGCCTGGAACAGAGGTATATGTAGGAGAAAACAGGCAGAAAGGAGAAGTAATACGGCTGTTAAAAAATAATAAATTTCTTGTTTTAACAGGCTCTCTTAAAATAGAAGTTTCAAAAAATGATATTTATGTAATTAAAGGCAAATCTAAAAAAGATAAAAAAATAAAAGCAGAAGTTCTTCACCATGATCTTAATAAAAGCGATAAACCTGTTTTTGAGCTGGATATAAGAGGGCTTAGGGTGGAAGAAGCAATAGCCAGAGTTGAAAGACAAATAGACAGCGCTCTTATAAATGGATTTACAATGTTTTCAATTATCCACGGCCATGGAGAAGGGCTGCTTAGAAATGCAATTTCTGAATATCTTGCATTATCTCCTGTTGTAAAAAAATTCTATTATGCCCATCCTGAAAGCGGAGGATTTGGAAAAACAATTGTTGAGCTATAATAGCTTTCATAAACTACACGAAGTTTGAATTATTGAAATAAATAGAATAAAACTGTACTCTGTAATTTAGAAAATATATGATATATTGCAAGATATTAAAGAAAAGCGCCAATATTACTGATATTATATATAGTTGTTTACCAGAATTATTATATATGTTCTAAAATAAAGAGGTTTGTGTGAATACCAGAATTGTTAAAATATTTTTTATACTATTTCTCTCTTTTTTCCTGTTTTCCTGCATAAATATTGATACAGAAATCATTTTTAGGCAAAATCCCGCAGGGTCCGGAGAAGTGTGGATAAAATACTCAATATCCAAAGCTGCCATTAATATAGGAAAGATTGATAAATATGACTCTTTTCTTCCTTTGCCTGTAGAAGAACAAAAATACAGGGATCTTGCAGCCAATACAAATGGCCTTGAATTCAGATATTATAAACAGGAAGAGACAGAAGATGAAGTTCTTATAAATGTAAGATATGAATTCCGCAATATTGATGCTCTTAATGCTATTGTATCAACCGGTAGTGATAAAAAAATAGATGTCCAGAGAAGGGGAGATAGAACATATTACTCACAGAAAGTTTACAGCAATGATAAGCCTATAAACGAAGAAACTTTAAAATTGGCACAGGCGCTTTTTCCTGACAGATATGTAAGAATTAAAATTGTAGCTCCTCAAAATATACGTACAGTTAGTTCAGGAACTATGACAGGAAATAATGCAGAGGTAACATATACCCTTCCACAGCTATTGTCAACAACAAGCCCTGTTACATGGGAAGTGGGTTGGTAATAAATTATAAAAACAGTTATGTTTGAAAATAAATGAGAGGTTTTGGCTTTTGCCGGAATAATAAATTGATAAATAAATTATCAGGTTAGTTATGTTTACAAATAAACTCACCAATATGGTGTCAGCAGGAAATATAAAAATAGGCGGCGGAGCTCCTGTTTCAATACAGACAATGTGGAAAAAACCGCTTGAAAAAGAAGAAAGCATAATTGGCCAGCTTAAAACTTTAAAAGAATTGGGATGCGATATAATAAGATTTGCAGTTCCTGATCTTAATGCAGCAGAAACTCTCGGCGCTATTGCATTAAAATCTCCAATGCCTGTTGTTGCAGATATCCATTTTGATTACAAAATTGCTTTAAAATGTATTGATATCGGCATTCATAAAATAAGAATAAATCCCGGCAATATCGGAGCAGAGTGGAAAATAAAAGAAGTAATAAATAAAGCAAAAGACAAAAATATACCAATAAGAGTTGGAATAAACAGCGGTTCCCTTCCTGTAAAATTAAGAAATAATAAAGATAAAGCTGCATCAATGATATCTGCTGCTGAAGAAGAGATAGAAATATTTGAAAAATATAATTTTAAAAATATTGTATTTTCATTAAAATCTTCAGATGTTGCAACCACAATATTTGTAAATGAGATGTTTGCAGAAAAATACAGTTATCCCCTTCATATAGGAGTAACAGAAGCAGGGCCATTGATTGATGGAGTTGTAAAAAACAGCGCTGCGCTGCTGCATCTTCTTGAAAAAGATATAGGATCAACAGTAAGGGTTTCTCTATCATCAACACCGGAGAATGAAATAATTGCAGGAAATTCAATACTTCATGAAGCTGGAAAAAAAGACAATGTTGTTAATCTTGTATCATGCCCAAAATGCGGAAGATCAACATTTGATGTTCATGAATTTATTGAAAAAGTATATGATAAAATAAAAAAAATAGGAAAACCTGTTACAATCAGTATAATGGGATGTGTTGTAAATGGCCCACAGGAAGCAAAAGATGCAGATATAGGAATAACAGGAGCAGGCAATTCTATTGTAATTTTTAAAAAAGGTGAAATAATTAGGAAAACAACTTCCCAAAATGCGGAAGAAGAGTTTCTCATGGAGATTGAAAAACTTTGAAAAACTTATTTTATAAATTTTTAATATTATCTATTCCTCTGTATTTAATTTCTGTAAATATTCTGCCTGCAGAAGAGACAGAACCTGACTGGGTATTGTTCCAGAAAGGAATGAATTTTTACAGCCAGAAAAATTATGGAGAAGCTTTTAAATATTTAAGAGAAGCAACATATTTAAGGGAATATCCTGAAGCTGAATACTGGATTGGAAAAATTTTTGAAAATGAAGGCGAAAATACACTTGCGCTAAAACAATACGAAAAAGCGCTTGATATTTCATATAAAGCAGAAAGCAACGAATTTTATATTGCTGTTCTTTTGAGCATTGCAAACATTTATGAAAAACAGCAAAAGTACAATCTATATGAAAAAACTCTGGAAAGAATTATAAATGATGTAAAAAAAGCAGCAAAAAGCGATATGGATTATGAAAAAGTGCTTGGAGACAGGATTGTGGAAAATGGCCTTGATAAAGCTATTTTTTATTTTAGATATGATCTTGATGCATTAATTAAGCCGTATGGAGAAATTGGGGTATATTATTTTAAAAATGCCAGAGACAGAACTGCAATAAAATATCTTGCATCTGCTGTTATAATAATATTTACAAGACTTATTGAAGCTAATAAAGAATATGATCCTCAATATACTTATATCAATTCAAGAAATTCATTTATAAATTCTGAAAAAAATGATAAAACTAAGGAATATATGATTGAATCAGAGTTATATAAATACCTCTTTTATCTTGCTTTATCGCTTGATAATATAGGAGAGATTGATGAGTCAAAATATATATTTAACTTTATTGCAGAAAGCAGTGCAAAAAGTAATTACAAAGATCTTTCTTTAAGAATTAAAAATAATAACTATTCCGCCAGCTATAAAGATGGAATAAAAAAAGCTCTTCTTTTTACCCAGGAAGATTAATCGGACTTAAAAATGGATAAAATAATAATAAAAGGTGCTCGCGAACATAACCTAAAAAATATTGATCTTGAAATACCAAGAGATAAACTTGTTGTTATTTCCGGCCTAAGCGGCTCGGGAAAATCATCTCTTGCTTTTGATACTATTTATGCAGAAGGCCAAAGAAGATATGTGGAATCTCTTTCTTCTTATGCAAGGCAATTTCTCGGCAGAATGGATAAACCTGATGTTGACTATATTGAAGGACTTTCGCCTGCAATATCAATAGAGCAAAAAACAACACACAGAAATCCGCGGTCAACAGTAGGAACTGTGACAGAAATTTATGATTATTTAAGGCTTCTTTATGCAAGAATAGGCAAACCTCACTGCCCAAAATGCGGCAGAGAAATAAGAGAGCAGTCAAAAGATCAAATCTATGATGCTGTAACAAGTTTTCCTGAAAATTCCAAAATAATTATTCTTGCTCCTATTGTAAAAGGCAAAAAAGGCGAGCATGAAAAAATAATTGAAGATGCAAAAAAAGCAGGCTTTGTAAGAGCAAGAATTGACAGCAATATAGTCAATCTTGATGAAATAAAAAAACTGGAAAAGACAAAAAAACACACAATTGAAATAGTAATTGACAGAATTGTTGTATCTGAAGAAAACAGAAAAAGAATAAGCGAATCTATTGAAAGTGCAATTGAAGTAGGAGATGAAAAAATTCTTGTTTTAAACCTTGATGATAACAGCGAGCATTTTTTTTCAATGAAAAATTCATGCCCTGAATGTAATATAAGTATTGCAGAACTTCAGCCAGCCCTGTTTTCTTTTAATAATCCTATTGGAGCATGCCCTGCATGTTCAGGACTTGGAATTACACTTGAATTTGATCCTGACTTAATAATTCCTGATAAAAGCCTTTCATTTAATGAAGGCGCTTTTATTCCATACAAACCAAGTTCAAACTGGCACAGAAGCTGGTTTGAGGCTGTGGCAAAAAAGTATAAATTCTCTTTAGATACTCCTGTTGAAAAGCTTGATAAAAAAATGCTTAATATCCTGTTTTATGGCAGCGATGATGATATAAATGTAAAATACACAAATCATGATAATAAGCATAAATATGAATATAGCGCAAAATTCAAAGGCATTATTGATGATATGAAAAGACGGCACAGGGAATCAATGTCATCAGGCGTCAGAGACTGGCTTGAAACTTTTATGAAACAAAAAGAGTGCGAAACATGTCATGGTCAAAGGTTAAGAGAAGAAAGCCTTGCTGTTACTGTAGGAAATAAAAATATATATGAAATGACAACATCTTCTGTGGGGGATCTTTCAGCATTTTTTTCAAATATAAAATTTACAAAAACAGAAGAAAAAATATCATGGCAGATAATAAAAGAGATTAAAGCAAGGCTTGAATTTCTCATAAGCGTGGGGCTTGATTATCTGACTCTTGAAAGAAAAGCTGCAACACTTTCCGGCGGCGAGGCTCAGCGCATAAGGCTTGCAACACAAATAGGCTCTTCTCTTGTAGGAGTGCTTTATATACTTGATGAACCCACAATAGGGCTTCATCAGCGTGATAACGATAAATTAATTG
>JAVBQS010000022.1:0-9568 GCA_031548835.1 Spirochaetia bacterium
TGTTTTTTATTATTTCAATGATGAATGAAATTTGTTATAACTTCGGATAATTATAGTTGGGCGAAATTGAATTTTATATTTACGGACCATTTAAGCACATAGATTGCAAAGGAGGCAATTATGAATATTAATGGAGACTTGCGGGATATAGAAATAATTATTCCGGATGAGAATGAAAATACATTCTTAAATAATATGGATAATCTATATGTTGCAGAATCACAGATGACTGCACATGAGAGAGAATATATTAATGCTCTTGTTTTAAGAAATAAGCCAAAAAAGCTGCTGGAAATAGGAGTTAGCGCAGGAAGTTCATCTATAGTAATATTAAATGCAATCAAATCTTATGACAATGCAATGCTTCATTCGGTAGATTATAAAGAAAATTGGTATAAATCTCCAGATAAGAAAACAGGTTATCTTATTGATAATTACACTTCCTTAAAGAACAAATGGAAATTATATACTGGCGGATTATCAATAAATTTCCTGGAAAGCATAGGCGCAGGAATAGATTTTTGCCTTATAGATACAGTACATACAAATCCGGGAGCAATTCTTGATTATTTAATGATATTACCATATTTAACTGATGATGCAATAGTTTTAGTGCATGATATTGGTTGGTATACATATGATTATCCTGAAAATGTGCTACATATTGCCAATAGTATTTTGTTAAGTACAATAAAGGGTATAAAACTAATTCAAGGAAATTATGATAAGGAAGATGAAAATAGAGGACGGAGGACATATATATCAAATATCGGCGGAGTTAAATTATCAAGCGAAAGTAAAAATAGCATATATGATATTATAAATTTGTTAACAATAAAATGGGAAACGATTTTAACAGAAAAAGAAGAACAGGAAATAATTGAAGTATTCAAAAAACATTATAATGAATATTATGTTAACAAAATAATTGATATATTTAAATATCAAAGAAATTATTTTTAATAGACAAAATTCCTTGCATTCAAGCATGTATCTGCACACACTCGCTATATTCCCTTGCTTGCTCAATAGATTTATATATTGTTGATATAAAAAATAACTGCTATTTTAAATTATCTTTAGAAGCAATAACTTTTGTAAATTCTTCAACAAGCTGCAGTTTATTATCCGCTGCCCAATCAAAATTATAATTTATAATTTTAAGATCAGAAATATTTGGAGCTCCTTTTGGAGAAGCTGCTAATATATTTACAGGAATTCTATATGAATTGTTTGCTGCATATATATCCTGTCCTGCTTTACTTAAACACCAGTCAATAAATTTTTCAGCATTTTTTCTCTCTTTTTCTTTTCCATTTTTTATAAGAGCAATGCATCCAATCTCATATCCTGTGCCTTCATTTGGAAATAAAAGCCCAACAGGATATCCCTCATTCAAAGGCTTTAAACACTCGTTTGAAAAAGCAATGCCAATTGCAGCCTCTCCTGAAGCTGTAATTTTAGGAGGGGTAGGCCCGGATTTTGCATATTGTTCTATATTTTTATTAAGATCTTTAAAATAATTCCATGCTTTTTCTTCTCCCATTATCTGAACAATTGTTGCAAGAACTGTATAAGCAGTTCCTGATGTTCCAGGGTGGGACATTGCAATCTTGCCTTTGAAATCATTTTTTAGCAGGTCATTCCAGGAAATAGGATATTCAAGCTGTTTTTCTGCAAACCATTCTTTGTTTACTGTAAATCCTAAAGCATTGACATATATTGGAGACCAAAAATTATCTGCATTTTGATAAATTCCGGGAATATTTCTAAGTTCAGGAGAATTATATGGTTCAAGAAGCCCTGCTTTTGCAGCTGCATTAAAATTATCATAATTGCCGCCAAACCATATGCTTGCCTGCTGATTGTTTTTATCAATCATTATTTTTGAATATATTTCACCTGCAGAAAGCCTTTCAAAATTTACAGTAATGCCTGTAATTTTTTTAAATGCATCAATATATGATGATATTTCTGTTTCCGGCAATGCGCAATATATTGTAAGTTCCCTCGAACCTGTTTTGTCACACCCTGTAAATATTATAAATAAAGTTATAAGCAATAATATTAGTAAAACTGGTTTTTTCACCATTATCTCCGTATAGTTGAATAATTGCCTGTAATATTAAATCAAAAAATAAAACAGCAGATGCAGATATTATTTTTTTCTTTAAGAATATGTTATAACTCCTTATTTGTAAATACTGTTTTTACGTTATAAGAAATTAAATAATTATAATTCGGAAAATTTTTTTATTAAATATAACCAATTTATTTTTATATAATTTTTTTAGTTAAAATAAAAATAAAATTTTTATTTATAAAATTCTTTTTCAGTCAATTCTGTCAAAGACCTGATTTCAATTATAAACCTGTAATTTTTATTATTTATCAATGTTACAGCGTTATTTTATTTTTTTCCTTTAAATTGTATATAATTCACAATATATACATAAAAATTAAAATTTGTCTGGTGGAAAATTTATCTCTATATTATTATCTATAATATGGCATAATCCAATTTTGGAGGAAGTATGAAATTAGAAAATCTAAAATCAGAACTTGTTTCTATTCTTGTAAATAATACTCCTGTTGCATATATAATTTTGGATGATAAATTCCGTATTCATTATATAAATGATTATTTTTTAAAACTTAGAGATCTAGATTTAAAAGCAACACTAGGAGAGAAATGTTACAATATTTCTAATGGCGGTGTGCCTTGCAGCATGTGTGCGGTTGCCCAGGCATTTATGACAGGAAAAAAAGCATTTATATCGCGCAAAGATATATTGCCTGATAATTCTGTGAGATTTATCGACGATTATGCCATGCCGTTGCAAAAAAACAATAATGATAAAAATAACTATGTTCTTGAAATAATGGTAAACCGCACCCAGGAAATGGCTGCACGGGAACAGCGCGATGCAGATTATGATGAAATTCTGTCTATTTTTTCCAAACTGATAGAAGCAAAAGATAATTACACAGCCTTGCATTCAAATAGTGTAAGAGATATTGCCTACAAACTTGCAAAAGCAATGGGACTTTCTGCAAGAGAAATATTTGATATCTCAATTGCAGCAAGTCTCCATGATATCGGCAAAGTAAGTATTCCTGATGCAATTATTAATAAACCTGGAAAACTTACTGATGAAGAATTTAAAATAATTAAAAAACATTCTGTCTCATCTTATGACATGCTTAATGAACTCTCAAGTTTTGATAATATCAAAGATATTGTCAGGCATCATCATGAACGGTTTGATGGAAAAGGATATCCTGATAAGCTTGCGGGAGATCAAATCTCATTTGGCGGCAGAGTTATAGCAATAGCAGATACATATGATGCAATAACATCAACCCGTTCTTACAGAAAAGCGCTTACCCATGAATATGCGCTTGAAGAAATTGCACGCGGAGCAGGAACACAATTTGATCCTGATATTGTAAAAATATTTTTAACTATGGATTTTTCAAAAGAAGAAATTAATTTTCAAAAGCTTGAAAATAAAAATTGTCCTGTTGAAAGGCTTTTGGAAAAACAGAAAGTTATAACAGAATCAAAAGATATAAGAGAAGATGATTTTAAAAAAATGGTTGATCAGGATTATCTTCTTAATCAAATACTTGATAATACACCATGCGGATATGTTCTTATGGATACAAACAGGAAAGTTATTTTTGCAAGTAAATATTTTCTTGAATATATGGGACTTTCCAAAAAAGAAGTTATCGGCAAAATATGCTATGAAGCAGCAGGCATTGGTGTTTTGCCATGTCATAATTGCGCAGTAGAACGATCGCTTGAAAGCGGAAAAGCTGAATACATGAGACAGGAACAGGATACAAAAAATGGCAGAAAAATATTTGACCTGTTTGGAATGCCTCTTAAAGATGAAAATAGTAAAACCAGATATGTAATTGAAATTATAATTGATAGAACAGAAGAGATAAAACTTGAACAAATGCGCGAACAGGATTTTAAAATATTAATTGACAGATTAAGCAATATATTAAAAGAACAGCATAGCGATGCTTCATCAAGGAATTTATCATCTGAAATCTTGTTATTATATGAGAGGCTTAATAATCTTTTGGAGAAAAAATAATCCACAAATTTTTTGCTGTCATATTTTTTATAATACTTTCAGATAGCTTTTACAGCAGAATCATAATCAGGCTCCTGCTCTATTTTTGGCACAAGCTGCGTATATTTTACTTTTCCTTCAGGATCAATAACAACAACAGATCTTGCAAGAAGTCCTTTAAGCGGGCCGTCTATTATTCTTACACCATATTTTTCGCCAAACTTTAATTCACGCATTTCGCTCAAAGTTATAACATTTTTTAGGCCCTCAGCTCCGCAGAATCTTGCTTGGGCAAAGGGAAGATCTCGTGATATACATAGGACTGCTGTGTCTTTCATATTTCCGGCTATTTCATTAAATTTTCTTACAGTAACTGCACAAACAGATGTATCAAGGCTTGGAAAAATATTAAGCACAACAGTCTTTCCTATAAAATCTTTAAGATTCACATCCTTAAGATCATTATTTGTAAGTGTGAAATCAGGAGCTTCTGCTCCGATAGAAGGTAATCTACCGCTGGTATTTATTTTTGCTCCTTTAAAACTTATTTCAGACATATTTATCCTCTCCTCTTATAACATAATTATAATATAAATATATTTTAAAGTTATATTTAAAATCTTATTTTTCTCTGAAAGATAAGAAAAGCTTTCTGTTTTTTCTGGTGATAATAATTTTCTGATAGATTTATTTAATTAATTAATTAATACTATCTCATTTTCTCCTGATCAGACTGAATTAATATTGACTTTTATAAAAGTAAAACTTATTTTTAAAATACCCCACCCCACCCATGTGGGGTGGGGTATTTTGCTAAAAAGGAGATTATGGATGAAAGATAAACCTCTGCCAATATCTTCTCAAAATAAAATAAAAACAGAAACCTTGGGAATAAAAGGAATGCACTGCGCAAGTTGTGCTGCAAATATAGAAAGGTCTCTAAAAAAAATTCCAGGCATTGATGAAATACGTGTAAACCTTGCTACAGAAAAAGCTTATATAAAATGGGAATCTGATAAATTAAAACTTTCTGATATAAAAAAAGCAATTATAAAAACAGGATTTACACCTATAGAAGCAGAAGAAAAAAATGAGAAAGAAGAAAGAGAAACAAAAGAGCTTTCTTCAATGACAGAGGATTTTGTTTTTGCTGCTATTACTGTTATTCCTCTATTTTATATTGCAATGGCTCCTATGACAGGACTTAATCTTCCTTTTCCTTCATTTTTAAAACCTATGGAACATCCTTTTGTTTATGGATGTGTGAGTTTTATACTTGTACTGCCAGCGCTTTATGCTGGAAGAAGATTTTATATTTCAGGCTTTCCTGCTCTTTTTAAAATGCGTCCAAACATGGATAGCCTTGTTGCGCTTGGAAGCTCTGCAGCTCTAATTTACAGCCTGGTAAATCTTGTTCGTATTACAATGGGAGATATTCATGCTGTAGATCACCTTTATTTTGAAACAGCAGGTGTTGTTATAACTCTTGTTCTGCTTGGAAAAATACTTGAGGCAAGGGCAAAAGAAAGGGCAGGCAGGTCTATAAAAGCTTTAATGAATCTTGCTCCAGAGACAGCAGTAATAGTTGTCGATGGTATTGAAAAAGAAATAGCAACTTCAGAAATTGAAAAAAATAATATTATAAAAATCAGGCCAGGAGAAAGAATTCCTGTTGATGGCATTATTATAGAAGGATATAGCGCTGTTGATGAATCAATGCTTACAGGCGAAAGTGTGCCGTCTGAAAAATCAACAGGAGATAAAGTAACAGGAGGAAGCATAAATAAAACAGGCTCTTTTTTGTTTAAAGCAATTCATGTTGGAAAAGAGACAACTCTTGCAAGAATTATAAAAATTGTCGAAGATGCTCAGAGCAGCAAAGCTCCCATTGCCCGCCTTGCAGATAATATTGCTGCATGGTTTGTTCCTGCTGTTATGCTTATTGCTCTGTTATCTGCTGCTTCATGGTTTATAGCTGGAAAAGGAATAACATTTTCGATTAATGTTCTTACATCTGTGCTTCTTATAGCATGCCCATGCGCTCTTGGCCTTGCAACACCAATAGCTGTAATAGTTGGAACAGGAAAAGGAGCTGAGCTTGGCATTCTTGTAAAAAGCGGGGAAGCTTTGCAGATTGCATCAAAACTAGATGCTATTATATTTGATAAAACAGGAACTCTTACAGAAGGTAAACCTGAAGTTACAGATATCTATTCTCCAATAATATCACAAAATGAATTTCTTTTACTGCTTGCTTCTTCAGAAACTCTTTCTGAACATCCTCTTGCCAAAGCTATTGTTAGAAAGGCTTTGGATAATAGTTTAATACTTCTAAAACCTGTCAGCTTTGATTCTATTCCGGGAGGCGGCATTATTGCAGGATTTAAAAATATTTTAAAAATGGAAAATGCAGAGCTTCTTATAGGAACAAAAAAGCTTTTATCAGAAAATGGAGTTTTGAATAATTCAGATGCGACAGAAAAAATTTTAAGCAAAGGCAGGGAATTTTCAGAAAAAGGAAAAACTGTTATTTATCTTGCGATAAGAAAAGACAGCATCTGGCAGCTTTCAGGACTTATTGCACTTAGGGATAAATTAAAAAATGGAAGCTGCAATACTATAAAAAGCTTAAAAAAAATAGGCATAAAAACATATATGATTACAGGAGATAATAGCAAAGCTGCAAATGCTATTGCCAGTGAAGCTGGCATAGATAATGTAATGGCAGAAGTGCTGCCGGATGGTAAATCGCAGGAAGTTATAAAACTTAAAAAAACAGGTTTAACAGTAGCTATGGTTGGAGATGGAATAAATGATGCTCCTGCTCTTGCTTCTTCTGATATAGGCATTGCAATCGGCAGTGGTACAGATGTTGCTATTGAAAGTGCAGATATTATTCTTGTTCACAGCGATATCAGAGATGTTGTGTCTGCAATATCTCTTTCAAAAGCAGTAATCAGAAATATAAAACAAAATCTTTTCTGGGCATTTGGATATAATATTCTTTTAATACCTGTTGCAGCTGGTATTTTAACCCTGTTTGACGGGCCTCTTTTAAATCCAATGTTTGCTGCTGGAGCAATGTCTCTCTCTTCTGTTTCAGTTGTTCTTAATGCTTTAAGGCTTAAACAATTTAAAAAACCTATTATAGGATAAGGAAAAATAATGGATCATAATACTGAAGAAAACAAAAAAATAATTAATCTTTTAAAAACAGCAAGAGGTCATATAGATGCAATAATAAAAATGATTGAAGATGACAGATATTGCATAGATGTTTCTCATCAAATATTTGCGGTACAGGGAATTCTTAAAAAAGCAAATTTGACGCTTTTAAGACAGCATATGGCAAACTGTGTTGCAAATAGTATAGATAATAAAGATGCAGAAAAAAAATTAAATGAGATAACTAAAATTCTTGAAATTTCTATGGAGTAAAATTTATGGGTGACAAAAAAATTATCTGGAAAATTAATGGCATGCACTGTATGTCATGTGCAAATCTTGTAAAAGAAGAGCTTTCAGAGCTGCTTGGTGTTAAAAATGTTGAAGTATTGCTTGAATCAGGAGAAGCTGTTATTACTTTTAAAGAAGAAGATAAAGAACCTGATAAAAAAGAGGCCGGTAAAAAGCTTGCAGAATTAGGTTTTACTATAGAATAAATTTTATTTAAATAATATTTTGAAGTTGGAACTTTATTTTTTTTCGCTTATTAAATAAATGGGTTGAAAAAAAATAAAATTGTTATATATTAGAATTAATAAAAACCAAGGAGGGGTACACATGGCTAAATCACAAGATGCAAAAAAAGAAGAAAAGAAAAAACCCTTAAAATCTCCTAAAGAGAAAAAACAGGAAAAAATGGAGAAAAAACAGGGAAAAGGAAAATGATGCTAACATTATTTTCTAATATTTGAAAAGTTATATTTCTGTCAGATATGTCTAATATCTGACAGAAAATATTTTTATTATCCTGACATGGTAAGTCAAGTCAGGGTTATTTAAAAGTAAAGTCAAAAAGATGAAAAAACAGATTCATCCAATTCTTATAATATTATTTATATTTCTAATATTCAGAGCAGGCCCCTTATCAGCCCAGCAAGAAAAAACAAATTATAACAATGATTTACTTATGGCAATTCTCTGGCAGCAAAATTCAGGAGAATATGCTGCTCTATGTTATCAGGCTTTTAATGCAGGAAAAAACTATATTCTTTCACTTAGCGCAGAAAATAAAAAAGCAGTTGTTTTTGATATTGATGAAACAATACTTGATAATAGCAAATATGCAGCATGGATGGTAAAGACAGGAAACAGCTGGAGCGCTGATTCCTGGGAAGATTGGTGCAATGCAGTACAGGCTGATGCAGTTCCTGGAGCTCTTGATTTTGCTTTTTTTATAGAAAAAAAAGGAATTGAAATATTTTATATATCTAATAGGCCGGAGACAGCAGCTGCCGGCACAATTGCCAATCTCAAGAAGCTTGGGTTTCCACTGGCAGACAGCAAACATGTTTTTCTTATGAAAAACAGTTCAGATAAAAATCCAAGAATTGAAAGTATAAAATCAATGGGATATGAAATTGTTCTTTTTGCAGGAGATAATCTTGATGATTTTGACAGCTCAATAAGAAAATGGAATAATAAAGAAAGAAAAATCTGGACAGATAATTATATGGAAGAGTTTGGAGCTTATTATATTATTTTGCCCAATTCTGTATATGGAAGTTTTGAATCAGCAATAAAACCTGATTATTACAGCCTGCCGCCTGATGAGAAAGCTAGGGCCAGGCTTGAAATAATTGATGACTGGAAAAAATAATTTTTAAAATATTAATATTCCGCCTAAAGCTCCTGCAAGAAGTATTAATATAGGATGGATTTTTTTTAGACAGTAAACTATTGTGAGAATAATAAAAAAAATAAAAGATTTTGAGTCAATCCAGTTTTCAGCAGGAAATTTATCAAATAAAAAAATAGAATTGCCAAATATGTAGATACATGCAGAAGCAATCATTCCTATAGCTGCGGGACGGATTCCAAATAGTGCATCTTTTACAATATAGTTTTCAGAAAAATTTTTCATAAATTTTGCTATAAGTATAATAATGATAAGAGATGGAGCAACTATTCCTGTTGTTGCAATAACTCCGCCAAGATATCCTGCTGCTTTAAAACCCGCATAGGTTGCCATATTTATTCCTATTGGTCCTGGTGTTGCTTGTGAAATAGCTATCATATTAATAAATTCAGAGTGAGTCATCCACTGTCCATTAAGAAGCTCCTCTTTTAAAAGAGGTAAAGTTGCAAGCCCTCCTCCTATTGAAAACAAACCAATTTTAAAAAAAATAATAAAAAGTTTAATATAGCTCACTCTTTTTTTCCAATAATATTTCTTGAAAAATATCCTGCAATAATACCTGCCATAGCAGAAGCAACTACTATTATTACTGCCGGCATTTTTAAAAATGTTATAA
>JAVBQS010000156.1:0-18310 GCA_031548835.1 Spirochaetia bacterium
TCTAATCAGCGGTTCCATATTATTTTTCTCGTTTTCCTATGGAAAACTGTGAAAAAACAACAATAACCCTTGGCAAGGTAAACCATGCCAGGATAAAAAAGTACTGCTGATTTATTCTCGATTGAATAAATCAGCGTTGTCCTAAAAAAATACATACTTTAGAAACATGGTGCGTTACCCATAGACAAGTGTTTTTACAACAACTGGTATTGCAATACCATTCATCAATGGTTTCCCAATATCAACGTAATCATTACTGCTTGCTCTAATTCCATCAATACATACGATTTTTCTTATCTGTCCCAGCATTCGGTGGAGAATCTGTCCCAAAGATTTTGCAAAATCATTTTCAGTAAGCACCAGCAGCGGAATTTTTTCTTCCAGATAACTGGAGGCTGTTTCTGCAATTACTTTAGCAATATTACACACTTCACTATATGATGGGTTTTTAATTTTATGAAAACAAAAAAGAATTTTTTTTGTATTTGTTTGCTCCATAAACCATTTGCACTCTTTTTTATATAAATCAGCCTTTCCTTCTACACACTCTTTTTCAATAGCTTCATCAACTACAAATGCAGGAAGATTTTTTAATGGGAAAATCATATTTTCTGAAAAAGATATTGTGCTGCCGCTGACAGTTGTTGTATATGATCCTGCTCCAATTACTGTTGCTCTTATTGCTTCTTTTGCTTCATATATTTTAAAATCTTTATACAACCTGCTTTTTCTTATGCTATTTGCCAGAAAAATACCAATATCGTTATAATGGTAAGGATTTATATCAGTCTTATATATTGATTCTGCAACTCCGCCTGAAAAACAGATATACTCAGGCCTTGATTTTATTTCAAGTAAAGAGCTTCCTTTTGTAACAGCTTCTCTGTACATTTCCTTATAAAAATTATTTCCTGCAGATGCAGATAAAATAGAATCTGAAAGAATATCTGCCATAGTGTCGCATATTTTAATAATATTGCTTTCTGCAATTATTTCGCCGGCATTAAGTTTTATCCCTGCCGCATTTATTACAGGTTTAAGGCTTGGACTGATATAGGTTATTTTTTTTTCTTCATTATAGGTTAGAAGCCTGCCGCCAATATTAAAACATCCTTTTTCTCTAATTTCTCCATTAGAGAAAAAAACTATATTTGTTGTTCCCCCGCCTATATCAAGATTGATTACAGAACAACTATTATCTATTGAAAACTGATATGCTCCTGATCCTTTTCCTGCAATTATTGATTCAAGATCAGGCCCTGCAGTTGCAACAACAAAATCTCCTGCAAGAAGACTCATTGTTTCTGTTACAAGCGCTGCATTTTCTTTTCTTGAAGATTCTCCTGTAATAATTACAGCTCCTGTTTCAATATCTTTTGGAGTAATTTTTGCCAATTCATATTCGTTTAAAAGTATTTCTTTAAGTTTATCAATATCGATCAATCCATTTTCCCTAAATGGTGTAAAATAGATATTGCTGCGGTGCATTATTGTTTTTTCAACAATTGATATTTTGGGAACAGTAAAAGAAGAAGCAGTATTTTCAATCAAAAATCTGCTTACAACCAGGCTTGTGGTTGAAGTGCCTATATCAATGCCTATGCTAAGAATTGTTTCCACTTATTTTTAACCTAATTATTTTTTATAAAATTCTGAAACTTTATTTTTTAAATCCTGAACATGTGTAAATTTATTTTAATTTTTTATAATTTTAAATTGTGAATTTAAGCAGGTCAATCATATTTTTATAATAAACTGTTTATGTTGAATTTTAATATTTATCAATGGCAATATTCTGTTTATGCTTCCTGGCAATAATCAAATCCGAATTTTTAATTACATAAATTTATGAACTTTTCTGTTTTAATATTGAAAAATCCCGGCATCTATGCAATAGTATTAATTTAACAATATTATCTTAAAATTTACACGAAAAAGATCAGGTGTAAAAAAACTTATTACAAGGATGGGTTTATGAAAATTGAGTTAGCACTTGGAATAGCAATCCTCGGCAGTGCAATTGCTTTGCTCTATTCATTAATTAGAACAAAATGGATTTTTAAAAAGCCAATTGAAAATGAAAGGCTAAAACAGATTAATGGATATGTTGCAGATGGCGCAATGGCTTTCCTCTCAAGAGAGTATAGAACTCTTATTCCATTTGTAATAATAGTTGCAGCATTTCTTGCTATAGCAAACCAGGGATACATAAGACTTCAGGCTGGAGCATTTATAATAGGAGCATCATGTTCTGCTCTTGCCGGATATATTGGCATGAAAGTTGCTACTGGCGCAAATGCAAGAACAACAACAGCTGCTTCAAAAACAGGACTTACAGATGCTCTTAAAGTAGCATTTGCAGGCGGCTCTGTAATGGGAATGTGCGTGGTTGGACTTGCTCTTCTTGGCATTTTTATTGTTCTCATGGTATCAATTAAACTGATTGGGGATTCAATAATATCACTTGAAGGAACAGTTCTGCCAATACTTTCAGGCTTTTCACTTGGTGCATCTTCAATAGCGCTCTTTGCAAGAGTAGGCGGCGGGATTTTTACAAAAGCTGCTGATGTCGGCGCAGACCTTGTAGGAAAGGTTGAAGCAGGAATTCCGGAAGACGACCCAAGAAACCCTGCAGTTATTGCTGATAATGTTGGCGATAATGTTGGTGATGTTGCTGGTATGGGTGCAGACCTTTTTGAATCATATGTTGGTTCTATTGTAGGAACTATGGTTCTTGGCGCTTCCATGATTGGATCAGATTCTGTAAAGTTAAAATTAATTGCACTTCCTCTTATCCTTTGCGTTGTGGGAATTTTTTCATCCCTTCTTGGTATTTTTATGGTAAAAGCAAAACCTGATTCAAATCCTCAAAAAGCTCTCAATACAGGTTCTTTTGGCGCCGCAATACTTGCCGCAATATTAACATTCCCTGTTTGCTATTATATTTTTGCTGGCGAAACTTTTAATAATGGAACAGGCCCTATGCATGTGGCTCTTGCTTCTATTATTGGCCTTGCAGCAGGTACAGGAATTGGTCTTATAACAGAATATTTTACAGGGACAAACAAAAAACCTGTTGAATCAATAGTTAAAGCATGTGAAACAGGGCCTGCAACAACAATTATTACTGGTATGGGCGTAGGTATGCTTTCATGCTTCCCTGCAGTTATCCTTATTTTTGCTGCAATTATTTCAAGCTATTTTATAGCAGGGCTCTATGGCGTAGCTGTAGCAGGCCTTGGAATGCTTTTAACACTTGGCATTCAGCTTGCTGTTGATGCCTACGGCCCTGTTGCAGATAATGCAGGCGGTATGGCAGAAATGGCTGGTTTTCCGGAAAGTGTAAGAAATATTACAGATAAACTTGATGCAGTAGGAAATACAACAGCTGCTATTGGAAAAGGATTTGCAATTGGTTCTGCAGCTCTTACAGCTCTTATTCTTTTTACAGCATTTAAAACAACAACAGGAATAGGCGCTATTGACCTTACAAATGCTCTTGTTATTTCAGGTATTATACTTGGTGCAGTAATTCCTTTCCTTTTCTCTTCTCTTTCAATGACAGCTGTAGGACAAGCAGCTTTTGCAATGATTGAAGAAGTTAGAAGACAATTTAAGGAAAAACCAGGAATTCTCCAGGATAAAGAACTTCCTGATTATAAAAAATGCGTTGATATAAGCACAGCATCTGCATTAAAGAAAATGATGCTCCCAGGTATTATTGCAGCGACAACTCCTGTTCTTGTAGGTTTCCTCGGCGGCGTGGAGATGCTTGCAGGCGTTCTTGTTGGCGTAACATCATCAGGCGTAGTTCTTGCAATTTTCATGTCAAACACCGGCGGAGCATGGGACAATGCAAAGAAAATGATAGAAGCTGGAAAAGAAGGCGGAAAAGGTTCTCCTGCCCATAAAGCTGCAGTTGTAGGCGATACAGTAGGCGACCCGTTCAAAGATACATCAGGACCTTCACTTAACATATTGATAAAACTTATGGCAGTAGTATCTCTTGTAATTGCTCCAATGCTTAAAGCTTTTTGGGGTCTTTAATTAAAAGATATTTATAACCCAAACCCAGGCATGGTTTACCCTGTCGGGATAAAAAGGCTGTCCAATGGACAGCCTTTTTTATTTTTACCTGATTACAATACTGCAGAAAAATTATGCAAACAACATATATAGAAATCTGTTATTTTATAATTATATTTAATAAAATTTATACAGGTAAAGAGTTTTCGCTAATAACAGATCCGTCAAAATCCATCACAATTTCTTTTCCCGGTATAGTTACCGATGCTTTTTTAAAAGCTTCTGCTGCCATGATTGACAGCCCTTTGCAGCAGGGAACATGCATTGTAAGAAGTGTCATACTTTTGACTTTGCCTTTTTCAATAAAATCAACCATTTTTTTTACATATAATTCAGAAGAATTTTCAAGCTTGGGGCATGCTATTACAAGAATTTTTCCATCTAAAAAGTCTTTATGAAAATTAGTACATGTAAATTCAGTACAATCAGCAGCTATAAGCAAATCTGCTTTTTTTAAATCCAGTTCTTCAAGATTGGCAAGATGCAGATGAATATAAGAGTTTTCTTTTTCTGTATTATTTACTGTTTCTCCATCTTTACCTGTTTTATATAAATATCTATAAGGGTAAACAAATAAATTTCTATTTTCTTTTTTATATTTAGAACTATCAATTCCTGATTCTTCTAAAAATTTTATAGCCTGATTATAAAAATCCATAGCGCCATATTTTTCAAGATGTTCAAGATGCCTTTTTATTATAACATCTCCGCATAATATTAAATTTTCCATTACCTTTTTTTCATCATAAGGAAGACAATCCCTTTTCTCTACTTCCATAGCTCCAAAAGGACATATAAAAGTACATGTACCAAATCCAAGACAAAAAAAATCATTTATAATTCCTGCTTTTCCATCTATCATTCCAAGAGCGCTTTCCGGACATTTTATAATACAAAGGCCGCATCCATTACATCTTCCTTTATCTATCTTTATTATACTTCTTTCCATAGATACTCCTGTTAATTAAATATTACTTTTGCTATGTAAAAAAGAGGCAGACTGTAACTGGATATAAAATTATTAAAAGCAGCTGCTCTGTATTGCTTTAGCAAATATTTTATCATATTTTTCCGGAAAATGTAAAAAATATTGCATTTTACAAATTATTTTACTATCTTTGAAACCATGAGTATTAAACATCTTTTAAGTGAAATTATTCCTGAAATCTCAGATTTGCTTGAAAAAAGTATCAAGAATGATTATCACGTTACAATTGGAGAAGAACTTGGAAGATCAGGCAGGGAGGGAGTTAATGATATATTAGATACACTTCTTTCAATCCTTTTTCCAGGATGCTTTAGCGAAGACAATATTGCACTGGAGAGTGTAAATCCATATATCAGCGAACAGCTTCGTTATGTAAGTTACAGATTTATTAAACATTTGAAAGACAGCTTTAGCTATATGTGTCCTGATAAAAAATGCAAGAACTGCGACTGCGAAGAAAGAGCTGAAAAAGCTCTTGTAAATCTTATAAAATCGCTTCCTGAAATAAGAAAAATTTTAATCACAGATGTAAAAGCTGCAAAGGCTGGAGATCCTGCTGCAACATCTCTTGATGAAATAGTGCTAAGCTATCCATGTATTGAAGCAATTGCAACTCACAGAATAGCTCACGAACTTTACAAGAGCGAGGTGCCGATAATTCCGCGTATTATGTCTGAACGGGCGCATTCAAAAACAGGCATTGATATTCACCCAGGCGCAAAAATAGGCGAAAGCTTTTTTATCGATCATGGGACAGGAGTTGTTGTGGGAGAAACAGCAACAATAGGCAACAGGGTAAAGCTTTACCAGGGAGTTACACTTGGAGCTTTATCTCCCTTTGACAAAGATGGAAATCCCAGGGTTGGAGAAAAAAGACATCCTGATATTGAAGATGATGTTATTATATATGCAAATGCAACAATTCTTGGAGGAAAAACTGTTATAGGAAAAGGTTCTATAATAGGAGGAAACACATGGGTAACTAATTCCGTGCCTCCGGGAAGTGTTATATATAAGAATTAATATTGAGGCTGAACACAGTATAAAAATAACCTCTGTATAAAAAACAGTAGAGATACAGGAATACCCCTGGCATGGTAAGCCATACCAGTATAATAAAAAGGCTGTCCAAGATTTTGAACAGCCTTTTATTTTATCCAATTAGTTTTCACTCTGGTGAAAACTGGTCTTTTCCTGCGCCGCAGACAGGACATGTCCAATCGTTAGGCAGTTTTTCAAATGGAGTGCCTGGCGCGATATTGTTATCAGGATCTCCTGTTTTAGGATCATAAATATAACCGCACGCATCACACACATATTTTTTCATTTAATTACCTCTCTATATTTATTTTTTAAACAGATTTCCATAATGAATGGAGATTACAATATTCCCTTGCAGAAACTTTATCTGCTTTTATACAAAATTCCGCAATAGGCTGGTCGCCTGGTTTTAGATATTTTTTATAAGAAGTTCCATCAGCAATAAGTTCAATCCATTCAATATAATGGGTATCTATCATTGGATGGAGTACGCCTCCTACAGAAACCTTATAGCCATTAGCTGTTTTTTCAATTACAGGAACATGTTTTTCCTTTAACATTTCTGTTGTCTGCTCCTTTAATAATACCATATCCTGTCCGCAGCAGACCAGATCCCCGTCTCCTGCATGCAGTACCTCAACTACATTGCCGCACAGTTCGCACTTGTATATTTTAAATCTTTCAGCCATAAATTTACAATCCTCCTATTTTTATAGCATTAATTAAAAAAATATATATAATTTTAATTATAAGCTATAAATAATTAAATGCAAAAAATTACCAATTTTCTGCAAGAACTTCAAAATACTCTTTTGGATGAGCACAGGCAGGGCATTTTTCAAGCGCAGAATCCCCTTCATAAACATAGCCGCAGTTTATGCAGCGCCAGACAACTTTTTCATCTTTTTTAAAGACTTTTCCTGCTTCAATATTCTTCTTAAGCGCAAGATATCTTTTTTCATGCTGTTTTTCTGCAACAGCAATGGAAAGCATAGCAGTTGCAATTTCAGGGAAACCCTCTTCTTTTGCTATTTTTGCAAATTCAGGATACATAATTGTATATTCGTAGTTTTCTCCGCCTGCAGCTTCCATGAGATTTTCAATTGTTGTGCCTATTTTTCCGGCAGGATAAGATGCTGTAATTTCAGCCTCTCCTCCTTCAAGAAATTTAAAAAGCCTTTTAGCATGCTCTTTTTCCTGATCAGCTGTTTCTTCAAATATCTTCTGAATCTGAACATATCCTTCTTTTTTTGCAACACTTGCAAAATAGGTGTATCTGTTTCTTGCCTGGGATTCACCTGCAAATGCAGTAAGAACATTTTTTTCTGTTTTTGTTCCTTTAATACTTTTCATTTTAAGTCTCCTCCAAAATTTTTAAGCTTTCTATTGTTAAATCAGGATGGATTCCAAGCCTTGTTAGGCTAAAATCAAACCTGACAGGATCCTGTTTATCATAATTTTTTAAACCTTCTGTAATTTCTATTGCTTTTTTAAGCGATGACGAAGGCCGTTTTGTAAAGCCAAGGTAGGTTCCTATCTGCGCCATATGTGTATCAAGCGGCACAATTAATTTACTTTTATCTATAAAATCCCAGCCGCCTGGATCTATATTGTCATGCCTTGCCATCCACCTCAAAAACAGATTAAAACGTTTAAAAGGGCTGCCTTTCCATGATTCAGTAATTAAAATTCCAGGATGGGAAGGACAATTTTCCAGAAATTCCCTATTAAAAGAATGTATAGCATTGATATAGGAATCTTCTTCCTCATACTTCTTCTTAAAGCAGTCTCCTACAGAACCATATTTGCGGATAATATAACTTATACCTGATAAAAAACCTGCAATATGCTGTGTCTTGAAAAAACGGTAGCAAAAGCCGTTAAACATTTTTTCAAAATCTTTATATTTTAAATTTTTCACATCAGCAAAAAGAGAATTGAATTTTGAAAGCACTGTATCAACAGCATTCATAATAAGATTAACCTGCCCTAAAGCAAGAGCTGATGCAATAAGGCCGGCCACTTCCCTATCCTGCAGATTGCTGTATAATCTTACAAAAACCAGAGGATCAGGATTTATATATTCCGGCTTATGGTATGTTTTATATATTTCATTAAGCAATTGCTCAACTTTTCTGCTGCTGCGTTTCAATCAATATCTCCGTCCAGGTTATAAAGCAAATTTATGAAAGATATTTTCTTTGCAAATTCACTATACTTATATAATAATAGAAAAATCCTCTTCTCTCCAGAAATAAATAATAAAATAATATTTATTTTATTTAAATAAAATTTTTAAACCTCTATTTTATATAATTGTCTATAGTTTACTCATGCTGTTTTATATTGTCTAATTAAATTATTAACTATATATTTATAAAAAATAGAGTTAGGGAGATTTTAATGGCAGTAGAAATAAAAAAAAATATCTTCTGGATCGGAGTTAATGACAGAACAACTGATCTATTTGAAGGAATATGGCCGATATCGCAAGAAGGTGTTACATATAATTCATATTTAATAAAAGATAAAAAAAATGTCATAATAGATCTTTCAAAATCAATTAAGACAGATAGCTATTTTGAAGAAATCGAAAGTCTTATACCGCTTAATAAAATTGATTATGTTGTTATAAATCATATGGAGCCTGACCACACAGGAGTTCTTAAGCTATTCAAAGAGCTTGCGCCATCTGTAAAAATTCTATGCACTGCAAAGGCCCAGAAAATGCTTTCTGACTATTATGCAGTTACTGATAATGTAGAGGTAGTGGAAGATGGGCAGGCAATTGATATTGGAGAAAGAAAGCTTGTTTTTTATCATGTTCCTTTTGTCCACTGGCCTGAGACAATGGTTACATATAATCCTGATGATAAAATACTTTTTTCTTGCGATGCATTTGGAAGCTATGGCGCTTTTTCAGGCTGTATTTTTGATAATGAATGCAAAAATATTGATTTTTATACAAAAGAAGCTCTGCGCTATTATGTAAATATTGTTGCAAAATTTTCGCGCAATGTTCTTAGCGCAATTGATAAGCTCAAAGATGTTGATATAAAAATAATTGCTCCTTCCCACGGCCTTATATGGCGCGAAAATCCGGGAAAAATAATTGCTCTTTATAAAGAGTGGGCAGAGCTTGCAGGAAAGCCTGGAAAACCAGCCATTACACTTATATATGGCTCAATGTACGGCAATACAGAAAAAGTTATGAATTCTATTGCGCTTGGAGCAGCAGAGACAGGAACTGATGTTAAAATATTTGATGTAGCGCGCACAAACATAAGCTATATAATGCCTTCTGTGTGGAAAAGGGCAGGAGTAATTATTGGAGCTCCTACTTATGAAGTCGGGCTTTTTCCTCCAATGATAGATGCGCTTGAACATCTTGCTCTTAAAAAAATTGAAAATAAAAAAGCTCTTTATTTTGGAAGCTATGGATGGAGCGGCGGCGCTCTTAAAAAAGTAAAATCAATAATAGAACCTATTAAATGGGAGCTTACAGATACTTTTGAATTCCAGGGCGGAGCATCTGATAAACATATTGCAACAGGTTATGAATTAGGCAAAAAATTTGCGCTTTCGCTTCAGGAAAAATAATTTGCTTTAATTAATTATTTCACAAATAACCATGGCCTGGCTTACCAGTCCGGGATAATAATAAGGCTGCTCTTTCAAGCAGCCTTATGGTCTTTCCTATTTTTTATAAACAGGCCTTGACTGATAATGTGTATGTAAATACTTATGCGATTTATGACTAAGCGGTTTTTCAAGGAAATTTTCATAGATATGAATAATTTCGGGGTTTTGATGTGAACATCTAAATGTTGATTTTTCATCATCTGTATATATACCTGCAGTTCTTGCAGCTCTTAATTCATCATCTGTCTCGTAAGGCTGTCCTCCTCCTGCTATACATCCGCCGCGGCATGCCATAACTTCGATAAAATCGTAAGGCATTGGCTTGCCTTCTTTCTTTGCTGTCCTGATTTCTTCAAGAATGCTTTTTACATTAGCCATTCCGTGTGCAACAGCAACTCTTACAGGTATGCCTTTAATATCAACCACGCCTTTCTTAACGCCATCCATACCGCGAACAGCTGTCACTTCAATATTTTTAAGCTCTTCGCCTGTTACAAGTTTGTATGCAGTTCTTACTGCTGCTTCCATTACACCGCCTGTAACTCCGAATATTGTTGCTGCGCCTGTATAAAGGCCGATTGGGCTGTCTGCTTTTTCATCTTCAAGATTAACAAAGTCAATGCCAGACATTTTAATAAGCCTTGCAAGCTCTCTTGTTGTAAGAACAAGGTCAACATCAGGGCAGCCTGAAGAACTCATATCAGTACATCTTCTTCTTTCGAACTTCTTGGCTGTGCATGGCATTATTGCAACAGAGAATATTTTCTTTGGATCAAGTTTTCTCTGCTCTGCAAAATATGTTTTTGTCATTGCTCCCTGCATCATCATTGGCGATTTTGCAGTAGAGAAAAGAGGAATCATATCTGGATAATATTTTTCCATATAATCTGTCCATGCAGGACAGCATGATGTAAGCTGCGGCAGCTCGCCTTTTTTGTTAACAAATCTTTCTACAAACTCGCTTCCCTCTTCCATAATTGTAAGGTCTGCGGAAAAGTTTGTATCAAAAATAGAATCAACGCCAAGCTTTCTTAATGCTGCATAAATTTTTCCTGTTACAACTGAACCTGGTTTCATTCCAAATGCTTCGCCAAGAGCAACTCTTACAGCAGGAGCTATCTGAAGAGAAACATGAACATCTGGTGCAAGTATTGCATCAAGAAGTTTTTGTGTATCATCTTTTTCATATATCGCGCCTACAGGGCAGTGCGCAGAACACTGTCCGCATTTAATACAAGGGCTTTCATCAAGAAGAACATCAGCAGCAGGAGCAATTCTTGTCTGCTCTCCCCTGCTAAGAAATTCAAGAGCCCATACATCCTGAAGATTCTGACATACAAGAGCGCATCTTCCGCACTGCACGCATTTTGTAGGATCAAGAATAACAGCATCTGTTGAGATATCTTTCGGAAGTCTTCTTACATTTAGATCAAATGGAATTTCCCTTATGCTGAATTCCGCAGCAAGCCTCTGAAGCTCACAAGTCTGGTTTCTTGCACATGAGAGACATTCCTGGGGATGGTTAGCAAGAATCATTTCAATAACTGTTCTTCTTATTCCCTGGATTTCAGGATCGTGTGTTATATAGTTTTGTCCTTCAACAATTTTTGTTGAACATGCTCTTACAAGTCTTGGGTTGCCTTCAATTTTGACAACACAAATTCCGCAGGCGCCCCATGCCTGGAGGTCAGGATGAGCGCAAAGACTTGGAATTCTTATTCCTGCAAGTTTTGCAGCATCAAGAATTGAGAAACCTGCATTAGCCTGAACTGGTTGGCCATTTATTTTTACTTCTACAGTTTTCACTGCTTATCTCCTTACAATTAGAATTTTGAAATAGCGCCGAATTTACAGCTCTTGAAACATTCACCGCACTTGATGCATCTTTCCTGATCAATTACGTGAGTCTTTTTCTTTTCCCCAGATATACAGTTAACAGGACATTTTCTTGCACATACTGTACATCCAATACATTTTTCAGCGCTAATTTCATACCTGACAAGATCTTTACATTTTCCTGCAATACATTTTTTCTCATCAATATGTCTAAGATATTCATCTTTAAAATATCTCATTGTAGAAAGAACAGGGTTTGCAGCTGTCTGGCCAAGGCCGCAAAGAGCAGCTTTTTTCATTGCAATACCAATCTCTTCCATCTTTTTCATATCTTCGTGAGTAGCGCTGCCTTTTGATATTTTATCAAGATACTGGTATAATTTTTTTGTTCCGATACGGCATGGAGAGCATTTACCGCAAGATTCTTCTACGCAGAATTCCATATAGAATTTTGCAACATCTATGATACAGTCTTCCTCGCTCATTACAATCATACCGCCGGAACCCATCATTGAACCGATTGCAATAAGGCTGTCAAATTCAATAGGTGTGTCAAGGTTTTCTTTTGTAATTACACCGCCGGAAGGCCCGCCTGTCTGAACTGCTTTAAAATCTTTATTATCTCTTATTCCGCCGCCAATATCATAAACAATTTCTCTTAATGTAGTGCCCATTGGAACTTCTACAAGGCCGGAGTTGTTTATTTTGCCGGTAAGAGCAAATACTTTTGTTCCCGGGGATTTCTGTGTTCCAATTTGAGAAAACCATTTTCCGCCCCTGAGAATAATTACAGGCACGTTAGCATATGTCTCAACATTATTTATTACAGTTGGTTTTCCCCAGAGGCCTTCAACAGCAGGAAATGGAGGCTTAGGTGTAGGCATACCTCTGTTGCCTTCGATAGATCTAAGAAGCGCTGTTTCCTCACCGCAGACAAATGCGCCTGCGCCAAGTCTTATCTCTATGTCAAAGCTGAAATTGCTTCCAAGAATATTATCTCCAAGAAGGCCAAGCTCTTTTGCCTGTTCCATTGCTATTTCAAGGCGTTTGATTGCAAGAGGATATTCTGCCCTAATATAGATAACTCCCTTGTTGGAGCCTACTGCATATCCTGCAATTGCCATTGCTTCAAGAATTGAGTGAGGGTCTCCTTCAAGAGTGCTTCTATCCATATAAGCGCCCGGATCTCCCTCATCTGCGTTACAGACAATATATTTCTGGTCAGCATTTACCTGTTTTGAAAAGTTCCATTTCATCCAGGTTGGAAATCCTGCGCCGCCTCTTCCTCTAAGCCCTGAAGCTTTCATCTCTTCGATAACCTGTTCAGGTGTAATTTCAAAGAGACATTTTTCAAGCGCCTGGTAACCATCGCGCGCTATATATTCTTCTATATTTTCCGGATCTATAAAACCGCAGTTTCTAAGCACTATTCGGTACTGTTTTTGGTAAAATTTAATATCATCAGCTTCAAATCTGTCTTTACCTTTAACTTCATCGCCGCTGTAAAGAAGTCTTTTTACAAGCCTTCCTTTTATAATATTTTCTGCAACAATTTCTTTTGCATCAGAAGGTTTTACTTCTACATAAAAAGCTTCATCAGGGAGAACCTTAACAATAGGTCCTTTTTCGCAAAATCCAAAGCAGCCGGTTTTTACAACCTGAACATCATCTTTTAGTCCATTTTTTTCAATTTCTTCAAGAAAACTTTTGTAAATATCATCAGCTTTTGATGATTCACAGGCTGTACCGCCGCACACAAGTATATAGTTTTTTATTGCCATTAAAATCCTCCGTTAACAGCCTTTAACAATATCTCTAGAAGGTTTGTCAAAAACATGATCGCTAACCAGTTTTTTCTGCATAATATGGTCATTTACAATTTTTCTTGCAACATCACCATCAACCTTTCCGTAAATTGTATCAGGCATTCCAGGTACTTTAACTTCAATAGTTGGTTCTACATAGCATAGTCCCATGCAGCCTGTCTGTTTTACAGTAATATGTTCTAATCCTTTTTTTTCTATTTCATCAAGAAATGAATCAAGAGTTTTCTTTGAGCCTGCTGCAATACCGCATGTACCCATACCAATTATTACAACAATATCATTCTCTGCAACATCTCTTCTCTCAAGAACTTTCTTTTTCTCTTCTCTCATTTTGCGAAGATCTTCGAGAGTCATCTTAGCCATTAACGGCCTCCTTATTTAGATTTTCTTCCTGGGATTCAAAATACTGCCTTGCAAGATTTATAGACTGCGCAGTTGAAAGATCTCCCAGAATATCAAGTAATTCCGATCTTTTTATTATATATTGGTCTTTATTTATTCCATCCAAGCTATATGCTCTTACAAATTCAAGTTCATAATTGCCATCAAACATCATTGCCTGTAAAACTGCAAAAGAGATATCGCCTTCCGGCGGAGTATCAATATTTGACATATCAAAACTGAATTCAAGTTTAGTGCCCACGCCTTTTTCAGACCAGATATCAAATGTTCCGCCTGAAAGATTTAAGGCTTGAAGCAAAAATGGAATTCCAAGTCCAACTTTTCGTTTTACATGTTTTGTGCCATCTGTATAAAAAGGGTCTCTTGCTTTTTCAAGCTGTTCTTTAGTCATCCCTTTTCCATTGTCTTCTATTACTGTTTTTATAGTAGCGCCGGTTCTGTCATATAATATTTTTATATAACTACTATTGGCTTCAACAGAATTTTGGAGACAATCTGCTATAAAGTCACAGATAGCTGCATGCATTCCTTTTAGCCCTGATTTCTCAATTTAGCAATAATATCCGGGAGTGAATCTTTAGTAAGTTTTCCAAAAACCTCGCCGCCGCCGACAAGAACAGGGGCAAGACCGCAGCAACCTACACATCTTACAGATTCTACAGAAAACAAACCATCATCAGTAACCTGGTTGATAGGAACACCAAGCAGGGTTTCAAGTTCCTGGATAAGATCTTCACCGCCTTTAAGATAGCAGGCAGTTCCCATACAGACCTGAATATTATATTTACCTGGTTTTTTTGTTTTAAAAAAATGGTAAAAAGTCATTACCCCATAAACCTTTGCAAGGGGAACATCAAGAAGATCAGAAACCTTTATAGCAGCCTGTCTTGGAATAAACTTAAATTCTTCCTGTACTTTATGAAGAACCATGATAAGGTTGCCTGGTTTCTTTTTCCAGTCCTCAATAAAAGCTAAAAGCTCTGGCGAGAACTTTATCTCTGCAACAGTTTCTACAGACACAATGAAACCTCCGTTATTTTATCTGTCATAGGACAGTATTTTTCGGGAATATTATAGAATATTTAATATTACTAATCAATATTATGATATGCACATAAAGTATTTTGCTACGAAAATTACTATTATTTTTCAATAATTTATTTTTAAACAATGATTGACATTTTATTGTGACGCCAGTAACATAAATTGCTTATGAATAGAGAAGTGGTACTCCGCCTGTCAAAATACAGGCGGCTATTACAAAAACTTAAAGTTCTTGGACTTGAAAAGGTTTTTTCAAATAATCTCGGAGATGCGCTTGGAGTTACTCCGGCGCTTGTAAGAAAGGATTTTTCACATCTTAAAATAACAGGAAATAAACGCGGCGGATATATAATAGATGATCTTATAGCAAATATTGATTCAATTTTAGGTAAAGACCATCCTCTTGAAATAGTAGTTGTAGGCTGCGGAAAAATAGGCACTGCTCTTATGCAGTACAGGGGCCTTGCAAAAGATGGTATAAAGATTGCGGCAGGTTTTGATATAAAACCTGAAAAAGTAACTTATAAAGGCGAAATCCCTGTTTTGGGAATGCAGGAACTTGAGAATTTTGTAAAAAACAGAAATATCAAAGTCGGAGTAATTTCTGTGCCTGAATCTGTAGCTACAGATGTTTTTGAAAAAATGATTAATGCAGGAATTATAGGATTTTTAAATTTTTCTCCTGTAGAACTTAAATATAGCAAAGATTCGCAGCTTTTTGATAATAATAATTCCTATGTTATAAATAACATAAATCTTGCAGTTGAAATAGAAAACTTGTTTTATCATGTAAATAACAGGGAAGAGCCTGATCAGTAAGCATAATATATAAATCTATTGATAAATTGCAACTAATTTATAAAAGTTGTATTTTAATTGCTAAAAAACTTTCTGCTTTTGTAAACCAATTTTAAGTAAGATTTCACTTTTCCCGGAAATAGTAACATTGTGCTGTAAGAGTATTTGCTCAAAGCGCTATAAGAGTATTTGCTCAAATTATGCATCTTACAGCACAACTAATTATTATATTGCAGATTCCAGGATATAATTATTTTAAGGAATTGCCTGCCAATAGGAAATAGCAATTTCCCTTTGGCAGCTTTTCCAAGTTCAATAATATAGATGTTTACACACTTTTTTTAGACTTGGTAAACAGTAAATTACCAGCTGCAGTTAATAGTCAATCTCTATAAATGCATTTTTATCTGTGTTATCTCCATATCCTAGCTGGCCTGCATCATTTCTTCCAGCAGCCAATAATTTGCCATTTTCCATAACTATTATGGAATGGAGAGCTCCAAGATAGACATTTTTTATAGTACCTGTAATATCTGTAACTTGTGTAAATGTATTTTTATTTTCAGTATTTCCAAGCCCTAGCTGTCCATATCTATTTCTCCCAGCAGTCAATAATTTGCCATTTTCCATAGCTATCATGGCATGATATCCGCCAAGATAGACATTTTTTATAGTACCTGTAATATCTGTAACTTGTGTAAATGTATTTTTATTTTCAGTATTTCCAAGCCCTAATTGGCCATAGTTATTATACCCGGCAGCCAATAGAGTCCCATCTTCCTTATATATCATGCTCTGCTGTTCCCTAGCATAAATATTTTTTATAGCGCCTGTAATACCTGGAATTTGTGTAAATGTTGATTTATCTATGCCGGCTTCCGCATCCCCAAGCCCCAGCTGGCCATAGCTATTCCACCCTGCAGCCCATAAGGTTTCATCTTCTTTATGCATTATGGCGTGGGCACCTCCTGCAGCAACTGTTTTTATAGTGCCTGTAATACCTGTAACTTTTGTAAATGTACTTTTATTTTCAGTATTTCCAAGCCCCAACTGGCCATTGTTATTATACCCGGCAGCCAGTAAAGTGCCGTCTTCCTTAAGTATCATTGTGTAGGCGCCTCCGGCATAAACATTTTTTACACTTGTAATATCTGTAACATTTGTAAATGCGGTTTTGTTTGCACCAACTTCCAGGTCCCCAAGCCCCAGTTGTCCATAGCTATTATACCCGGCAGCCAATAATGTTCCATCTTCTTTAACTATCATTGTGTGGTAATATCCGGCAGAAACATTTTTTATACTTGTAATATCTGTAATGTTTGTAAATTTGTTTTTATTTTCAGTATTTCCAAGCCCTAGCTGTCCATAGTTATTAAGCCCGGTTACCAGCAAAGTGCCGTCTTCCCTAAGTATAATAGTATGGTGCCCGCCTGCAGCAACTGTTTTTATTCCAGGGATAAGTGTAACACCGCTTGCCATGCTGCTATAGCTGCTATATATATTACTTGCTGCCTTTGCCTTTACCCATATATTATAATTTGTATTATTCTCAAGGTTTGTTATTTCTTTTGAAGTTTCTGTTATTCCTGTTATGTTTGCTGAATTTGGCGCTGTTGCAGTTGTACTGTAATATAGGTCATAAGAGGCTGCTCCACTAACAGTTGTCCAGCTTACTGTAAGCTTTCGTATTCCGCCAACTACTGATGTTATTAAAGGTGCTGCAGGTAATGTTGTTCCGCTTGCTGTCAAGCTTGCAGCGCTGTCTCCTATACTATTTGCTGCTGCCACCCATATATAATATAGTGTATTATCCGCAAGTTCTGTTAGAGTAAATGTTGTTCCTGTTATTCCTATTTTATCAGTATGAGATGGGATAATGTCTAATGTGCTATAATATATCTTATATGTTATTGCACCATCAGGAGCATTCCAGTTTATCTTAAGTTTTCCAGTTTCTTCTGCTGCTGCAGTTACTCCTTGAGGAGCTGATGGTACTGTTTCTGCTGCTCTTGGAGTTCCGCTTAATACAGCGCTTACATTGCTTGATCCTGCGCTGTTATGCGCCTGCACCCATATATTATATGTTGTGTTATTTGCCAGTCCTGTTATTACTTTGCCTGGCATTGTTAAATTTTCAATCTTACTTGCTGTTTCATAGCTAAGTGCAGTACCATAGTAGAGTGTGTATTTAGCTGCCCCAATTACTGCGCTCCAGCTTACTGTTAACTGGCTATCTGCTGCTGTTACTGTAATATTTACCGGCGCTGCAGGAGCATTTACTCCTGCTCCATTATCTCCGCCTAAATTATTATTCCCTCCTGAACTGTCGCAAGAGATTGAGAGAAAAATCATTAATATAAGAAATGGCAAAACCATTGTTATTTTTAGAATTTTTTTAAAAATCATAAGTACTCCTCTTTTATGATTAAATATCGACAATAATATTACCTTTTTATATAAGATAAATATTATACCTGTTAAATAACTCTGTTAAAAGTCATTTTGTGAAAATCAAATAAGTGCTAATTTGGCCGCAATGTATAATTTTTTTACTAATAGCTCATAATCTTAAAAGTTTTTTTATAACCTTGGCATGGCTTACCATGACAAGGTTGCCATTTTTTATGGTTATCGAACAGGCCTATTA
>JAVBQS010000076.1:0-12589 GCA_031548835.1 Spirochaetia bacterium
ATTGGAAGCTGGTTTGAAATTAAATCCAATATTGAGAATATTGTAAATTTAAGAGATTACTTTAAACTTCCGGATATAGAAATAAAAAATACTATTATACAACTTTATGATTCTGTTGAAGAAGGCATATTAGAATATAAAAAAAGGCTATTTGCAGAAGCCTTTTCTCTTATTAAATCATTAAATTTTGACGCAACAGCAATTCCTCTATTAAAAGAAACAGCTAAAAACATAAATTGCCTTACCTATATAATATTATTGCAGAGATTGATATCAAAAAAAGCAGTAAAACTAAAAATTTCCCAGAATGATGAAAATAATTTACAAAATGATATAGAAAAACACTATAGTGTTACAGAAGTAGGACAAATTGTAAGAGAAGTACAAGATGTAATAAAAGCACATCCTGACTTAAAATCAAATAAAAATGTAACAAATATACTTATTCAGGTGCAGAAATATAAAAAAGAACTTGAATCAATTAAAAAAATTATGCCAAACCTGCCGCAGGATAAAAAAGAAAATTTCAGGATTAATTCAAAAAATGCTATAAATGATATATTATCAAAGCTTGTAATAAGCTATGAAACTCTTGTAAAAGAAGCAAACCTTGTACAGGAAGATTCAAAAAAACACATTCTTGAAACTTATGATTTTTCTTCAATAATAGAACTTTTAAAAAAACAGGCTGAAATATCAGACAGAATAAAAGTAACATTTATTTTTGCAGACAGGGAAAGATTTAAAATACTTGAAACAGTTCAGACATTAAAATCTTTTGAAGAAAAGATAAAAGAATCGCTTAAAAGAGAATCTGACTATTATTATAATATCTCTTTATCTGAACATGGAAAAAGGGAAATAAGCAGGCAATTTTGTCTTGAAACAATAAAAATTCTTGAAAAACAGTCTGAAGCAATTTTTTAGATACTTGTTATATTTAAACCTTATAAAATTAAGGCTCTATTTTTTAGAAATTTCATACATTTTTATATCGAAAACCTAATTAATTGAAAAATTTCTTCCTAAAAATTAATATTTTTTCTCTTCTTAAGGATTTCTTAAGATCCATATTTTATATTTACTGCAAGATAAGCCAATAAAAATTTTTAAGGAAAGTAAATCCTTGGCTAAGGAGGCCCTTATGAATAAGAGATTGGTATTGACAACAGCAGCAGCAATGTTATGGCTGACACTTTTGATTTTCTCAAGATGCAATAGTAATTCATTAATCAATAATAGTAATAAAAGTTATCAAACTGGCACTTATATTATTAATAATAGGTATATTGCACATACATCTGCTTATGATGAAAAAGAAACTTTTACCCATTATCAAAAAAATCCTGATAATCTGTATGATAATAATCATAATGTATGGATGAGAACTGCAGGCATAGGAACAGAATCTAATCCATTTATAGGAAAATGGCTAACATCAACAGGCGAAATAGAATTTAAGAGCGATATGACATTTTCTTATATATGCTATTGAGCTATTAACTCTATATTCCCGCATGGAGTGTATAAAGTTAATTCAATATTTTAAGATTAAGCCGGATAAGATATTTCATTTTTTAATTTAATATAAAAACCTTAAATAAAAAATTTAAATGCAAAATATCTAAAAGCATAGATTTATTGCTATTTTTAGTTGACAACTTTATCTCATTAGAGTATTTTCTTCTAAATTTTATAAATCATAGTTAATCTTTTACTCTATTTTAAATATTTGGCCTGACGGAGGTTTTTATGAAGAAAAAATTAACAACAGCTATTATGTTAGCTACTGTTTTAATTGGAATATTGTTTTTTTCTGCATGCTCGGAAGATGGTATTAGATATTATCCAATTGGAACATATACAATTATAGGTCCTACAGCAACAATTATTACATTAAATAGCTCAACATATACCTTTACCACAATACCATCCGCTATTTGGGATCAATCTATAAAAAAATGGGATAGAATTTCAGGAACAGGAACAACTGAAAATCCTTTTCTTGGCGCATGGAAATATAAGGACATGGAAATTGAATTTTTTTCCAATAAAGCAGTTACAGGCAATTCAAAAGCTAAAGATTATTTTTCAAACTAACTACATAATAAAATTATTTATTTAACGAAAAGATCTTTTATAAAAGATCTTTTCGTTCCTTACCTTCTATAAGAGTGCGCAGTTCTTTAACTTTTTGTGAAGTTCCTTTTTTGCAGACAAGAGCTTTTCCATTTTTTATAACAACAATAAGATCTTCCACGCCGCATAAAGCAACAGGTATATCAGAAAATACAGTATTATTTGCCGAGCCAACTTCAAACAGTTCTGCCCATTCAAAATTTTTTATAATTGTTTCAAACTGGTCCCAGCTTCCAATATCATTCCATAAAAATTCAGCCAAAACCATTGCTGCCAAAGGTGTTTTTTCCATAACAGCATAATCAATTGAAATAGAAGGAGAATGCTTATAAGCTTTTTCAACTTCATGGCTTTCCATTATTATTTTAAAATCTTTTTTAAAAACTGGTTTTGGAAGCTTATCAAGCGATGAAAAAGAATTGGCAATTCCGGGAGAATATTTTTCAATTTCATTTAAAAAAGTATCTATTTTAAATACAAACATTCCTGAATTCCAGAAATAATTGCCATCATTTAAAAATTTTCTTGCTGTTTCAAGGTCCGGCTTTTCCATAAAAGATGCTACCTTATATCCCTTGCCGTAGGGTGCTCCTCTTTTAATATAACCATAGCCTGTTTCTGGATATGTGGGAGGTATTCCAAATGTTACAAGAAAATTGTTGCGAGCAAGAGAATCAGCTTCTGCCACATTTTTTGTAAATAAGTCCATACCTTCTATTAAATGATCTGCAGGCAAAATCAAAGAAGTGCTTGAACCGCTGCCCTCTTTTTTTAACCACAATGCAGCAGCAGTCAATGCAGTAGCTGTATTTCTTGCAACAGGTTCTGGTAAAATCGAAATCTTACCTGTATCTTTATATGGGGCGCACTCTTTTATAACATCATCAAGTTGTGAGTTAAGAGTAATTATTATAATCTTTCCTTTAATAGAAAGAGCAAGAGCTCTTTCTATTGTAAGGTTTAAGAGAGATTTTTCTCCCCTAATTTTTATAAACTGTTTTGGATATTCATTTAAAGAAGCAGGCCATAATCTGGTGCCTGATCCTCCTGCAAGAATAAGAACATTATCAACCATAGCTCATTATTATAATGAAATTGATTATAATGCAATAACTATTATTGCCGGTTATTTTATAGTCCTGATTATTATTTTATAGAATAAATATTTCCAGCAAGCCTTAGATATATTGACCTCAATTTTTTTCTGCCGTAAAATTATCTGACTCTACAACCTAATAGGAGAATATTCAATGTCAAAAGGTTTTTCACTCTCTATGTATCCGTGGATTTACGTTGCTAAATTTTCTGACAATAAATGGTCTGAAAAATATATAGAACAATCTCACAAAACCCCGGAAGAAGAAGCTTCCATGCCGGAAGAAGCTATGTCTGAACTTTTATTAAAAAGAAACACAATTCCAGGAATCCCTGTAATAAATTATACATCTCAATATGGAATGGGCTGTTTTGAAGGGCTTAAAGCATTTCCACAGCCTGATGGTTCACTTAAAATATTCAGGCCTGATGAAAATGGAAAAAGATTTAAAACTTCCATGGAAGGCCTTTATATGCCCTCATTTCCGGTTGAAAAGTTTGTAGAATCTGCAAAAACAATTGTACGAAAAAATGCAGAATTGGGATTTGCCCCAAAATATAATAAAGCGTGGGAAAAAGATAATTTTTTAAGCGGAACAGCTATATATTTAAGGCCTTTTTCTCTTGCAGAACCAGGGATAGGAGTTAATATTTCAAGCAGCCCCTGGGTAATTAATGTTGCAACGCCGGTTGGAGCTTATTTTGATCCTGGAAATTCAGGAGCAACAACAACAGATCGTGTAAGGGCAAATAGAAGAGGAACAGGCTGTCTTAAAGTAGATTCCAACTATGTAATTTCTGCGCTTGCAAAACATGAAGCAATGCAGGCAGGATTTATGGAAGCTGTATTTCTTGATGCTGAAGAAAAAAAATATCTGGAAGAAGGCTCTTCTGCAAATATTTTCTGTTATCTTAAAAATGGCGCTCTTGTAACACCAGATCTTGGAGATACAATACTCCCGGGAATTACAAGAAAATCAATACTTAAGCTGGCATCTGATATGGGAATTAAAACAGAAGAAAGAAAAATTTCTATTGATGAAGCAATGGGCGACTCTCTTGAAATGTTTGTTTCAGGAACAGCTGCTGGAATAACATTTATCGACTCAATGCACCATAAAGGGAAAAAAGTTATTTTCAATAATGGAAAAATGGGAAATGTTGCAACCAAGCTGCTGGCAAAATTAAAAGGAATCCAGTACGGCAAGGAAGAAGATAAATATGGCTGGATGTTTACAGTTTAAGCAATAGTCTAAATTCTTACTTAAATTTAAAATATTTTAATTAAAAGAGAGGATGTTTTTTGAAAGCATCCTCTCTTTTATTATTTGCCTTTAATTTATTTTTATTTTAGCAGTTATTCTACTTCAGTAATCATCTCAACTCTGCCAAATAAATCCTGATCAATTTCATTATATATGACAGGCCCATTCATCTGAATATTTTCAGAGCTATATGGAATAACATTATTAGCTGTCTGGCGTATAGGCCTTCCTGCATTAAGAAAAGCATAATGGAGGTTAAGCTGGGCAAGCGGTTTGGTAAAGCTTCTGTTAAAAGTTTCAGGATCCCTGCTCATTAGATCATAAAGCTCTGCAGATTTTGTCAGATTAACAAGAGAATTTGAATAATAGCTTGAATTTTTATTTTTCTCAGACAGCTTATACAGAGTTGCTCCAAGATTATTATAGGTTTGCATAAGCCTTTCCATAATAAGTCTTTGATCCCTTCTTCTGTCAAGTTCAATCAAAACCTGGTTATTTTTCCAGTATTCAAGCCTTTCAATAACCTGTTCATAATAAGCCATTGCAGGAGAGTAGATATTATTGTAAAAAGAAGCATTGGCAAATGAAAATAAAACAGATTCATTATCTCTCTTATCAATAGATATTTCATAAAATCTTTCAGATGCTTCTTTATAATTTTTATTTCTGTAATAGATAAATCCTATTTTATATGAGAGATTATTTTCCCTGTAACCGGTAGCTTCTGCTTTATGATATTCTCTTAAAGCATCATTATATTTTCCTGCGCTGTAATAATATATATCTCCGCTATCTTCATAAATCTTTCCATACTTGGGGCTAACGCCAAGTATATCTATACTTCTTTCATATTCGCTAATAGCACGCTGGTAATATTTCTGCGCAGATAAAATATTTTGATCATCATATTCAAAATTACCAAGTCTGTTAAAAGCTGTTATTTCAAAATCTTTACGTTGCTTTCTTGCATACATGTATGAGTGGGGATATTCTTTTCTTATATGTTCCAGAGAATCATCTCCTGCAAGTTTTTCTACAATTTGAAGGCTTTCTCTTTCCATTTCAGGCCTTTCAAGAAAATTCCACAATCTTGCAAGTTGGTAATGAGGTTCCAGAAGTGATTTATCAATATTGGCAATCTTAATCAAATCCCTGTCAATTCCATCTATATTATTTTTTTCAGTTATAAGATATCCATAAAAATCAGAAGAAATATAAGGATCAACATGCTGTTTTTTAAGCCCTTCAATATATCCCCTGTATTGATTAAGAGTTCCAAAATATCTTCTTTTTTCAGAAGAAATGCCATCTCCCGCAATATCAGTAACATCTGAAAATGCTTCATTTCTCATATCCTGTAATTTGCCTGATCTAACTGCAAGTGTTATTTTGCGCAAATAATAATCAGGTTTTATGCCAAACTTTGAAATGCTGTCATTTATAACATATTCAGCATTATCATATTTTGTGTTATCTACCTCTGCCCAGTTTAAGTAGTTATCAATTTTTTTCAGAAGCATATCAGAATCCCATTTATTGCCTTCTATATAAAGAAAATCATCTATGATATGCTCTGCACTGCTGTAATCGCCCTGATAATATGTTTTAAGCACAGAATAATCTATAAAGCCTTTTTTATCTCCGCGGAAAAATCCCCGCAATCTTTCTTTTGCAGGTTTTTCCCTTTCTGAACTTAAACTTGTTCCAAGAAGCTGTAAATATTTTTTTTCTGAAAGAGTGTATTCCCGTTTTTCTGTTAAAGCATCAGCATATTTATAAAACTGTTTTTTTACAGGCTTTACTTTTGTTGCTTTTAGAAAATTCTTTTCAGATTCTGTATAATTTTCATTGATAAGAGCTTCATATCCTTTTTTATAAAGCCATGATGAATAGATAGGTTTCCATATAAAATTATTTATTATAAATAAGGCAAAAAGAATGGCAAAAGAAACTGCCAGCGCTTTTCCCATAAAAGGTATAATCTGATACCTGAGTATATATGAAAGTGTGCCTTTTTCTTTTTCAAGTTCCTGCCATGTTTTTCTTTCATATTGCGCTGGAATGCGTATTCTTTTTCCTGTTATTTTAAAAAGAAGTTCCGAGATTTCCCGCGCAGAACTGCCTGCTGCAAGTTTATCTACAAGATTATCAAGATGATTTTTGGGAATATCCCTGTTTCCGATAAGATCTTCGATATAGTATTTTAGATTTCCAGGATAGAGCGCTAAAGCAGCTGTTACTTTATTAAGTTTTTCTGCAGATATATAAGGTTTATCATAACTCTCTTTTGAAATTTCTTCAGCAGCAGTTTCATCTTTTTCTTCGCCAGGTTCAGCAGCTGTTTTTTCAGAAAGACCGCCAAGATGTGTATCTTCAAGATCATCGACAGAGCCGAATTTATCGCCAAAATCTTCAAGATTAAAATCGTTATTTAAAGAAGAATCTTCCTGATCAAGTCCTTCAAGCTCGCCTACATCTCCTGTCTCATTACCAGCTTCATCAATAGAGGTATTATTTGATCCCGGCTGTTCCGTTTTTTCAAACTCATCATCCATTGAGATTGTATCTAGCGATCCTATGTCAAAATCTTCATCAGCAGATAGA
Source organism: Spirochaetia bacterium (assembly GCA_031548835.1). Lineage (GTDB taxonomy): Bacteria > Spirochaetota > Spirochaetia > CADAEX01 > CADAEX01 > WQTU01. The sequence continues at coordinate 7,104 of JAVBQS010000076.1, forward strand.
TCATCCGATCCAATTTCAGGGAGCTGAAATTCTTCTTCTTTTTCTCCGCTGCCCTGCCCAGAATCTAACGGGCCGAGAGTAAAATCTTCATCTGTTGATAAATCAGCGGAATCAATTTCAGGAAGCTGGAAATCATCTTCAGTTCCTTCATTGGGTACTGAATCTAACGAACCAAGATCAAAATCTTTATCGCCCGGCTCAATGTCTGGCAGAGGTTCAGATAGTTCTAAATCATTATCCTGCTCATTATTATCAGTTTCATCATCTAAAGAATCTGGAGTAAAATCTATATTAAAATCATCGGGAAGAGAAAAATCTTCATCAGAAGAAATATTTTGATCAGGTTCAATAGCATCAATTTCATTACTCTCTGCAATATCTGCTGCCGGTTCTGCTTCTTCAATTTCATCTTCATCAGGAACAGAATCAAGCGTTTCCAGAGCGCTGCCGCTATCTTGTTCTTTATCATCAAAAATATCATCTAGAGAACCAAGGTCAAAATCATCCGATGATGCAGAAGGTTCTTCTTTTTCGGCAAAACGGTCAAGAAGGACATCAGGATTGTCATCAATATCAAGAGAATTATCGCCAAAGAGATTTTCAAGGCTTCCCAGTTCATTTTCTTCGCTGCTGGTATCTTCAATAGATTGCTGATTCTCTTTTTGGGCTACTTCATCGCCAAACAGGGGCGCTTCGCTTCCGCCTGCAGAATCAGGATCTTCTATTTCAGGAAGAGTTTCAGGTAAATCAATATCAAAATCAGGAGATTTATTTAATTCATCAAGATTAAAATCACTATCAAGTTCAAGATTATTACTATCAATATCTGGGGACAGGGAACTATCAAGGCCAGGATTATCCAAAGTTAGTGAATCATCAAAATCAGCAGGCAAGTTATCAGAATCCTGATTTTGCAAATCTTCGGAAAAACTGCCAAGAAGCGCAGATATATCATCAGAAAGGCCTTCCTCTGCCGGTTTTACATCCTGAATCTTCTGTCCTGATTCTGCCATAATAGCAAGTTCATTACCAAGAGAGTTAAGCTTATCTTTTAATTTATCTATATCCTTTATTGCAGGCATTTGTTCCCTATTCAAAGTTTCGGAATAGAAAGTGGCCTTTCTTAGACAATTTATATCATCTTTATATAGAAAAAAACAGTGATAAAAAAGATTTTAAAAGAGTTATTTGAATCCTGCCATAGTATAAATTTGGTTTATCAAAGTGCCAGGCCCGGCTTAGTATGAGATGGCAGAATTATATTTAATTGAGAAACTATTAAGATGGAATTAAAACAAAGCCGATTCTATATAATATGGAGATAAAAAAATCAGTTTGTTTTCTCATAGCTATATTTATCTGTATGCAGATTTATGCGGGTGAAATTGAGAGTTATAATTTACAAAAAAAAATACTTATTACCTCTGATGCTTCTGAACCGCAGTTTATAGAAAATTACATATTATTTACATTTAAAACTAATGAAAAAGTCTCTTTTGTAGGCGCTGCTTTTGATTTTGATAATTATGTAAAAATATATCAATATAAGAAAAATCCTGAAGGTATTTACTTTCTTGTAATTAATAAACCTGAAAAAGAAAATATAAAATACAGGCTTATAGTAGATGGGTTATGGATTGCAGATCCTTTTAATCCTGATAAAATAAAGCAGTCAAATCTGGTTGAATTATCTGTTTTAAATATTGCTGATAAATTTTCCAATGAAATAGAATATCCGCATACAGCAAAAGGTCTTACCTGGTTTAATTATAAAGGCGAAGAAGGAAAAAGCGTTTATCTTGCAGGAAGCTTTAATAAATGGGATCCTTTTATGTATAATATGATAGAAAAAAGGCCTGGAGAGTATTCTATATCTTTAAAACTTCCTCAAGGAAATTATAACTATTATTTTATTGTCAATGGAAAAATTATCCCTGATATAAGAAATCCCAATATTTTATGGGATAAAAATTATAGAGAAATATCTTCATATACTGTTAAATAATTGATATAAAAAATAGTGTTTATAATAGCCTAAAATTAAATTATAAATAAAATATTAAAATAATTAATATATTTTTTTGCCAATATCACTTTTAACTTCTAAATAAACCAATTTATTTAAAAAAGCAGCAGAGCTTGAATAAAAAAAACTCTAAATATATACTTTTCATAAAAAACAGAGGAGTATCTTATTAAGATTCTAATAATCGGCGGCGCAGGCTATATAGGTTCCCATGTTGCAAGAAAATTTCTTGATGAGAAATGCAAGATAACTGTTTATGATAATTTTTCATCAGGATGCAGGGAAAATTTGTTTGATGGTGAAACTGTTGTAGAAGGCGATATACTTGATACAGAAAAACTTGAATCTGCAGCAAAAGAAGGATTTGACGGAATAATTCATCTTGCAGCATTTAAAGCAGCAGGAGAATCAATGATACTGCCTGAAAAATATTCTGTTAATAATATTAGCGGAACCATAAATATTATTAATTGTGCATCAAAAGCAGGAATAAAAAATATTGTATTTTCATCAACTGCGGCAGTATATGGAGAGCCTGCTTATCTTCCAATAGATGAGAATCATCCTTTAAATCCTGAAAATTATTATGGATATACAAAACTTCAAATAGAAGGACTCCTTGGCTGGTATGATAAGCTTAAAGGCATAAAATCAGCAGCGCTTCGCTATTTTAATGCTGCAGGCTATGATCCAAAAGGAAGAATAACAGGACTTGAAAGAAATCCTGCAAATCTCCTTCCTGTAATTATGGAAACTGCTGCAGGAATAAGGGAAAAAATTGATATTTTTGGAAATGACTACCCTACTCCTGACGGCACATGTATAAGAGATTATGTCCATGTAACAGATCTTGCAGATGCCCACTATCTTTCAATGAAATATCTTATGGCGGAAAATAAAAGTATAACTTTGAATCTTGGAAGCGATACTGGCATAAGTGTTCTTGAGATGGTTGAAAAAGCAAGAAAAATTACAGGCAAGCCAATACCTTCAAAAATTGCGCCAAGAAGAGCAGGAGATCCTGTTAAACTTATTGCAAAGTCGGAAAAAGCTGAAAAAACAGTTGGCTGGCATGCAAAAAACAGCACTGTTGAAATACTTATATCATCATCCTGGGATATATATAAAAAACATTTCAAAAAATAGGTATTTTTATCTGAAATTTTTCTTGTTTTTATAAATATTTTCCTCCAAAAACAGATTTTTTTTCTTCATTATTATTTTGCATATTGAAAAACCCTATGTTACAATTAATTAGGCGGTTTTATGGTTAGTGAAGAAATTGTTTCTATTGTAAATGAGCTTGAAAAATGTAATACAGTCTTTACAGAATTGAGAGAAATATTTCTTGCAAATATTGTAATGATAAGTGAAATACCGGCTCCAACCTTTGAGGAACATGAAAGAGTAAGCTTTTTACTCGACAGGTTTTCTGATTCAAATCTTATAAATACATCAACAGATGAATATGGAAATGCTCTTGGCGTTTTTCCCGGATCTGACGAAAATACAAATATTCTTCTTACAGCAAGCCTTGATTCTTATGTTGATACAAAAACAGATCATTCAGTAAGTGTAAGTTCAAAAACAATAACAGGAGCAGCTGCCGGAGATAACACTGTGGGGCTTGCAGCTTTAACTTTACTGCCTACAGTTCTTGAAAAACTAAATATCAAGTTGAGATCAAACATTATACTTATGGGAGCATCCCAAAGTCTTGGCAATGGAAGCCTTGGGGGGCTAAGGTTTTTTCTTTCCAATATAAAACAGCCTATTAAGGCAGGAATATGTATTGAAGGAAAAAATATTGGAGAATTCAGCCACAGGTCTATTGGCATGATGCGATGTGAAGTAATTTATAACACTCCTGATAATCACAAGTGGAAAAGTATTGGAAGAATCGGCCCGATTGAAACACTTAGCGAAATTATAAGCAGAATGAGGGAAATCCCTATTCCAAGCAAGCCAAGCACATCAATTTGCTTTGGATCAATAGAAAGCGGATCTGAGTACGATATTATTGCAAATGACGGAATATTGAGATTTGAAATAAGAAGCGAATCTGTGGATATGGTTAAAATGCTTAAATATGAAATACAGGATCTTGTTGCAGAAGTTGCATCAAATTATGGCGTAGATGTTAAAATGAATGTGATAGCACAAAGAAAACCTGGAGGAATCCCGTTTACCCACCCTATTACAACATCTGCAAGAAAAATAATGGAAGCCATGAATATGAAATATTCCGTAGTGCCGAGCACATCAGGGCTTTCAGCATTTGTAGATAATAATATACCTGCAACAACAGTTGCTCTTACAAATGAAATAGAAAAAGAAAAAAATTTAACAGAAATAGAAATAGAGCCGTTAGCCGACGGCCTTAAAATTCTTCTTGCATTAATACTTGTAATAGACAGGGGGGAATATAATGAACCCTAATAAATGGCTGCAGGAAAATACATACCACCATTCAGCATTTGCAAATATTGCAGATCTTGTAAAACAGAAGGAAAAAAAAGGTTATAAAATATCGTTATGTATTCCTACCCTAAATGAAGAAAAGACAATAGGAAAAGAGATAATTATATTTAAATCTGAACTTATGAACAGGTTTCCTCTTATTGATGAAATAGCTGTAATAGATTCAGGGTCAAAAGATAAAACTCTGGAAATTGCAGCATCTTATGGAGCAGATGTTTATCTTGCAAGCGAAATTCTTCCCAATATTGAAAGTAAAAAAGGCAAGGGTGAAAATCTATGGAAAGCTATCTATCAGTTAAAGGGTGATATAATTATATATATTGATGCAGATATAAAAAATATTCATCCAAGATTTGTCTATGGACTGCTTGGCCCTCTTGCATACAGGGATGAAGTTATGTATGTAAAAGCTTTTTATGACCGTCCTCTTGCATTTTCAGGCGGCATAAGGCCGACAGGAGGCGGAAGAGTTACTGAAATTCTTATAAGGCCGCTTTTTTCACTTTTCTACCCAGAGCTTACCCCTATTATCCAGCCTCTTTCAGGCGAATATGCTGTAAGGAGAGAAGTTCTGGAGCAGATACCTTTTCCCATAGGTTATGGAGTTGAAACATCCCACCTTATAGATGTTTACCGGAAATGGGAAATGCAGGCTTTTGCGCAGACAGATCTTGACCAGCGTGTTCATAGAAATCAGGCAACAAGAGATCTCGGAAAAATGTCTTTTGGAATTCTCCAGACATTTTTTAAACGCCTTTCTTCAGATGAATTTACACAACTTAAAGATTTTAATTCACAGATTTTGAGACAGTTTCAATCCAATAACAATAATTTTGAAGCAGTAGAAATCCATATTAAAGAAGAAGAGCGGCCTCCAATGATTACAATTCCTGAATACATGGAAAAAAGAAAAAATTTAATGTATTAATACTAACTTATTTAATTTTTGCCTCATTAAGATTTAAAAAGAGGATCTGCC
>JAVBQS010000075.1:0-10205 GCA_031548835.1 Spirochaetia bacterium
GTGACAAAAGCCATAAGAGGCAAATCTCCTGCTGCTGCTGTAAATGTAAGGCCAAATTGAAGATCTATTGTTTTTCCTTCTTCAATATTTAGGATAAGATCCATAAGCCCTTCTGCGCTGCCGGGAGGAGTGTCAGGTTCAATTACATCAAAATATTGCAGGTTAAAAAGGTTTCCTACACCTTCTATAATTTTTTTCTTGCTGAAAATATCTCCTACTTCCAAAGGAATTTCTCTTAAAATAACATGATCTTTTGTTTTTTCATTTCCGCGTATAACAATATTTTCAATATGCGCTCTTCCATGTTCAACAATTCTTACTACATATGAAATGGTAGAATCATCTTCATTTCTAATTTCTTCTTTACTGATAACATTAAAAATATATCCATCATCATAATAAAGGTCTGCAATTCTTGAAAAATCAGCTTCTATTTTTGTTTTATCAACAACCTCTCCCGGTTTCATTCTTACATGCTTGGATAATTCTTCATCTTTAAATATAACATTTCCATTAAAAACCATTCCGTTGAATTTATATTGTTTTCCTTCATTTATAACAAATGTTATAATAAGATTTGTTCTGTTTCCTTCTGCATCTTCAGTAAGCTCTTGTGTAACATCTGTTACTTTGGCATCTATAAATCCTTTTTCGCCATAATATTTTATAATAGCTTGCTTATCTTCTTCTATTTTAGATTCAAGAAAAAGTCCTTTTGAAAAAAGAGATTGCTTTTTTGTAGTTATTGTTTTTCTTAAAGTGCTTTCTGAAGCAAAAGAATTTCCCTGAAATCTTATTTCGCCTATTTTTGTCTGAGCGCCTTCTTCCACCTTAAATACAATTTCAGCTTCATTTGCGCTATCAACTGTCCCTATTTCTCCATTTACTGTTATATTTGGAAAGCCTTTTTCAATATATAAATTGAAAATATTATCTTCATCTATATTGAGTTTTGTTTTAGTTACTAAATCTCCAGGTTTTAAAAGCACAACATCAAGAATCTGATTTCTTCTTATATTTTTATTTCCAATAATCTGAATTCTTTTTACAATAGGGCGTTCTGTAACAGTAAATTCAATAACTACTGTATTTATAGGATCATATTTTGATATATTTGCATTTCCGGGAATAGCATTTGGAACAAGATCTTCAAAATAATCAAGAGCATATAATCTGCCCTGAATATCCCAAAATAATTCATCTGAATATTTTCTTCCTATAAATTGAGCTGTAATTGCAGAAATTTCGCTCTGTGATATATTTTTTAATCCTTTAAATCTTATATCTGAAATTATCTTATCTGTATACCAATCTGCATAAAGCATGCTGCTTGCTAAATTAAATAGAATAAAACAGCAAAATAGGAAAGTTCTTTTCCAAAAAACCATATAAACTCCTGATCAAAATGAGAACCTCCATGATAGCTGGAGAGTTGTATCAAGTAAAGAATCATAAAAATTATTGATTCTGGGGTAAAATCTAAATCCAATAAAAGCAATAGGAGTATCTACTTCCAAACTTATATCTGTTTCAAGATACATACCCATTAAATCCGGTATATCATAATAAGAATATCGCCCTGTGTCAAAATCCAAAGTGCTCATTCTTACTAAACCTTGTAAAAAAAAGTACTGGCCAAAGTATTTTCCCATAAAAATTGATGTATTATCAAGATATGTATTTAATCCCTGGTCTTCAGTAAAGTTTTCATCTCTTACCCTGAAAATATCATAAAGAAAAGCTCTTTGCAAAAACTGTGTCCTTATTGAGAAAAAATCAAGGTTAAAAAGATTTTTTACACCTGTTTCAAAAGGCCGTAAAAATCCGAAAAGCTGGCTGCTGTATGAACCTGCGCCGAGAATAGCTGAACCAAAACTTAGATTCTCCCCGCCAAGCTGATTATAAATACCCTGTCCCAAAAGGTTATAAATTTCAGCCTCAGATAAGGGAGGCGTAGATTCAAAGCGGGGAGAAAACTGGCTTAGGGGATTATCATCAAGCACTAAAGATATTTTTACTTCTCTGTTGTCAGATGTTCTTTCTCTCATTTCTGCTCTTGCTGTAATATGTGGGTCAAAATGGTTTTCATTTTCATCAAATACAATCAATCCTTCTTTCAGAAAGAAATTCTGGTTAAAATAAAATATTTCCCCGCCTACTATTTTTAAATCTCCTGTCAAGGAAAAAGTATCTGCAGCTCTGTCGCTATATATATTTATCTTTTGACCTACTGCCGCTGATGTTCTTAGTATCGGAAATCTTACAGTAGGCCAGAAAAATTCAACACCAGAGCCTGATATAATTTCCAGGTCTACAATCATGCCGCCTGTGTCTTCTTTAATATCAGGTTCTTCCGGCTCATCTTCTTTTTCATCAGCCAATGTAATTACAGTTTTACTTACAACAACTCTGCCTGAAATCATTGTAGTATCGTTATTTTCTTCAATTGATATTTCTCCTGAAGCATATCCATTAACATCTATGGCTGCAAATCTGTTTTTTATCCATATAGTTTTATCAGGAGGAGTTCTGAATTTTAGAATAAATTCCCTTGGAATCCAGTGGTCCATTATTGCGTCAAGTTTAAAATAGACCATTGATTTCTGCATTTTAACCAATGTTTCAGGTATAAAAAATCTTTTTCCCTGAAATAATGTATATGTTTCAAAAGGGCCTATAACCTGAGGCGTTATTGAAGATATAGCTTCTACTGACTGGAGATAAAGTTCACCAAAAAAATCAGGGTCATTTAATTTACCGGAAATATTAATACTGCCTCTTAATACTCCTCCTATGGGATTGAAAAAAGAATGCGATAATATTTTCCCGATAATATCAAGATTTAAAGAAATATTGCTAAAAGCAGCATCAATATTGCCTTCTTTTATTGTTCCATTTAGAACCCCGATTAATGGGAATGGCTGTTTAAGTGATAAATTAAACATTCCTGTTTTCTCCCAATAAGCAGAAATTGAATTTTCAGGGCCGCCTGAAATTGAAAAATATGCTTCTGTGTTTACAAAAGATAAAAGCCAATAATCATAGCTTAAAACATTATCTTTTACATTACTTAAGAGAAGACTGCCATTAATAAATTGGGAAAGAGAGATATCAAACAGGTTATTGCTGTAATTTGTTTTAGATAATTCTCCATTTATAATAATATCGCTTTCAAAAAGATTTGCAGTTGCTGATCTTTGAGATAAAAATTTGGAAGTAAAGTGATAGTCTCTATTAACTCTATTAACATATCCTTTTCCATTTATTATTTTGTTTGAAGCATATTCAAGTTCAAATTTGTTAATTAAAATTTCTTTATAAGAAGCATATAGATCCAAATCAAGTAAAAAATTATTTCCAAAGAGAAGAGTATCTTTTGAAGAAGCTGTAACAGTTAGTTCAGGAAAACCTATATGGTTTTTATACACTAATTGTCCCGATAATTTACCTGAAGTTTGCTGGCCTGTTATTCTTTGAACAAGAGAATTTGAAAAATTCATCGATGCTGTAAAAAAATCTTTTTCAACATCTATATTTAAACTGTATTTTTCACTATTACCCTGATCTGAAAGATATGCCCATCCATATACTTCCTGATTATTTTTTATAAAAACATCCCCGACTCCGGTAATTCTTGAAAAAATGTCTGTATATATAATACGGTTTATTCTTATACTGTTATTTATAATATAACAGCTTAATGATAAATCAGCTGTTGAATGAAGTGTTTTTATTCCTGTTATAGCATTATTGCGGACAAATACTTTGGAATTACCATTATTATCTTTATATCCGCTTACACGTAAAGATAGATAAGAAGTATTGTCAGGAAGCAGTATAGGCAATTTCTCCGAAAAAACAGAAAATAATTCTTTATCTTTAGATTGAAAAAGAGAAAAATAAACATTGTAATTACCTGTTATTATAATGCCTGACCCAGGATAAATATTTCCCGATAAATTATAAACCTGATTATTTAATATAAGCTGGGAATCAAGATCATATTGAGATTGGCGAGTTTTATTTATAACAAATTTACCAGCGCCTTTATAGGCTTGCAAGTTAAATATAGCATCTCCAACAGAAATATATTTATCATCGATATTAAGCGAAGTTGTGACATAGTTAGAATCATCAGCAACTTCATATATTTTAATATTATTGGATGAGATATTATAATCTTTAAAATTTGTAGCTATTTTTACTGAAGCATCTAATGAAAAACCATTAATCATATTTTTTCTTCCGCTAAAAATATTGGGAAGAAAAATTTCAGCTATATAATCAAGCCCGAAATCTTCAAATACAAGAACTGACTCAAGATACTGTTTTTCTGTATTTGAGAAAAGCCCGGAATAAGATATTGCTCCTCCCTCCTCTGTTTTTACAGAAAGCTGAAAAGAATATCTTTTATTGTTATGCGATAGTTTTAATTCAGCTTTATTAATTACTTTATTTCCATATTCAAATTGAAGCGATGCTCTTAAATTATTTCTGCCTTCATGGGTAAAAATTACCTGGCTATTTATTTTTCCTCTTGAACTATATTTTATATTATTTAAAGTCAATGTTCCTGACGGAAGAAAATTCTGAAGATCTAATAAACCTGTATAAGATGCTGTTCCTTTTTCTGTTTCAAGTAAAAGTTTTGTAAAATTTATAAAATTATCATCGCCAAAGAAAGATAACGAAAAATTATTGTTTAATTGAAAAATTGATTTATCTATGGAAGTTGTAATATCTCCTGTATAACTTAACTTATTTTTTTCACTATTGGGAGAATAAATTACATCAATAGCGCCGGTATATCTTGATTTAAATAAAGAAAAATATTTTTTATTGCTTTGAAATGTAATATAGCTGTCGCTTAGGGAATAATTTTCAAATCTTGCAGAAGCAGAAAATATTCTATTAGAAATATCGCACTCAACTATTAAATCAATTGGAGCCCTGTCCTTGACTTTTCTTACAATAATTTTTTTATCCTGGTATTGTATATTTAGATTCTGCCTTTTTATATTAAAGTTATTGCTTTTTAAATTTTTTATTTCAAAATTATAATCATGCTTACTTATTGTTCTATCTACAGACCCCTCCACTCTGACATCAGCAGTAAGAGAATCGCCTATTGCTTTAAATGGAATATTTTCGGCAGAAAGATTTGACCTTATTAAAAAATCTGCTTTGGTTTTATCAATTGTCACATCAAGAAAAACACGGTTAAGCCTGAAATCCCCAAGATGAGAAGTTGTATTTACTGATATATTTTTTCCTGCAACAGTAAGTTTATCAATTCTGCTTGGAGTATCGTTTTTCTTGGCAACAACCTTTTCTATGATTTCTGTAATAATCTCAATTATATTTTTATCAGATTCTGTATCTAAAGTAACTGATGAATTTTCAAAATATACCATATCTATCGGATTTTTACCTGAAAAAAAGAATTTCAGCAGGCTGAAATTAATTCTAAGCTTATCAATTTTAAATATATATCTGCCTGTCATATCAGCTATATAGAGCTTTCTTATTTCTACATATTGAAAAATAGAGGGAGAGATAGTCTCATAAGTTATTGTTCTATCTATCATCTCTTCAAAGCCGTAAATAACAGCTTCTTTGAACCGATTAATTCTCCTGTCCAGGAAATAATTAAGGAAAAAAGCTATCACAGATAGCAGTAAAACGAGAAAAATTAGAATAATTGTAATCTGATACTTTTTTAATAATATTTTATGCAGATTTTTATCCCCGAGATTTCCTTTTTGAGGTATATTTAATTAATAACCATAATATTGTATAAATGTTACGGAAATTATAAAAATTATAACATATTTTGTACCAAAATATTAAGTATCAGGAAAAATAGTATGGAATTTGTAAATATTTTAGAAAAATTCATAGTTTTGGAAGGCCTTGACGGGGCAGGAACAACAACACAGTTAAAAATGCTTAAAGAGAGGTTTGATAAGGAAAAAATAGACTCTTTTTCTACAATGGAACCTACAGATGGTGTTATTGGAAAAGTTATAAGAGAAGCTCTTAGAAAAAAAATAGTTCTTGATAATAAAACTTTGGCTTTGTTATTTGCTGCTGATAGAAATGAACATCTCTATGGAAGAGAAGGAATATTGGAGCAAATTCAGCAGGGACAATGGGTATTGTGCGACAGGTATCTTTTTTCATCAATTGCATATCAATCTCTTACCTGCGACCGCAAATGGGTATTTGAAATCAATAATTTTCCTCTGCCGGAATATCTCTTTTTTGTTGCAACCAGCCCGCAGGAGTGTCAAAAAAGGATGGAAAGCAGGTCTGAAAAAGAACTTTTTGAAGATCTCAAACTCCAGGAAAAAATTATGAATAATTATAGCTATGGAATAAATAGATATGAAAAAAGCGGGATGAAAATTTTTTATATTGATGGAGAGGAATCTCCTGGAATGATTAATGAAAAAATATGGAAAATTCTTTTCCCAATGCCGATAAAATAATAGTGAAAAAATTAAAAATTATTTTTCTGGTTCTGCTTGCAATATTTCCTTTATCATCTCTTTATTCTTATAAAATACTCTATGCAGAACAGTTTTATAAGCTATATCACAGGCATTTTTATCAATATCCGGAAGATTATCTTGAAAATATATATTATCTAGAACAGGCATTAAGGTCTGATTTTTGTAATCCATTAAATGCTTTGGCTGTTATTAAAAATAAAGAAGAATGGGAAAGATATAGAAATCTTTTTAGAATGCATGTAAGCCTTAAACTTGTTGAATCTTTTCTCGGCCTTGGAAGCAAATATGATAAAATGAATGCATATTTTTATAATGCGCCATGGCAAAGGGAAAATATAAGAAGCCTTGAAATAGCAAGAGAATCTTATGAATATGCAAAAGTGTATTGGAGAGAAACTCTGAAATGGAATGCACAGGTAAAAAAATCATGGTTTTGTTTTGAAGAAATTCAGGCATGGGAAGATGAATCATACAGGATACGGGAAAAATTGCTTGATTATAATGCTATAATTGATAGACATATTGCAAGAGTCGACAGTGTTTTAAATGAGTTCCGCAATATGGATGAAAATACCTATTAATATTTTCTTAATAAATTATTTTAAAAATTCAGAAAGCACATTAAGTAATTCGCCAATAGATATAGGTTTAGCAATATGAGAATTCATTCCTGCATCAAGACATTTTTTTACATCTTCTTTAAAAGCATTTGCTGTCATTGCTATTATAGGAATTTCTTTTGAATTTGGAAATCCTGATGACCTTATTGCCTGTGTAGCGCTTAAACCATCAAGCCGCGGCATCTGGACATCCATAAGTATAGCGCTATATTGAGCTCCCTGTTTTCTAAATATATCTACAGCTTCTATTCCATCATAAACACAATCAAAAGAGAGTCCTGTTTCTTCAAGAATAGTTGTAATAACTTCCTGATTTATATTTATATCATCTACAATTAATATTTTTTTACCTTTCCAGTCAGGTATGCTGTTTTGCACTATTTTTTCTTTTATAAAAGTACGGTTTGTTAATGCCATAAGAGTATTTAACATTACAGAAGGTAAAACAGGTTTTGATAAAAAACAGGATATCCCAATAGATTCAGCTTTAGTTTTGATATCAGCAAGATCAAGAGATGAAATCATGACAACAATAATATTATCATCCATAATTTTTTTTATTTCTTTTGCTGTTTCGCTGCCGTCAAGGCCGGGCATATTCCAGTCAAGAAAAACAACACTATATGGATTTTTTTCTGTTAAAGCCAGGGAAATCATTTCAATAGCTTTCTCACCGCTTAAAACAGTATCACAGTTTATTGAAAAACTATCTAAAATACTTTCAAAATATTCTAAAACATCAGGATCGTCATCTACTACCAAAACTCTGATATCTCTGTTATTATTTTTTACATAATTAAAAATTTCACTATTGGATTCCTTACCCCACTCTACAACAATATCAAACATAAAACAGGAGCCTTTGCCTGGTTCGCTAATAACAGTAATATCGCCGCCCATGAGGTTAATTATTTTTTTGGAAATTGCCAGCCCCAAACCTGTGCCGCCGAACTTTCTTGTAATACCGCCGTCAGCCTGTTCAAATGTTCTAAATAGTTTTCCTTGAGCTTCTTTTGTCATTCCTATGCCATTATCTTTTACTTCCACATGCATTTTTGAAATATTTTCACTTATTGGAATCTGTTTGATTACAAGAGATATTTTTCCATTTTCAGGTGTAAATTTAACTGCATTGCTTAATAAATTAATAAACACTTGTGAAAGTCTAAGTTCATCGCTTATAATATTTCGGCTAAAAACTTCTCTGCAGTCAAATTCAAAATTTTGATGTTTTTCATCTATTTTTACCTGGATTATATTAAAAACACGCTGCATCATTTTTTCAAAATTAAACTCAAATAGAGATATTTCAAATTTGTTTGCTTCTATTTTTGACATATCAAGAATATCATTGATAATATCGAGTAACTGTTTTGAACTGTTGTCTATTTTTTCAAGACAATACTGCATTTTATTTTGATCTTTTGTTTTTAATCCAATAGTAGTCATACCAATAATTGCATTCATAGGAGTTCTTATTTCATGACTCATCCTCGAAAGAAATTCTCCTTTTGCGATGCTGCCGGCAAAAGCTTCTTCTTTTGCTGCTATAAGAAGTTTATCTTTTTCATAAAGTTCTTCTTCTGTTTTTTTCACAACTTTTTTTAAAACAAAAATAGCAATAAATGAACAAATTACTATAAGTATAATAGAAATGAAAATTGTAAGTATTCTTACCCTCATATAGGAGTGATAGATATTTTCGCACTCAAACTCCATGCCGATAGCTCCTATAACAGAGCCGTCTTTTCCATGAACAGGAAAATAAGTTACATATACAATACCCCAGTCAGTCACCATAATTTTGTTATCCATAACAATTTCGCCATTTAAGCATTTTTTAAGCGAAGGAATAATTTCTTCTTCAATAGGACTTCCGACATGTCTGAAATCTTCAGCATTGCGATCAAGTCCGTCAAGCACATAAATATATTCTCCTTTATCATTTTGCTTGGCTGTGTATAGATAGCGGATATTTGCTATATGCCTTATTTGATCCAACTGCTGATAAGTATCTAAATATATCTGCTTATTTTCATCTTCTATAGTGTTAAGTTCCTTAAAGCTTTTTTCATCAATAATTTTTTCTACATAGCTATAAACAACATTTGCATCATTTTTAAGGTTTTTTATTGTAAGATTCTGGTATTGATTATATATTAAAAAATAAAAACTAAATGCCAGCAGCAAAGTACCGCATAAAATAATAAATATTAACTTTATTTCAAACCTTTTCCAAAAAATATTTCTCTGATTATTTTCCATAAAAAATGTATATCCTAAGTTTGATTTTGTGCTTTTAGTAATTCTATATTTTATAATAATTATTTGAAATCAGCAATCTATAAAAAAATATTGGATTTAATATAAATTATTATAAATGTATAAACAATCAGGTAAATTTTATTACTATTATATTAGCTTATATCTATTTTTAAAGATAATTATAAATAAAAATATCTATTAAGTTTTAACTAATTATTATTTTATAAAACTATTTTTAAATCCTGAATTTAGAAATCAATAAAAAAACTTTATGTAAAAGTAAAAATCTGATCAAATTTTATTATTTTTTAAAAAAATTTTGATGTAACAATTGACATTACAACAAGCATATTATATGTTGTAGTTGTAATAAATAATATTACAACAAGGAGAGATTATGAAAGAAGTTAAAGCTTTTTTGGAAAAAAATGCTGTACAGTTTTTTGCTACAACAGGACTTGATGGAAAACCTAAAGTCAGGCCTTTTCAGTTTATGCTGGAAGAAGGAGGAAAATTTTATTTTTGTACATCTAATAAAAAAGATGTATATGGAGAGATAAAAAATCAGCCTTACGTAGAACTCTGTTGTTCAAGCCCTGATTTTGCATGGCTTCGTCTTAAAGGAAAAGTTGTATTTTCACAAGATATTGCTCTTAAAAGTAGAATTCAGGAGAAAAGTCCTCTTGTAAAATCTATATATAAAACTTCTGAAAATCCTGATTTTGAAATATTTTATCTTGCAGAAGCAGAAGCAATTATTTCTGATTTTAGCGGAAATCTTCCAAAAAATTTTAGGCTATGAGGA
>JAVBQS010000175.1:0-5191 GCA_031548835.1 Spirochaetia bacterium
TTTTGTTGCAAATAAAAAAATACCTCATAAAGATTCAGATATTATTGAAGATATTATTGTATCTGAAGGAAGCGATGCTGCAGATAATTATATTTGCAGCAATGCTGAAAAAAATGATATTGTTATAACAAGAGATATTCCTCTTGCAGACAGACTTGTCCAAAAAAATATTAATGTTATTAATGATAGAGGTACACAATATACTGCTGAAAATATAAAAGAAAGACTTTCAATAAGGAATATAATGCTAAAAATAAGAGAATCTGGATTAAAAATTGATGAAGAAACTAATTTTAGCCAAAAAGATTTACAAAAATTTGCAAATATTTTTGATTCCCTTCTAACAAAAATGATAAAATTATGTAATAATAATCAATATTTAAAAAAACATACATACGAGGCCTCTTTATAAAGGATTTTTATGAATTTAAATGATACTAAAAAAAGGATTTTAGTTATATTTTTAGTTTTTTTTATAGGATTTGTAGTTAGCTCATGCTCAATAAATAAAATAGCTGTAAAAGCTGTTTCCAGCTCTTTCGGCGAAGGCGGAGTATCTGTTTTTTCAAGAGATGATGATCCGCAGCTTGTAAAAGATTCTCTTCCTCTTGTGCTAAAACTTAATGAGCTTATGATTGAAAATGATCCTGATAATTATGCTGTAAAAGCATCGGCAGGCAAACTTTTTGTCATATATACAAACCTTTTTATTCAAACTCCTGCAAGTATGCTTGATTACAAAGATTGGAAAACCCAGTCTGAGATGTATGAGCGGGCTAAAAAGCTCTATGTTAGAGGAAGCAATTATCTTAAAGATTCTATTGAAACCAAATATAAAATACAAATTGATCTTTTTAATAAGAAAACTGTTGAGTATAATTATAAAAAGGAAGATGTTGATACTCTTTATTGGCTGGGCGGCGGACTTATGAGCGCTATTACTATTGATTTAACAGACCCTGCTCTTGCTCCTCTTAGAGATAGTGCAATAAGAATAATGTTTATTGCTTATAGCCTTGATCCTGATTATGGCAGCGGGGCATTGCACGAGTATCTTCTTATGTATTATGCATCTATGCCGGAGGGGATGGGCGGCAGCATGGAAAAGGCTGAGTATCATTATCAAAAAGCGCTGGAATTATCAGGGGGAAGCAAAATATCTCCCTATATTGCTTATGCAACCACAGTTTGCACAAAAAAACAGTCAGCAGAAGGAGTTGCAGAATTTAAAAAAATACTTGCAAATGCCCAATCTTTTGATATAAATAAATATCCGGAAAACAGGCTTGAAAATACTGTAAATAAACAGAAAGCTGAGTGGCTTCTTAAAAATATTGATAACTATTTTTTAACTGATTAAATGAAGAAAATAAAATTTTGGATGGTATTATGAAAAAAGGATTCTTGCTTTTACTTATTCTTGTTTTTGCTTCAGCTATTTTTGCTCAGGAAATAAAAATTGGTACAGTTGCTCCTACAGGTTCTCTCTGGGAAACAACAATTAAAGAAATAGCGGCTGAATGGACAAAAATATCTAATGGTGAAATTACTGTAAGAATTTATTCAGGCGGAACAGTGGGAGATGAAGAAGATATAATAAGAAAAATAAAACTTGGCAGATTGCATGCTGCTGCTCTTAGTTCCCAGGGTATGAAAAGCATATCTGAACAACTTTTTGTTCTTAGTGTTCCAATGCTTATAAAAGATGATAATGAATTTGATTATGTTTTTAAAAAAATGCAGCCAACATTTAATAAAGAGCTTCAAAAAAATGGTTTTGTTCCTCTTGGCTGGACAAATACAGGCTGGGTTAAATGGTTTACCAAAATAAAAGTTTTATATCCCGATGATCTTAGGCAGATAAAACTTGCTGTTGATAATACTGATCAAAAAGCAATTCAGATATGGCAGAGAATGGGTTTTAAAGTTATACCTTTGGCTTTTACTGATCTAATGTCAGGAATATATAGCGGTATGGCTGAAGCTACATATTTGACACCATATGCTGCAAATTCTGTAGGTGTTACAGATTATACTCCCTATATGCTTGATATGCCTATAAGCCCTGTTTATGGACTTCTTGCAATAAGTGATAAAGCATGGAAAATCATAAATGATAAATATAAACCTGCAATTGTAAAAAGAACTTCAGAAATTGTTGAACAGTTTTATCCAAGAATTACAAAGATTGAAAATGAAGGCCTGGAAGCAATGAAGAAGAAGGGGCTTACAGTTGTTTCTCCAACTGCTGATTCAAGTAAGGAATGGGAAAAAGTTGTCGGCAGCGGTGTCGAGCTTTATGTTAAGCAAACATTTTCACAGCCGATTTATTCAGAAGTTAAAAAATATATAGATGAATACGAACATAAATAATAAATCCAGATTTGAATATTTTATTGATATAATTACTACCTCTTTAGTTATATTGCTTGCAACTATTCCTATACTGGAAATAATTATTAGAATTCTGTTTACATCCGGCATAACTGCTTCTTATGCAATAATGAGGCATATAGTTTTATGGATTGCTTTTATTGGCAGCTATCTTGCAACACTTGACGGAAAGCATCTTGCTATAGAAGCAGGAAAAAAATATATTCCGGAAAAATTCCAAAAAACAGCATATTCATTTTGTCAGGTAATACAGATTTCAATATTGCTTGCTTTTTTTATATCATCTATATTTTTTATTTTTATTGCTTTTAATGCAGGTGATAAAATAGGTTATTTAAATACAAGATTTTTAACAGCCATAATGCCTGTATGTTTTTTAGGAATGGCTTTAAATGAAATTATAAATATTTTTAAAAAGAAAGATTATTTTAGTAGTAGTAAAGATGCTTTTCTTATAGTTTTAATATCAATATTAGTTGGTATTCTTTTAAGCATACCTTCATTTTCAGAAAACATAAATATTGATAATATTCCTGTTTTTCTCAAAAAAATATTTGAACTTTCTCTTGGTTTGATACAAATTATAAAAATACCTGCAATAATTTTACTTATATTATCAGGATTGCTGGGAAATCCTATTTTCATTGTACTTGGCGGTATAACTTATATACTGCTTGCTGTTTCGGGCGGATATACAGAGATAGCTGTCAATGAAGTTTATGTTGCTCTTACCGGAAATATGATACCTGCAATTCCGTTATTTACTATTACAGGTTTTATACTTTCTGAAAGCAAGGCTGGTAAAAGGCTTGTTGATTTTTTTAAAGAAAGTTTTGGATGGTTTCCTGGAGGCATAATAATTGCAGCAATTATTATCTCTGCTTTTTTTACAACATTTACAGGAGCTTCCGGAGTTACAATACTTGCAATTGGCGGACTCTTATATACAATTCTTGAAAATTATGGAGTTGATAAAAAATTCAGGACAGGTGTTTTAACATCTTCAGGCAGCATAGGGCTGTTGTTTCCGCCAAGCCTTCCAATAATATTGTATGGAATTACTGCAAATATAGATATAAAAAATCTTTTTGTCGCAGGTATTTTTCCAGGTATTCTTCTTATATTATCATTATCAATAGCAGCTATTGTATATACACGGAAACATAAAATTCCCAGAGAAAAAATAAGTCTTATAAAATTTCTTACAGGAATAAAAAATTGTTTTTGGGAACTTCTTCTTCCTGTTATAATTATAGTAAGTTATTTTTCAGGCTGGGCAACAATTATTGAGACAGGCGCTGTTGCTGTGCTTTATATTCTTATTGTAGAAGTTTTTATACATAAAGAGATAGACTTAAAAGGGCTTGTGACAGTTGTAAAAAAGAGCGCCCCTGTTATAGGCGGTATATTGATTATATTGGGAATGTCAAAAGCTCTTTCTTTTTATATGATTGATGAAATGATACCACAAAGACTTAGCGAGTGGATATCTGCGCGTATAACATCAAGAGTTATTTTTCTTATTTTATTAAATATAATGCTTCTTATCACAGGCTGCCTTATGGATATTTTTTCAGCAATTGTTGTTGTTGTTCCGCTTATTGTTCCGTTAGGCGAAGTATATAATATACATCCGATACATCTTGGAATAATATTTCTTGCAAATCTTGAACTTGGATATCTTACTCCGCCTGTCGGGCTTAATTTATTTCTTGCAAGCTATAGATTTGAACAGCCTCTAGAAAAAGTATATTCATCCATAGTTCCTTTTTTCCTGCTTATGCTTATTGTTGTAATAATTATAACATTTGTTCCGCAGGTATCATTGCTGTTTGTAAAATAGGCAGGATTGAAAAATAAAGAGTATTTATATTTTTTCTGTGAATTCCATAATTGCATATGATTCTTCTTCAGATTAATAGAAATAATAGTTAAGCTCTTTTATAAACCATTTAAGAGTATTTATTATTATATTTTTTCTATGAATTTTAATATTAGTGTATTTTTTATCTATATATTCTGAAAATTGGGAAACTATACTTGCCGCAAATTTATCATTTATTGGAATATTCTGGCCTGTCAAGTCAGCTTCAATTTCTTTATTTCTTATGACAAAAGTATCTGAAGCACTGAATATAAATTTTATAAAAGTTATATTTTCCTTATTTAATGTTACTAAAGCTGAAAATGTAATAGGGCCGCCGCTCGAAAAATCATTATCTATTTCCCTGTATATATTAATATCATAATCGCCAAGATATAACCGTATTTTTGTAACAATTTCGCCTGGCGCAAGATTAATTACATTACCAGTGAAAAGATGGCCCACACTAATCCATTTTGAAGTGTTGCTGGATCTTATTTCAATTTTTGCATCAAGTATGGATAAAACTGAATAGATGCTATTTCTTTCATTTTTGGAACAGAGCATACCGCCGATTGTTAATATATTTTTAAAATTAGGAGGTGTTATATTATTCATTGCTTTAAGTAAAATCTCAGGAATAATATTTTTTCCTTTTTCTATAATATGATTTATTCTGGCAGCTGCTCCTATTTCAACATATCTTTCAGAACGTTTCATTTTTTGAAGTTCATCAATTTTTTCTATATAAACAATATTTTTATGAAATTAAATAGTTTTTTCCATTGACTGAAGGATTTTTTCAAGCCCTCTGGAATATATAAGAACATCAGGATATTTTTTTATAATATTTAAGAGAGAATACATTGTTTTTGGTTCAAATATTGTAGGCATTTAATACTTTCCTGCTTTCTTTTTTCTTCTTATAGTAAG
>JAVBQS010000210.1:0-19767 GCA_031548835.1 Spirochaetia bacterium
CACTTTTGGTACACTTGGAGGAAAACACGCCTTTTGTGGTGGTAGTGTTTACCCGAACATAATCTAATTCTTTATATTATATGTAAATAAAGAACCTTGGACTGAGCCGCACTGGATTCGAACCAGTGACCCACGCCTTAAAAGAGCGTTGCTCTACCTGCTGAGCTAGCGGCCCATTTTTTTTGGACGTTGGCAATTTATCAATATTTCCTTTATTTGTCAATCATTTAATTATTATTTTTTTTCATGTAGGTATTATTTTTATAAATTAAAAATTTCATATATAGGTTTCTAATAAATTATCGTATCTATTTTTTCAATATTTTAAATAAATGAAATAAAATCTGCCTCAAAACAGTTACCGCTATCTATTTTATGTTTCTTTACAAACGCCTTAACAATTAAACCTTTAAGATCAGCAATATCCGGAACTTTATTTATAATAAGTTTTAAATAGTTGCCTGAAACAGCATTCCATTGTTCCTCTTTTTTATCATAAATTCCTTCAACAAGAGCTTCCACTTCTTTGTTTTCCCAAAGCAATGCATAATTGGAAAAAAGCTTATCTGAAAGTGTTCTAAGTATTTCTGCTCTTTCTCTTGAGACTCTTTCAGGAATAACATTTTTCATTTTACTGGCAGCTGTTCCCGGACGCTTGGAAAAAGGAAAAACATGTAAATATGAAAGAGCTGTTTTTTCCACAAGATTATAGGTATCTTCAAAATCCTGTTCTGTTTCTCCGGGAAAGCCTGTAATAATATCAGCAGAAATCATAGGATTGACAGAGACAGATCTTAATATATCAACTGCTTCAATAACTTTTTCCCTGAAATATCGGCGGCCCATTGAAGCAAGAATTAAATCTGATCCTGACTGTATAGGCAGATGAAAATGGCTGCAGATTCTTTCTTTGCCAATAATATTAAGATAGCTTTTATCTATGCTGTCAGGTTCAAGAGAAGAAAGCCTTATTCTTATTTTTTGAGTATTGATAAGTATCTCTTCTATAAGGGAAACAAGATCAATATTATCAGATTTATATGATGAAATATTGACTCCTGTAAGCACAGCTTCCCTATAACCTGCTTTTTCAAGATCTTTAATATTTGATATTATATTGTCTAATTCCATGCTTCTGGATTTTCCTCTTGCAAGAGGAACTCTGCAATATTTACACAAGTTATTGCAGCCATCCTGTATTTTTATAAAAGCTCTTGAATGAAATGTATATTGTGTTTTTATTGTATAAAAACTATTTTCTGAAAAATTCGGATTATTCACAATTTCTTTAAGAAGAGTAATAAAATCTTTTTTATTAAATCCCTTATCAAATATAAAATCCGGTAATTTTACAAGAAGATCTTTCCGCTCTTGCGGTATAACAACCAGGTTATCAGCAATATTGTTTATCTCATCCTGCTCAAGCTGTGCATAGCATCCTGTTACAATAACAGCAGCATCGGGAAAATCTTTTACAATTTTTCTTATTACTCTTCTTGCTTTCTGTTCGCTTTTTGATGTAACTGTACAGGTATTTATTACATATATATCTGCGTTATCTGTTACAGAAACAATATCTGCTCCCAAAGAAGAAAATGAGTCAGCAATAGCTTCACTTTCAAACTGGTTAAGCTTGCACCCAAGAGTAAAAAACGCTGCTTTGACTTTTATAATACCCATTGTAGTTTTTTAACAGACAGAAGAATAGATTGCATTAAAAATTATTATGCAAAAACTATGCTGGAAGTTTAGCCTGTACTCTGCTTTTTCCTCTTACAGCTTCAGCATATGATGGGTTAAGCTTTATCGCTCTGTCATATGCATCAAGAGCCCATTTATAATCTTCTGCCATCTCTCTTGCATACCCAAGCCTTGACCACCATCTTGCAACATTTGGCGAATGATAAAGAGCTGTTGTCAGTGCAATATCTGCATGGTTAAATTCTCCAAGCCTGATAAAAATTTCTCCCATATAATAATAAACAACATCTACTCTTCCGCCTGATTCAACAAGAGATACATATTCTTCAAAATATTTAAGCGCTTCCAGATTATTTCCCAGATAATAATTTGCTTCGCCTATATTTTCTATTATTCTGGTATCATATCTTGATATTTTTAACGCAGAAAGGCCATAATTCAGCGCTTCCTGGTATTTTTCAAGCTTTATAAGGCTCCATCCAAGAACTGTATATGAATCAAGATTCCGAGGCATTTCTTCAATCTCTGTAAGACATATTTTAACAGCTTCGGCATACTCGCCATTCCTGTATTTTTGAAGGGCATCTGGCCGCTCCTGTGAAAAAGCAGGAAAACATATTATAAAAAGCAGTAATATAAACAGGATTTTTTTCATAAAAAGCTCCCCCGCTATTTCTTTTCCATGGTGCATATACCATTTAAAATAGCGCCATTTTCCATTACAATTGCAGGACTTGTTATGTCGCCTGTTATTTGTGAAGTAGAAAAAAGTTCAACTCTTTTCTCAGAGTTGATGTTTCCATCAATAGTTCCTTTAACAGAAACAAGGCTGGCATCAACCTGGGCTTTAATTACAGCATTTTTACCTATATAAAGATCGCTTGAAGATTTAATAGTACCATTAAATTTTCCTTTTATCATAAGAGGTTTTTTAAAGGTAAGATCGCCTGTAAAATCAATATCTTCAGATAAGATAGTATCAATTTCAGATTCTTCAACATTTTTAATATTTACTTCAGCCATAATTACTCCCAAATAATCCTAAGTTTAAAATATATTTTAATTAAAATAACAAAATAGTGTTCAGGCCGGGTTTAAAACACACTAAACAGCTATAATTATCGTACTTAACCTTATTATTACTGTCAAGAAGGTTAACTTGATGAAATATTTATAATAAATAAATAGCTATTTTTATAAGAGATTATCTAATAATGCTGGATAATATAATTGAAATTTTACAAAAAATAACTAATACTATAACAATCATTTTCCATAATAAAATATAAATATTGTAAATTTTTTAAACTATTTTAAGGAGATTATAATGGGGTTTATTGACAGAATGAAAACAGAAGCCAGGGCAAAAATGCTAAAATTGGTTCTTCCTGAAGGAAAAGATTCAAGAATTATACGCGCTGCAAAAATTCTTATTGATGAAAATCTTGTTTCTGAAGTAGCGCTTGTTGGAGATGAAAATATAATAAAGAAAAATGCAGATGCTGCAGGCGTTAAACTTGTAGACAGAATTGTTATTGTTAATCCGGCAAAATCACCAAAGCTTGATGACTATGCAAAAGAATATTTTGAGCTTAGAAAAAGCAAGGGAATTTCATTAGACCAGGCAAGAGAAGAGGTAAAAGATGTTCTACACTGGGGAGCAATGATGGTAAGAAAAGGCGATTCAAATGCTATGGTTGCAGGAGCTGAAAATTCAACAGGCGCTGTTGCTTCTGCTTCGCTTAAAATTATTAAAACTGCCAAAGGAGTGGCAAATGCATCTTCATGCTTTGTTATGGATAAACCAGGTTCACAGTGGGGATATCAGGGAAGCATGATATTTTCTGACTGCGGTTTTATAATTGACCCTACTTCGGAACAGCTTGCAGATATTGTTGTTGCAGCTGCTGATTCCTGCAGATGCTTCCTTCTTACAGAACCTAAAATAGCAATGCTTTCTTTCTCAACAAAAGGTTCTGCTTCACATGAAACAGTTGATAGAGTTACAAAAGCTCTTGAAATTGTGAAAAAGACTCATCCTGAATTTGATATTGATGGAGAACTCCAGCTTGATGCTGCAATTATTCCTGAAGTTGGACAGAGAAAAGCTCCAGGCTCCAAAGTTGCAGGATATGCAAATACTCTTATATTCCCGAATCTTAATGCGGGAAATATTGGATATAAGCTTACACAGAGATTTGGCGGTTTTGATGCTTATGGGCCAATATTCCAGGGTTTTGCAAAACCAGTAAGCGATCTCTCAAGAGGATGTAACATAAATGATGTTGTAAATATCTCTCTTGCAACAATAAATAAAAAATAATTAAAAGAATTATTTTAAACAAAATAATTTTATAGTTAATGCTGATAGGGCTGTATTTGTTTTTTATTGCAGCCCTATTTTTTAGTCTTGACAACATCAATTATATTTTAAAATATTTATCCATGAAAGCACTATTAGTCGGATACGGATATATGGGAAAGGAAATTGAAAAAATTCTCCTATCCCGCGGGCATTCAATTGAAGGTACTGTAGATCCAGTTTCTGAAGCAAATTATAAAGAAGTAACTCCAGCCCTTCTTGAAAAAGCAGATGTTGTAATTGATTTTTCTACTCCTTCATCTGTAGGAAAAAACTGCGATATTTATGTACAGGGAAAAACCCCTGTAGTTATGGGGACAACAGGTTGGGAAAAGATAAGGGAGCATGTTTCAAAAAAAGTTATTGAAGCAGGAATTGGATTTATATGGGGATCAAATTTTTCTGTTGGCGCTAATGTATTTATAAATCTTGTAGGAAAAGCAACTTCTCTTATAAATCATTTCCAGGAGTATGATATACTTCTTCATGAGTTTCATCATCAAAGGAAAAAGGATTCTCCCTCAGGAACAGCTCTTATGGCAGCTGAAGAAATAGTAAAAAAATCAAGCAAAAAAAAACAGAATAGTAACAGAAAAGCTTGACCGTCAGATAAAAACAGATGAACTGCATGTTTCTTCAACAAGAGGCGGCGAAATTCCAGGAACCCATATTGTTATGTTTGATTCTACTGCAGATACAATTGAATTAATACACAGGGCAAGAAACAGAAGCGGTTTTGCTCTTGGAGCAGTTGTAGCTGCTGAATGGGTAATAGATAAAAAAGGTTTTATTAAAGTCGAAGATTTTTTCAAAGAATTACTAAAATAACAGCAGATTACCCTGATATTAATCAGTTGTTATAAAAAACTCTGCCGGATTTTAAGTTTATATGATATATTTTTATTAATATTTCGGCATTTCATAAAAAACAGTAATATAAAATTGCTGTTCCTGTTAATTTTCATAAGTCTTTTCTTATTGCAAATTAGCGGTTAAATAGTTTAATACTATTATTGCTGATATATTCAGCATTTATAAAAGTAAGGAGTTTGTATGAGTTTAAAAGGTGTCTATACTGCACTTGTTACTCCATTTAATAGCGATGGATCAATAGATTGGGAAGCTATGAAAAATCTTATAGAATTCCAGATAAAAGAAAAAATTAGCGGTCTTGCTCCTATGGGAACAACTGGTGAAAGTCCCACACTAAATCATGAAGATCACATAAAAATAATTGAAATGGTTGTAAAACAGACAGCAGGAAGAGTACCTATAATTGCAGGTTCTGGTTCAAACAGCACAGAAGAAGCAATAAAAATGACAAAACTTGCAAAAAAATGCGGAGCTGATTATTCTCTTCAGGTTGCTCCATATTATAATAAGCCAAGCCAGGAAGGGTTTTACAGACATTTTATGGCAATTGCAGATACAGTTGATATACCTCTTGTAATTTATAATATTCCGGGAAGGTGCGGGAAAAATATAGAAAATAGCACCATGCTTAAGCTTGCAAAACACCCAAATATTTGCGCTGTAAAAGAAGCAAGCGGAAATATTGGACAGGTTATGGATCTTGTTGCAGAAAAACCTGCTGATTTTGATATACTTTCAGGTGATGATAATCTTGGCCTTCCTATAATTACACTTGGCGGAACAGGTATTGTTTCTGTGGCAAGCAATCTTATCCCAGGAAAAATGATGGAACTTGCAAAAGCAGCTCTTGAAGGCAATGTGTCAAAAGCAAAAGAACTTCATTATAAACTTCTTCCATTTTTCAAAGCAGAATTTATTGATACAAACCCGATTCCTATTAAATATATGATGTCTTTGAAAAAAATGATAAAAGAAAATTATAGGCTTCCATTATGCGAACTAAATGATAATGATAAAAAACAGGTAAAATCTGTTCTTGAAAAAATGGGAATTATTTAATAGGTCTTTAAATAATCAGATGCGAGAAACCATATCAATTTAACAAGCAATCAGGCATTTTAATTAATGCCTGATTTTTTTTGCAAATAATTTTGCCTTATATCTGTTTATAATTGCTGATATACAATATTTTTAAATTTATTAATTAATCTTACAGTTGTTTATAAAATCTCTTAAAAATCGATACAATCTGGGATACATCAAGTTTTTCTGCTCTTATATTTGGCTCTATATTTTCTTCCAGCAGCAGCTTTATTATAGTTTCACTTTTATCAATTATTTTAAGATTGTTTAAAATTGTCTTTCTTCTTGAATTAAAAAGAGTTCTAAGAAATTTTGAAAATGCTTTTTTATCTGTAATTTCAGCATAATTATTATGAGGAGTCATAGATATAAGCGAAGAAGTTACATCAGGTACAGGAAAAAATGCGCCTCCTTTAATATCTGTTTCAATTTTTATATTACATGCAACCTGACAAAGAACAGAAAAAGAAGAATAATCTTTTATTCCAGGCTTGGCAGCTATTCTCTGTGCCAATTCTTTTTGAACAGTAAAAACCATTTTTTCAGGCACACTATTTTCTTCAATAAGAGCTGCAATAATTGCAGAAGCAGAATTATAGGGAAGATTTCCAAATATTCTGTTAGGAATTCCGGCGCTTATTTTATATTGTTTCCATGTTTTAATAAAATCCCCTTCAATAACCTCAATTCTGTTATTAAAATACTCTTTTAAAAACTCTATAAATCCGCGGTCAATTTCAAAAACAGATAATTTTCCTGTTTCAAGTTTATCAACAATAAGAGATGTCATACAGCCCAGCCCAGGCCCAATTTCCCATATATTAAAATCAGGATCTATATCAATAACAGATAAAATATGTTCCCTAACCTCTTTTGATATAAGGAAATTTTGCCCAAACTTTTTTTGAGGAGAAAGTCCTCTCTTATTAAGAATATTCTGTATATTTTTAGGAGAGTTATAATTCATTTAAACCTTTTTAAAATATTTAATATTTTATATCTTTCGTTTATTAAATAAGGAAACATAGCTAGTAATATAACAAACAGGTTAATAATAATTAATATATAAAATGAAATGGAATTTACTTTAAATACAGGAAAATCTGCAAAAAAAGCAGCGCATTTATGAATTAAATATGAAACTATTTTTATTGCAAAAGATATTGGTAAAATTGAAATATCTGTTAAAAGAGTAATTATCATGCCAGGGAAAGAAATAAGCATAAATATTGTTACAAGAGGAGATAGCACAAGAGATGCTATAGTTCCTGAAAAATATATTTCACCAAATGTAACAGAAGATAAAATCCATGAAGGAAGCTGTGCTGCAATAGTGCAGGCAAAAGGAGCTGAAAAAACAGGCGGAAGATAAGGAAGAAAAATATTATATAAATAATTACTTAAAAAAATAATACCTGCCACAGCAAGAAAAGAATATTGAAACGAAAGTTCTCCAGCTTCATCAGGTGAAATCAAAATAGTAACAGCAAAACAAAGTACAAATAATTTTCTAAGATCAGTCAATCTGCCTATTATTTTTGCAAAAACAGCAAGGGTGAAAAAAATAAATGCGCGCAAAAGAGGCGCCGACATTCCTGCAAACATTGCAAATAAAAAATTAAAAATAACAGCAAATAGCATTCCCAGTTTTTTTCCTGCAATTTTTCTAAAAAGAAATAATACAAACATTGTAACAATTCCCAAATGCATTCCTGAAAGTGCAAGTATATGGGAACAGCCTGATTTTCTTATATTTTCTGCAAGCATTGGATCAAGTTCTATTCTATTGCCTGTAAGCAATGCCAGGACAAGCCCATCGCCTGCATCTATTTTTTCAATTGAATTAAAAATAGGTTGTGCAACTTTTTTTCTGTAAAAACCAGGGAGAGATTCTTTTAATAATATTGCCTCTTTTCCATTTATTAAAGGAAGAGGATTGAAATAGAGCAACGGCAAATAATTATATTCATTAGCAATATAAGGTGTTTTAATTTCAATCAAAGCGCCTTTATAAAAATAACTGCCTTTTGCAATTACTTTTAAAGCTCCTTCTGCTTCTGCCGTAATTTTTGAAACTGATGTAGCTGACTTGATTTTCATGGTATAGAGAAATCTTCCATTTTTCATAGGTTTTGCATCTGACAGCAAAATTCCATTTATTGAAAAAATTTCATCATGAGAAAAAGGAAGCTGGGGAAGTTTATTTCTAAGCAAAGGCAGCAGCAAAACAAAAAATAGCATAATAATGAACATTATACAAACTTCAATATAATATCTCTTAAAAGCTGCAAGATTTTCACAGTTTAGGCACTTTATGAATCTGGTTGATTTTTCCTTTTTCCCAAATTTACAAACACCCAGCTTATGTATTATTCTAAACCTTTCTGTAAATTCAACAACAGCCATATTATCCATCCAGTCTGCTAATGCATATTTCAAAAAATCAAACTTCCCTGCTTCCAAACAGCTTTTACAAATTTCTTACTATTAGAAGTTCAGATAAAGAGACATGACTAATTTTACGGATGATTCATTTTCTATAAGCTTTTTTTTAATTATTAGATTAATCTACTATTTCTTTACTTATCAGGAAAAAGGCCATAAACATAGCCAAGCACTCTGTTTTTCATGGTAAAACTTAAAGGAACAGCTTTAAGATGGAGAACAGACTGATTTTTGTTCTGATTAAAATTGACGCCTCTTACTACACCGCATATTACAATATCTTCTCCAGAAAGTTTGGACTGAACTTTAACAAAAATCCCTGCCCTGGCTTTTCCGCCTATAAGTATTGCAGCTCCATCTTCAGAAATATCCAAAAGCATACATCTTATCCCTGGTGTTTTTTCAGATACTTCATTAGCCTCATTGTTTTTAATAGAATAGAGATATGCATTTTTATTAACATCTACTCTTACAGATCCTCTTTTCTGGCTTCTTACAAGATTATCAGAATGAGCAACATGAAGTATAGGAACTTTGCTGTCAATAAAATCATTTAATATTTTTGTTTCAAAAACATAACCTGCATCATCAGGCCGCCAAAAATATACATTTATTTTCTGGCCTGCCCAAGACACGCCCAACGGAAGCTGGGGCCCTGTAGGATATGATATTGCAAAATATTTTTTAAGATTTTCAACAACATTTGAAACATAATTGCCTATGCCGGGAAGTGTTATTTTTATTACCTGTCTTACAGCTATTTTTCTGCTTGTTGTTATTCCTATTTTATATTTAGGCTGTTCAAATTCAATTTTTTTTCTAAAATCAAACAATTTTGATATTATTGCCTGGTTTATATTATGGGCTGTACCGCTCTGGTATTTGAGAATCATACTTCTTAAAGCTCTATCAAGCTGTTTTACAGACCAAAAAAGAGATACAGGATTTTGTATGCTGCTTTCTATTGCAACTCTTCTAAGAAGGTTTATTTCATGTAATGCAAACCCGCTTTCACGTCCCCGTGTGTAAAACTGTATCCAGGGGAAATTATCGCTTGCAAATATTCTAATAATTACAAGCACAAAAATAATAATTAATATTGTAGAAATAATAAATATTGTCATACTATATCTTTAATATCGTACAAAATTTTTATTGCGTTAAGTAAATACTAATTAATGCATCAATCATTAATGTTATATTACCTGGCTGTTAATTAACATACGAAAACTAATAGCCCGCACTATAATTAGTCTGCCTATAAAAATACCAGAAATTTTAATAAAATGATATATCTTTTAAACTTGGATATTTATTCAGCAATATAGAAATAATAATCAGACTCAATGTTAATAATTATTTCCTTAAATAAATATTACTAAAATAAAGATTTTTATAATAATAGATTATATAATATTACAAAACATTCTATCCGATGTATAGTGTTAAAAAAAAATTATGAAAATTAAAGATTATTTACTATATTCTGAGCCTCTATTGCTCTATTTTGTATTATTTTTTCCATCAATATTCACAAATAATAACACTATTGTCACATTTTTTACTTCAGTTTCCAGTCTGGGAAGTTATATAATAATTTCAATTCCTCAAATTTTGCTTATTCTCTATTTTTTTTATATAAAAAAATGGGATTTTAAAGAAAATTCCATAACAAAACATTTTTTAAAAACAGTTTTATTAATAATAATTTATACAATTTTATTGCTTATTATTTCCAATACAGCTGCTTTAGTACTAATAATGACAGGCGCAATGCAGGCTGTTTCAAAAATAAATAGTATAAAGCAGCTTATTCCTCTCTATCTGGCAGTATCACTTATAACAGGATACAGGGAAGAACTATTTTTTAGATCATATTTAATCAATTTTTTTGAAAAAACCGCAAATAACCAGAATATGTTAAACCATGACAGGATAAATAAAATGGCATTAGTAATGGTTATATCTTTGATGTTTTCAATCTGCCATATAGCACAAGGTATTGGAGGAATTATTATTTCATTTCTTAATAGCTTGCTCTTATGTTTTATCTTTTTTAAACATAAAAATATCCATATAAATGCATTATCCCATGCTTTATACAATTTTTTTGTTCTTTTAGCTTCAATTTTTGCATCATAAAATAGACTGATAAAATAATCTGTACTATTATTATATTATCAATAGTTAAGGAACCACTGATTAAATTGACTCTAATCAGCGGTTCCATATTATTTTTCTCGTTTTCCTATGGCAAACTGTGAAAAAACAACAATAACCCTTGGCAAGGTAAACCATGCCAGGATAAAAAAGTAATGCTGATTTATTCTCGATTGAATAAATCAGCGTTGTCTTAATAATGAGGTTAACAATTATGCTAAAAAGACTATTAATTATGGTTTTTCCTTTACTATTTCTTTTTGCCGCACAGGTTCCCTGCGATTCTTTCAGAGACAGCCTGGAGAAGCTTGATTTCCAGATAATTACAGAAAATACAAATTATATTGATTTTAATTTACTTGATTTAAGCGGGAATCAGGCAAGCCTTAGCAATTATCAGGGAAAGGTAATTATGCTTAATTTCTGGGCCACCTGGTGCCCTCCATGCAGAAATGAAATGCCATCGATGGAATCTCTCTATAAAAAAATGAAAGACAAGAATTTTGTAATTGTTGCAGTCAATATTCAGGAAAACAGCTCTACTGTAAAAAGTTTTATCCAAAAAAATAGATACAGTTTTCCTGTCATTATTGATGAAAAAGGAGAAGTTGCTGCAAAATATCAGATAAGAGTAATTCCTACAACATATATTATAGATACAAAAGGAAAAATTGCAGGAGTTTTTACAGGTTCAAGAGACTGGGATTCAGATGATGTTGTTAAAATTTTTAGAGAATTGGCAAAATAATTTTTACATTAAAAAATCCAGAGACAACTGGGAACTATATCTGACTAATTAAGGGTAAATCCAAATAATGCAATTTGGTAATTATTTAAAAACAGCAGAAAAAAAAGAAATTATTATTTTTATAATATCTATTTTTATTTTTATATTTTTTTCAACTGCTATTGATGCGCAAATAATAACTCCTCCTGACCCTGAAATATCTCTAACTGTTAATAAAGAAAATATTGAAAAAAATTTACTTAAAATATCTGTATTATATAAATTTCCAGATAATTTTCATCAGACATATAATCCTGATTATTTTAAAGCAGGAATAATATCGCCTGATAATTTCCAGAATTATACAATCTCCTATCCTGATGGGATTGATGAAAATGGTATTATAAATTATTACAATAATGCTCTTATCAATATAGATGTAGATATAATATCTGTTTCAAATGGTATTTATGATGTAATTGTTGAAGCCGGATACCAGCTATGTGACGAAAATGGAGTCTGTTATTTTCCTGGCAAAAAAATATTATCCACACAAATTGAACTTGATCGAAGTAATCAGTTTGACTTTATTGCCCAGTCAAAAAATAAAACTAATATTTTAAAATATATTTTATTTGCTTTTCTTGGCGGCCTGCTTCTTAATTTAATGCCATGTGTATTTCCGCTTCTTGCTGTAAAAACAGTTTCTCTTGCCATGCAGTCCGGCAATAATAAAAGAAAAAATTTTTATTTATCGTTAAGTTATGGAGCAGGAATTGTTGCATCGCTTATTATAATTGTGCTATTTTTAATTATTTTTAAAACTGCAGGCCGAAGTGCGGGATGGGGATTTCATATGCAAAATCCTGAATTTGTAATAGTGCTTGCTGCTGTAATTTTTCTTTTTGCACTTTCAATGTTTGATATTTTTACAATAACATTGCCGGTAAGTAACAGCGCAGAAAAAATATCATCTATTAAAGGATATGCAGGGCAATTTTTAACTGGAATCTTTGCAGTATTGATTGCAGCTCCCTGCTCTGCTCCCTTATTGGGATCTGCAATAGCTTTTGCCTTATCAGCAAACAGTATTGTTATTCTTATCTTTTTTATTTTTATCGGCATTGGTTTTGCACTGCCTTTTATCTTATTGGGATTGTATCCTGCAATTATTAAAAAACTGCCAGAACCAGGAAAGTGGAGCTTTATATTAAAAGAAATTATGGGATTTATATTGCTTGGCGTAGTAATATATCTTGTCTCGCCTATTATAAAAAAATATTCAGAAACCAGCGCTAAAATACTCTATTTTTTTCTAATAATAGCATTTTTAGCATGGTTTTATGGTAAAATAATATCATCAATATCTTCCGCAAAGATAAGAATATTTACACTTTTTACATCAATCATAATTATTATATTTGCCTGGTCTTTTTTAATTAATTTTCCAAAAACAGATTATAAGAATGAAAAAAAATATTATGAATCTATTTCAGAAAAAGAGTATGTAATGCCATTCTCTCCTGAAGTTCTAAATAATCTTAATTCACAAAATATACCTCTTTTTATAGATATCTATGCAGATTGGTGCACAACATGTAAAATAAATGATGCCTTGTTTTTTTCTTCCAAAGAAATAAAAGATTTTTTTGAAAAAAATGGAATAATTTTACTAAAAGGAGATTTTACAGAATATGATAATGATATAGCCGAGTGGATGAAAGAGTTTAAAAAGACAGGAGTTCCTGTCTATGCTTATTATCATAGCTCAGAGGATTATTCAAATCCTCTATTTTTCCCTGAGATTCTCGGTAAACAGGCTGTTATAAAAAAAATAACAGAGACCTATTTAAAATAATACATCTTTAGGGTATACAATGATATAATAGCGTTACCTTTTTATTTTACAGGAGAATATTGTATGAAAGATATTAAAGAATTATTACCTCACAGAGAACCGTTTTTATTTGTTGATGAAATAGAAAAGTCAGATGAAAAAGAAATTATTGCATATAGAACATTTGCTCCATCAGAATATTTTTTTAAAGGCCATTTTCCTGAATATCCTGTTGTTCCCGGTGTTATTCTTATAGAGACAATGGCTCAGGCAGGAGGAGCAGGAATAAGCCAGACAGGCCTTCTCGGCGATTCTCTTTTTTTTCTTGCAACTGTGGATAAAGCAAAATTCAGAAGGCAGGTAAGGCCTGGCGATAAGGTTAAGCTGGTAATAACAAATGTACGTGTATCAAAAGCAATGTTAAAGCAGTCAGGCAAAGCTTATGTCGGCGATGAACTGGCGGCAGAAGCAGAATGGTTATGTCTTGTTCAGGCAAAAGGAAAGTGAATGACAGTAACAAAAAGACTAAAGGAAGTCAGCCTCAAATATCCTGAAATTTCTGCAATTTATGCAAAAGATAAATCAGGAGAATTTAAAAAAACACTACATGGCAATTTTTATAAAGAAATAGAAACAGCAGGCGCAGGATTTATTGAAATAGGCATAAAAAAAGGCGATCATGTTGGAATTATTTCTGACAACAGAAAAGAGTGGCTTATAGCAGACCTTGCCCTAATGGGAATAGGAGCTGCAGATGTTCCGCGCGGTTCAGATTCAACAGCAGTTGAAATATCATTTATTCTTAATCATGCTGACTGCAGAATATCAATTGCAGAAAACAGCGATCAGGCTGTTAAAATACTTGATAATAAAGATAATCTTCCGCTGCTTGAAACCCTTATCCTTTTTGAAAATAACAAAAGTTCTATTGTTGATGAAAAAAAAGGAAATGTAAAAATTCTCACCTTTGGTGAAGTTATAGAGTTGGGACAGAAAAAGCTTGAAGAAGATAAAGATATATTTAACAGAGAGCTTGATAAAGGAAATCTTGATGATGTTGCAACAATTATTTATACATCAGGAACTACAGGAAATCCAAAAGGAGTAGTTCTCACACACAGAAATTTCTTATTTCAGCTTGACAGAATCAAGGGAAAATACCTCTTAATAACTCCTGCAGATATTATGATGAGTATTCTGCCTATCTGGCATTCATTTGAAAGAACATGCGAATATCTCTTTCTTGAAGCAGGAGGAGCAATCGCATATTCACAGCCTGTAGGGTCTGTGCTTATAGCTGATATGTCTTTGATAAATCCTCAGTGGATTGTTTCTGTTCCAAGAGTGTGGGAAGGAGTAAGAAGCGCAATCTTACGGAAAGTTAAGAAAAGTAAAAAAATATCAAAAATTCTTTTCAGATATTTTCTTATAATAGGCGAGCTTTATAATGATATGCTTGCAATGTTTATAGGAACTGTGCCGCAGTTTCATAAAAGAAGCCGTATTGTTGATATAGCGTTATCGACAATTCCTGTTTTATTGCTCCTGCCTTTAAGAATGATTGGCACTATTTTTGTATTTGCAAAAATAAGAAAACTTTTTGGAAATCATTTTATCCTGGGCATTTCAGGAGGAGGAGCTCTGCCGCCTTCTGTGCGCCGTTTTTTCAATGGCATGGGAATAAAGGTACATGAAGGTTATGGGCTTACAGAAACAGCGCCAATACTTTCTGTCTGTACGCACAAACGGCCTGTTCATGGAACAGTAGGGCCTCTTCTTCCTGATGTTGAATTTAAAGTGCTTAATAAAGAATTAAAACCTGTTCCTCATGGTAAAAAAGGCGTGCTTTATGTTAAAAGCGATCAGGTAATGAAAGGATATTATAAAAACAAGGAAGAGACAGATAAAGTTTTACAGGATGGTTGGCTTAACACAGGAGATATTGTTGTCGCAACAATTAATCGGGAAGTTAAAATTATAGGCAGGGCAAAAGAAACAATTGTACTTAATGGCGGAGAAAATATAGAACCTGTTCCTATTGAAAATAAATGTCTTGAATCTGATTATATTGAACAAATTATGGTATTGGGACAGGACCAGAAATTTATAGCAGCTCTTATTATTCCCAATTTTGAACTAATTGAACAGAAAGCTGTGGAACTTGAAATACCATATATGGATAAAGAAGAATTAATATTATCTCCTGAAATTCACGAACTTATTGGCAAAGAGATAAATGACAGAATTAATGCAAAAAATGGTTTTAAACATTTTGAAACTATTTTCAGATTCAGTCTTTTGTCAAAGCCTTTTGAAGTAGGAAAAGAGCTTACTCCATCTTTAAAAATAAGAAGGTCTGTAGTAAATGAAATTTATGCAAAACAGGTCAGGGAACTTTTTAAATAATAGTTATACTTAAATTTATCGGCAAAGATTTGCCCTGCTATTTTATCAATTTGATAAGATAGCAGAAACTCTTGCCTTAATTAAGGCATTTCCCTTTTGCGCCCTGTTTTTAAACCACTCCCCGATTTTTTTTTCTTTTACAGCTTCTTTAAGAAGTTCCATTGCATCTTCTACAAAAATATTATTTTCCATTTCAAGCATTACAGCAACAGGTTCAAGAATATTGGGCGAAGCTCCTTTTATTACACTATCAACATAATAAAAAACTTCATCCACTGCTACTATTTTCTCGCCATCAGGAATTCCCAAAATCCTGCCAAGTTCAATTCTTGATAATCTTGCATATTCTGACGCAGGAGATATAAGAATACAGTTTTTGAGAACAGATTCTTCCACATCAATATCATATTTTACAGAACCTTTTTTCATTCCATTCCACAAGTGATAATAATAACTCTGCAATCCTGAATAATATCTGCTAAGCAAAAGATAATTTGAAAATAGTTCTTCTGTTCCAAGCCCGGACTGGAGTATTGAAGCAAGCTTTAAATAATTATAAAAAACAATAGATACTTCAGGCGTTATTTCTGTAAAAACAGCTTCTGCAATGTTCCACTCCTCAAGTATAAAACTTTTATATCCTTCAATTATTTTTGCATTGGCGGCAATTTCTTTATTTTTTTCATACAAAAGATCAATTGTTTTAAAAATTTCATTATTAGCAACGTTATTTGATCTTGAAAATTCTATTTCAGAAAAAACAGCTACAAGAGATGCGACAGGAGCTCCTGCCTGATCAAGAATTTCAGCTTGCTGGAAACCAAAACCCTGGCGTCCTGGATTTCTAAGCCGTATTTCATCAATTATTGAAACCATTAAAGCAATATTATTTCCCGCATCCTGTGAAATACCAAGAAGATAAAAAAATGCAGCAAGATCCTGTTCTGTAAAAAGATCAATATTTGTTTCCCATGTTTTTTTAAAAAATAACACAGCTTCGCTATATTTTTTCTCACTTACAAGAATCTGTGCAACAGTCAAAGAAGCGCCGGCAGGATCAGAATCATTATTTTCAAGAGCTGCCATTCCCATCTTTAGGCTTTCGCTTAAATTTCCTTTATTTAAAAGATATTCTGAATAATTAGCATAAAAAATATATTTTTCATCCTTATCCCTGCTTTTTTTAGCTGCTTCAACTCCTTTTGCCAAAAACAACTCTGCAAGATCTGTTTTTTCCATTCCAAGGTAAATTGCAGCAATATTTATTTTTGCCCTAAGCTTTTCTGGATATTTTTTATCAAGCTCTACAAGAGCATTAAGCTGTTCTTCTCCTTCTTTTTCACCCATTATTTTTTCAAGATCTTCAATAAATTGATTTTTATTGCTGCATGAAAAAAGGATAATAAAAACCAGTAAAAATATTATATTTTTTTTCACTTTAACTCCCTTCCCTGTTGAGGAATTAATAGATCAATTCCAAAATTGATATTATTAAAATTAAAAATCACCGGCTAATAGTATCATATTGTATAAAAAATTAACAAGTTATTGTTATTTATTCTGCTTTTTATAAAATTATTTTTTAAAATTTATGCTTTTCTTTTATGTTGACTATTTATATTTGAATATTTAAATTAAAAATATAGAATAATAGATAGGATAACTATGCCAATAAATATTCCAGATAATCTTCCTGCAAGGGAGATACTTAAAAAAGAAAACATTTTTACAATAACAGAAGAGCGGGCAATACATCAGGATATTAGGCCTATGAGGGTTGGAATTTTAAACCTTATGCCTACAAAAATTACAACAGAAACCCAGCTCTTACGGTTGTTAAGTAATACCCCGCTTCAGGTAGAAGCAGTACTTTTACAAACAGAAACTCATGAAAGCAAAAATACGCCTGCTGAGCATTTGCAGCAATTTTATAAAACATTTAGCGAAGTAAAAAATGAAAAATTTGACGGCATGATTATAACAGGAGCTCCTGTTGAGCAGCTTGAATTTGAAAACGTTAACTACTGGAATGAACTTGAAACTATTATGGATTGGATAAAATGTAATGTTTTTTCCACTCTATATATTTGCTGGGCTGCCCAGGCAGGGCTTTATTATAATTATAAAATTCCAAAATATCCTGTTAATAAAAAAATATCAGGAGTATTTTCTCATAAGGTAAATGTAAAACATACTAAACTTCTTAGAGGTTATGATGATTATTTTTTTGCTCCTCACTCAAGATATACAGAAGTAAGGCGTAAAGATATAGAAAAAATTGATAGCCTTGAAATTCTTGCAGAATCTGATGAAGCAGGAATTTATATAGTTTCCTCAAAAGACGGGAGACATATTTTTATTACAGGCCACGCAGAATATGATGCAGATACATTAAAACTGGAATATGAAAGAGATATTGCCAAAGGCTTTGATATAGAGGTTCCAAAAAACTATTTTCCAGATAATGATGCAGCAAAGACACCTGTTGTAAGATGGAGAAGCCATGCAAATCTTCTTTTTTCAAATTGGCTTAATTATTATGTATACCAGAAAACTCCATTTAATTTAAATGATATTGCAGGATTAAAATAAATATTACCATATTATTATCAGCCCTATTTAATAAAAAAACTCTAATAAATATTTATATGTAAAAATTCTATTTTATAAATTAAAGATTGACACTATTAAAATGAATAGTTATCTTCAATTTAATATGCTATCTTGTTAGCAATAACAGAAATTACAGTATATTTTAAGGCGGAAGATAATTGAAAGTAGAAAAAAATAAAGTAGTAACAATCTCATATCAGATAAGTGAAGAAAATGGAGAAATTCTGGAAAGTTCAAAAGAATATGGAGATCTTGATTATGTCTATGGGTCAGAACTTCTTGTTCCAGGCATGGATGCAGCTTTATTAAGTAAAAAAATCGGAGATAAGATTGATACAATAATAAAAGCTAAAGATGCATTTGGCGAATATGATGAGTCTTTTATATTTTCAGTGCCAAGAGAAGAGATTCCTATAAGTAATGAAAATTTGGAAGAAGGGCTTGAATTTCAGGCAGAGATTGGAGGAGTTGTAAGATTTTGCCAGATAGAAGAAATTAAAGATGATAATGTAGTAATCAATGCTAATCATCCTTATGCAGGTATGGATATACATTTTGAAGCAGAAATTCTTAATATAAGAGATGCAACAGACGAAGAGATAGAACATGGCCATATTCATGGAGAAGGCGGATGCTGCGGCGACAGCTGTTGTGGAGATCACTGATTAAAATAATTTAATTTTATTTTTAACTTATTTCAAAAGTATTATATGATTTAAGCCTGTATTTTGCATTAACTAAATGTGATCTCATAAGGTTTGCAGCAAGCATTATATCTCTATATTTAATAGCTTCTATAATATTATGATGTTCATCAATACTGTCATAAACATTTTTAAATGATGCCTGAATAGCAAGCATTCTTTGTCTTGCTATTAAATCATCCAGTTTTTCCATAAAAATAGTTAAATTATTATTATGTGCATTATTTATAATATATGAATGAAATTCTTTCTCCATACCAAGAAATTTTGAAATATCATCTTTTGTAAGTCCATTATTTTCTATTTGTTTTATTAACTCTCTAGCTTTTATATCGAGATTTTTAAGTACATTTATGCCTTCCAAAGTTATTAATTTAACAGTTTTTTTTACAGCAAAAACTTCGACCAACTCTCTTATTTCAAATAGTTCATCAAACTCTTTTTTTGTTATGCCTCTGACAAAAAAGCCGACCCTTGGTTTAATTCTAACAAAAGATTCATTAGCCAATTTTAAAAGAGCTTCCCTGATTGGAGTTCTGCTGATACGCAAAATATTTTCAAGTTCTTCTATTTTTAGCTGTTTTCCCTGTTTGAATTCATTTAAAATGATTAATTCTTTTATTGAATCATATGCAACTGTTTTTAGATCTTTTGATTTTTCTTTTAACATCTACAATAATTATAATTTAGTTTTTATATTTTTAAGAGAATAATTATATGTAAAATTACTATTTTGTTTCATAAAATTTCGGATTAGGAGATTTTACAATAAAGAATTCCAGAATATCATTTGAACTATTGGCAATATTCATTTTTATATTATAAGGAATATATATTATAGTTCCATTTTCATATG
>JAVBQS010000038.1:0-20305 GCA_031548835.1 Spirochaetia bacterium
TTACCTCCTGTTTTCTTGTGGGCTTGAACTTCCACAGTTTACTTCAGGTAAGGTGTTTTTGTATAACACTTTGTCTCCACCCGCATAGCGGGTGGTTTATTGTTGCGGCTAGCGCCGCAACAGGGTCACGACCCTACAATATAAATGATCCGGGTTTAATTATTTCCCGGATCATTTTCATGTACCTATATTTAATTTCTGCTCTATTTTAAGACGAAAACCAAGAATATTAAGTAACCTTAAAATAGTTTCAAATGATGGATTGCCAGCAGAAGAAAGAGATTTATATAAACCTTCACGGGTTACACCTAATTCACGAGCAATTTGTATCATACCTTTTGAACGGGCTATATCACTGATTACAGATAATAAAAGCTCTGTATCATTTTCTTCAAATGCAGTTTCAAGATATGCTATTACATCATCTTTTGTTTCAATATGTTCAGCCATATCCCATTTAATTGTTTTCATACTTTCCTTGTTGTAATTTATAGATTTCAATAAATCAAGTTTACCACAATAGACAAAAGCAGCTTATTTAAATACCTGGTAAATTTAATATTCATACACCCTTAAAAACCGTAGTCTCTATAGTCTCCGTAGTCTCCGTAGTCTCATAATATTTACTATGAATGATATTGGATACAACATATACCCGGATCTAAATAAATATATTCTGATCCGGGAAATAATATATTTATTGCGCAATGTTAAA
Source organism: Spirochaetia bacterium (assembly GCA_031548835.1). Taxonomy (GTDB): domain Bacteria; phylum Spirochaetota; class Spirochaetia; order CADAEX01; family CADAEX01; genus WQTU01. The sequence goes on from JAVBQS010000038.1 coordinate 716, forward strand.
AATAGCCAAATTCGCTGTTTCCTCGCAGAAAAAGTGCAGGAAATTTCCGTCAAAATAATGTTTAATTCTTTATTATATAAATAATTACATAATCCATACCCATTATAAACTTTTAATTTTTTATTTTATAGGAAATTAAAGAGGGACTACCCCGTAAAGATGTCCTTAATCACCGTATATAGCGAAAAAGCGGCACAAAAAATGGCATAAATCTATTTGCAATGCTACAATAAGGATTAAGGACATGAAAAGTGCCTTCCTTTTTCTTTGTTAAAATGACGAAATCGGTATTTTACACAGTCAGATTTAAAAACGAACTTACCGGAAAATATCTTCTAGAAATCAACACACAAAAGGAACTGAAAAAGAAGTTATTGAAACAGCATTTGAATGGCTTAGTGATAGAATCACCCAACAAAAAGGAATGGTCAGTTTAAAAAAGTATTAGTTACTGAATATAGCAAAAGAAGCAGACACTACACTATCTGATGCTGAATTTATTTGCAAAGAACTTCAACATTGAAGGCTATTGAAATGACTGGAACAGTCAATAAATACTTGACACTTTTTTAAATTGTATCACTGTCGCCGCCTCAGTACAACGAATAACACCTAGAGAACAAGCCATCTGAAAATTGAAGTCAAAGGAGAATTGGATTTTTAACTTTGTATTAAATATAAATACTCTAAACAGGGGCTGTTCCACAATCAATCCGCAACAGTGGATTCCTGTTGCTATGCCGGAATAAATAATAGAACCAAAGGCCTATTGGGAATATATATACAAAAATATATATTCAGCTTGACAAAAAACACTATCATGCCATAATTGATAGCGTACAAGGGATTCCCTAAGTACTTAGCCACAGACCTAAAAATATCAATAAAAAATTTCGTGAGTATATTGGGTATTATTTTTTTTGCAGTATTAGGCGGTATTTTCCAGAATTACTGACCCGTTGGGTTAATTATATTTATTTTTATCACAATATTAAGGAAAAAATTATGAGAAAATCAAAGAAACTCTGGGCAGGCTTAACAGTCCTGTTCCTCTGTTTGTCTTTTCTGGCCTTTTTTGGGTGTTCTGGCGGCTCGCCTAATCTGTTTTCAAAAGAGGGTACATTTCTTGGAAAAGGCAATGGTGTCTTTGGAGATGAGATATCTGTGGCACTTACTGTAACACAAAAGAAAATCATGGCAATTGAAGTGTTATCCCATGCCGAAACTCATGGGTTTGGCGATTATGCCATGGAAAAAATGAGAAACGACATGATGGCATATCAGGTCATTGATGTTGACACTGTTTCCGGCGCCACAGTTTCGAGTTTTGGTTTTAAAACTGCTATCCGGGAAGCTGCTGAAAAGGCGGGAGGAAATATGGCCCTTCTCTCAAAGGCTATTGAAAAACCTAAAAAATATTCGAATGAAACTGTGGATGTGGTAGTGGTTGGCAGCGGTGTCGCAGGCCTTACTGCAGCCATCGCGGTAAAAGAGGCGCAGCCTGATTGGCATGTAGTCATGATTGAAAAAATGGGAAAAATTGGAGGGAACTCAGCCAGAGCCTCGGTAAATTTTGGCGGCGGGAACTGGAGCAAGCTGCATGAAGCTGCCAGAGTTACAAAACCCGCAGTAGGGAATGAAACAAACACTGCTCAGAGGCTTACCCGGGCAAATCAGCAATACTACCTTAACTACGTACTTGAGGGCGGCGGAAGAGCTTTATTAGCGCCAACTACCCCCTTGAGCGACGCCCCTGCTTTTCGCCTGGCAGATCAAAGGGTTCCTGGCTATGAGTTTATGATAGCAATGACAAATAAAGCGACCCAAATTGGCGTTGATATTCGTATTAATAATGACGGGTTTGAGCTGGTTCAGCCAGACGGACAGGGTACAAAGGTTACAGGAATAAAAATCGGTGTGAATCCCAAAGGGGCAAATTCTCCCCTTCCCCCGGGCGGCCGTTCCTATGGTTATACCTATACTCTTACAGCGAACCGCGGTATCGTACTTGCTACTGGTGGTTTCTCGTTAAATATACCGATGAAACAGGAATATCTTGTTCCAGGTTTTACCGGAAATGTTGCTGATGTAAAGGAATATTTTGCAGATACCAAGAATTCTACTAACTCTGAAGGTAATGTAGGTGACGGCCATATCATGGCAAAAAATGCCGGGGCAGACCTTGCCGGTATGACAATTTGGGCTGCAAACTATGCCGGAATCCAGGTTCCTGGTTCTACTAACTCCCTCTCAATGGCATCAATCCGCAGTCGCGGCGCACTTAATTTTGACAGTAACGGGAAACACCTTCTCCAGGCAGAAACTGATCAAACATTTCATCAAAAAAACACATGGCCTGCTGATGGCATTGTCTGGATGGTCACAAACCAAAGAAACCATATCAATGAGATAGGAAATCTTCGGGATTACTTTCTCTCCGGCCTTGTTGTGATGGATCCGACACTTCGCGGCCTGGCTGGAAAAATGGGGCTATCCGGCACAGCAGTTGATAACTTTGAAAAAAGCATGAACCAGATTATGAAGGATGCGAGAATTTATGCAGCATATCAACAATCCCAACCCAATAGCTGGGCTACTGTTGTTTCAGGAACAGCCCTTAATAAATTAACAGGCGCCTCTGGCACCAAATATATTAATGGAACTACCGACCCCTCCGATTTTGGAAATCCTACATATGATAGTACTAGAAGGACTATTGGATGGCACTGGGGGAATAATGCCAATGTAGGCCCATACTTTGCTTTTAAAAATGTTCCTGGAGTACATAGCACATCTGGCGGTATAAAAATCGATCTTGGAGCAAGAGCTCTTACTGCAGATAACAAAATTATCCCCGGGCTTTACGCAGCTGGTTGTTCATCTTATACTGGTTCCGGCATTCCCGGCGCTAATAACATGAGCGGCGCAACTGTGCTTGCTCCTGGTATTGCAGGTTATACAGCAGCAATGGCTATTCTTGGTAAACCTTTATTTGTCGATTTTGATGGTACAGTAGGACCAATTGCAGGCGAGACTGCAATACTTGAATAGGTAACTTTTCATCTCAGCAATTCCCGGTTCCAAATCGGGAATTGCCATATAATTAATAGTAATTGTTTTTTTATTTTGATCACATCTTAAGCCTTGGCATAATGCTTTTAGATTTCATACAGGTTCTGACTAAATTGTCCTGGCAGCATATACTAATAAATAAAAAATAGAGACATAGCAAAAAAAGATAATTATACTTTCAACAAATGAAAACAAAAACACATAATAACAAAATTATTAAAGGTAGTTATCTTTAATTTAATATAAGCAATATAAATTTTAAAAATATATTTCAATTAAATTCTAAAATCTGATTGACACATGATGCACGATTGGTTAACCTGTTAACGTTATATGGTTAACAATATATTAAACCCAAGAAAAATAATAATAACAACACTTAAAAAATCCAGCACCCCTGTATCAGGAACAGAACTTGGTAGGTTAGCCGGAATATCGCGTGTTGCTGTCTGGAAACATGTAAAAGCATTAATAGATTCAGGATATGATATAGCATCGCAGCATGGCGGATATCTGTTAAATAAAAAAACAGGCAAAGATATTTTTTCCAACTGGGAATTTTCCAGCTATTCAAAATTAATACATCTTTACCCTGTGCTTGAATCAACAATGATAGAAGCAAGAAAATTATGTTTTAAAGGCGCTCCAGATATGACAATAGTAACTGCAGAAAAACAGACAGCAGGAATTGCGGCAAAAAATAAAAAATGGGAATCAGACATAGGCGGCCTTTATTTTACAGTTATTTTAAAACCAGATATACAGCTTCAATATTATAATTTGTTTAATCTTGCTGCTGCCTGTTCTGTTGTTGATTTCCTTAAAAAATATGATGTTATAGCGCAATGCGAATGGCCTAATAATATATATACAGATAAAGGAAAAATTTCCGGAATATTGCCCGAAGTCTATGGAGAGCCGGAAAAAATAAATTTCATATTGCTTGGCATAGGAGTTAATATAAATAATAATCCTGGACCTGGAACCTCTATAAAAAAAATAACAGGCAATAATATAGCAAGAGCCAAAGCTCTTGAAGAAATAGTTTCAATATTATCAAACAATATTAATAAAAGTGAAAAAGAAATTACCTCTATGTGGCTGCAGCATTCTCCATATAAAAATAATCCTCATATAAGAGTAAAGAAAAATAATAAAATTGTTCCAGGAGAAATATCTTCTATTACTATGGAAGGAAATATATCGCTTAAAAAAGTAGATGGAGAAATAATAACAGTTTTCCCCGGAGATGAAATAATATCTAAAAAAGGAATTTATAAATGATTGTTCTTTCTATTTATTTAGCATTTTTTTCCGTTATTGGAATAATAGATTATTATAAAGTAAAAAATTTTGATGACTATATAGTTGCAGGAAGAAAACAAAAAGAAAATTTTGTTACAATGTCAATCCTGGCCACAATAATGGGTGCTTCTGCAACAATGGGAATAGCATCGCTTGCTGCACAGCATGGCTTTACAGCATTTCTATGGCTTGGAAGCGGGGGATTTGCGCTTATTTTACAATCATTATTTTTATCAAAAAAAATAAGATCTCTTAATGCTTATACATTGCCAGGAATTGCAGATATAACTGCAGGCAAAGAAGGAAAAATAATTATTGCACTTGTAATAATAATATCATGGACAGGAATAATTGCCGCGCAATTTGTTGCTCTTTCAAGCATTGTTGCTCTTTTAATAGGCAAACAGACAACAACAACACTTATTATTATCTGTTCTGTAGTAGTAATTTTTTATACTGCATTTGGAGGACAAATATCAATAATACGGACAGATGCAATACAACTAATACTGGTTATTTTAGGCATTGGCATAGCGCTTTTTGCAGCTCTTAAAGGCACAGATATAAATATCAATAAAATCCTTACATATAAAGGCTCAACTAATGTTTCTTTTGTCAAAATTCTTCATTTAATATTTATTGTCGGAGGTTCATATTTTATAGGGCCTGATATTTTTTCGCGCAATTTTACATCTGAATCAGAAATTGCAGCTAAAAAAGCAACATTTAAGGCAGGTATAATTCTGCTGCTTTTTAGTATTGCAATAACTATGATAGGAATAATAACAGCATTAAGAGTACCTCAGCTTAATGAAAATCCGTTTATTTATATAATTAAAAATCTGGCATCTCCACCATGGGGCATTGCTATTGCGCTGGGACTTTTATCTGCAATTATTTCCTCAACAGATACATGTATGGTAACTGTATCAGCAATTATTGAAAAAGATATTTTTGGCAAAGCAAGATTATATGCAGCAAGAATTATTGTAGTTGTTATAGGTATTGTTTCTCTTTTACTTGCCTTGTTTAAAAAAGATATTCTTTCTCTGTTAACAGGCACTTATTCAATATTTGCTCCCGGAGTTGTTTTTCCTGTTTTTATAGCAATAATGACAAATGGTAACCGTTATATAAACAAAAAAATCTGGCTTTGTGCAGTAATAACAGGAGGCACACTTGGGCTGCTCTCAAATATTACTGGCAAAGAATATATTTCATTAATCGGGATGGCTTTTTCTGCTATTCTATCTTTATTATCAACCTATTATAACTATTCTAAAAAATAATCTATAGTTAAATAATTGGGGGATATTGGCTCATAAAAATAATTTTATTATCTACAGAGTCGATTCCTTCTATTTTTGCAGCTTTTGTACATTCTTCTATCAAAGTCTCAACTTCTACAGTTCCCTGCAGATGGGCAACTCCGTTGTTGACCCATACTTCCAGTAGTCTGACAGGTATATTTGACTCATAAAGAATTTTTACTATTATTCTCTGCGCCAGATATCTATTTTTTAAAAGATCTTTTCCCTGTTCCTGATATTTATCTTTTAAATAGGTTTCTATAATACATTCAAGCATATTAGTTATCATATCAGTTGATAACAGATCTGTATTAAATGTTATATCATAAGAACCGGGCATCCCCCACTCCTCATGATAATAATATTTATGGAATCCTGCTCTTTCCTTATCTGATAAATTTATTATTTTATGCGCTTCTTTTTCATCAACATTTAGTTTTTCAATTGTCCTTTCTATTCTTAATTTTTCTGAAGCAATAAGACGTATGCGTAAAACTCCGGGTATATCTTTAAACAGAAAAGAGCCTCCCCTGCCGAGAATAACGCAACCCTTGCTTTCAACAGCTTTTTTAAATACATATAACTTGAAATAGTTAAAATATTTTTCATTATCAAGAAAAAAACTATCTTTAAGGCCTGGCTTTTTTTCATCAAATTTATTAAACATTTCAGAATTTATGCCATGCGCTGCAAGAGAATGCTTAATTTTATCTTTATCAATAAAAAACCAGTCAAATTTTTCAGCAATTACAGGAGCAATTTCATGACTCAAACTTCCAGCCTCTCTAGATATAGTGATAATTGCCATGTAAAACCTCCTATTAATCAAAATTTTATAACTATATTGTTATAAAATCAATCTTAAAATTTTAACTGAGTAAAAAATTGGGTTCTTTTTTATATAAGCATATATATAGTTTAATAGCAAAAAACCTGCCATTCTTGATTTAATTTTAAATTTATGCTATAAAGTAACCCTTCCCTAATTAGGAAAGGGTTAACAAATCGATAAAAGAAGGAGAAAAAGGTAATTTTGGTTACCTTTCTCTCTAATAATATTATATATAATTTTGCTGGTCAAATTATTTTTTCATAAAGTTATTAACCAGAAAATAAAAGTTCAAAAACTTAAAGTTATAAAGTTTTTATCATATAACTAGATATTTAAATTAATGAGGTTTGATATGATTAAAGCAGGTGCTATTGATAAAGGGATGTTTTTGCTTATTAAAAATGATCCGCATCTGGTAGTAGAAAGAGAATTTGTAAACCCTGGAAAAGGTTCAGCTTTTGTAAGGCTTAAACTTAAAAATCTTATTACAGGTCAGTCATTGAGAGAAACAATGAAAACACCTGATAATGTTGAAGAAGCTACTGTAACAGAGAAAAACTGCCAGTATCTTTATTCTGACAGTGAAGCATATCACTTTATGGATAACGATACTTTTGAACAGTTTACAGTGCCGTTTCAGGGATTTGAAGATAAAAAGTTATTTATGATGGAAGGAGATACATATAAAGTTGTTGTATGGGATGAAAAACCTATTGATGTAAAAATTCCCTACAAAATGATATATACAGTAACAGAGGCAAGCGAGGGAGTAAAAGGAGATACTGTTACAAAAACAACAAAGCCGGTAACTATAGAGACAGGCCTTGTTGTGCGTGTTCCTCTTTTTATAAAGCAAGGGGAAAAAATTATGGTAAATACTGAAACAAAAGAGTATGTGGAAAGGGTAAATAGTTAATTTCTTTTATTCTTTATTAACTCATTCTAATATAAAAAAGCAGCACTTATACAAATGCTGCTTTTTTATTATCCTGGCATGGCTTACCATGCTAGAGTTATTATCTTAATGTAAAAAATACCTTAACTTTATATTTATTGTTAATTATTGTTTTTCTGTTTTTCTAACATTGTTTTTTTCAGGATCTTTAAGAAGTTCGCCTATAGATGTTACAAGCCCCGCAATATTTTGTATATCTGAAGGAATAATAATTTTTGTAGCTTTGCCGTCAGCAACTTTTATTAATGCTTCAAGGCTCTGAAGCGCAATAACCTGGCTATTTGGCTCTGCCTCTCTTATCATCTTTATACCCATAGCAGTTGCTTCCTGAACTTTTAATATTGCTTCAGACTCGCCTTCTGCCTGTCTAATTGCAGCCATTTTTTCAGCTTCTGCGCGTAATATTGCAGATTCTTTCTGTCCTTCAGCCACAAGAATAGCAGATTTTTTTTCTCCTTCTGCGCGGAGAATTGCTTCCCGTCTTTCTCTTTCTGCACGCATCTGCTTTTCCATTGCTTCCTGAATATCTCTTGGAGGCATAATATTTTTTACTTCAACGCGGTTAACTTTTATTCCCCATGCATCTGTAGCTTCATCAAGAATTGTTCTCATTCTTGTATTAATAACATCTCTTGATGTTAGTGTTTCATCAAGTTCAAGATCTCCAATTATGTTTCTTAATGTTGTTGCTGTAAGATTTTCTATAGCTACAATAGGCTGTTCAATGCCATATGCATAAAGTTTTGCATCTGTAATCTGAAAATAAACAACTGTATCAATCTGCATTGTAACATTATCTTTTGTTATTACAGGCTGGGGCGCAAAATCTATAACTTTTTCTTTTAAAGAAACTCTTTTTGCCACCCTGTCAATCAAAGGCAGTTTAAAATGAAGGCCTACTGTCCATGTATCAAGGTATGCGCCAAGCCTTTCAATTACAAAAACATGTGCCTGCGGGACAATTCTTACGTTAGTAACAATAAGAATCACTGCTATTGCCAGTAAAATAATAATCAATTCCATATCTACTCCTTTTTATTTACAAGAAGTTTTACACCTCTTATTTCAACAATTACAACTTTTATTCCAGCTTCAATAGTATCTCCTAAAGCTGAATCAGCAGACCACTCCTGCCCTTTTACTTTTACCAATCCTGAAGAAACATCGCTGATTGTCTTTGTGACAACAGCAGTCTCTCCTATAAGGCTGTCCAGATTTGTTTTATTTTTACCAACCTTAAGATATTTTACAGCAATTGGACGGGCAAAAAGCGCGAGCAATATTGAAACTGATAAAAATACAATTATCTGTATGGTAGGAGATATTTTTATATATGCACAAATCATAGAGATAAGAGATCCAAATGCAAACCATATTGTTGTGAGATTAAAAGTTATTACTTCAATTACTATAAAAAAAACAACTAAAAAAAGCCAAATATATAAAAAATTATAATCGGGAAGAATAAAGTTCATGATGTCCTCCTTTGTTAAAATAGCCCAGGCATGGCTTATCATGCCTGGATAATAAAAACTATTATAGAGATAACTATTTTATTTAACTGATTATAATCGGGAAGAATAAAATTCATAATTTTTCCTCTTTTTTAAAACTAACATCTATTTGATTTACAGGAATTAGAATACCATTTCTCTTGAATTCCCTCCATATCTCAAGGTTAACCCAAGCCTTGGCAGGCCCCCTTTCTACAACTTCATTTATGGTAGAATATAAAACCATTTCAACACCAGCTCGGTCAAAGCTAAAAACTCTGGCATCAGGTTCTTCATATTTTTTTGAATAAGGGCTTCTTTTTGCTATTTCAATCAATATTGCTCTTACCTGTTCTATATCTGAATTATAAGAAACTATAACGCTATTTTCTATTGTTATAGTTCTGTCAGAGAAGCTGTCATTATATATAACATCTGATATAAGAACAGAATTAGGAACTATGATAGTTTCATTAAAACGTGTTGTCACTATTGTAGAAACAGAATTTACTTTGGTAACACTTCCCCGATCTCCCCTTACATTTATAAAATCTCCCTCACGGATAGGTTTTGTAAGCATAATTACAAAACCGGCAAAAATATTTGCAACAAGATTTTGAAGTCCAAATCCAAGTCCAATACCTAAAACTCCAAGTATTACAGCAATAGAAGAGAGATCAATTCCTATTAATGATAATCCTATAATAAATGCAAAGATAGAAACACCATATCTCAATATTTTTGTTGCACTGATTGTCTTTTTATGGCCTGGTTTTACAAATATATGTAAGTTGCCAAGATAAACATTGCTGCCGTCCTGATTTTTTATACTATTTTTTAAAGATGATGTAAGAAAAGATGTATCAAAAAGCTTATATGTGATTTTCCCTATCCATGATGAAATATAGTATATGGGGATTACCATTATAATAGTAAAAAGAGATATTGAAGTATTTGCTGTTGAATAAAAAGGCTGATTAACTGCACTAAATAATATTTTTATATATTTTGTTAAATCTTCTCCAAAAAGGGTTTTTACAGTAAAAATAAATATTAATATAAAAAATATTCTTAATATAAGTTTTATCCAAAGAATTATTTTTGCTTTTTTATCAACAGATAAATGCTTTTTCGCAAGCTTACGATAGATAGATAGCATTATTAATTTATAAAATATAACCAGAACTATTAAAGGAATAAGAAATTTAAATGTTATCTGTATTACGCTGCTTGCAAGACTTTCTTTTTCAATTTTTAAAATTGTTGATATAAAATCTATTAATCTATCAATCATATTACTATATATTATCTTACAGAAGAGAGCGGATAGTCAATTCTCATATAAAAAAGCGGTTGGTTAAATAGCAAAAAACAGGAGGAATATTTTGAGTATATTTGAGGCGCTTATGCTTATATCTTTTGGGGCAGCATGGCCTGTTTCAATAGTTAAATCATGGAAATCACGGACAACAAAAGGGAAAAGCCTTTTCTTTTTATTTATAGTGGAATTCGGCTATGTTGCAGGCATAACACATAAAATTCTTTACAGCAGGGATATTGTAATAGTTTTTTATATCCTGAATTTTTTAATGGTAATGATAGATGCAATACTTTATTTCAGAAACAGAAGAATAGATATTTTAAAAAAGGAAAATGGAATTTGTTAAAGATTCTGAATAATATATAAAATCAGATAAAACCTAATATATAGAGAATATAGCAATCAGGCTGTATTCTCTATATATTAGGCTAAATTTACTTTTTTTTCCATGCAGGATTTTTTTTCATCATCTCTACAGCAGCTTTTTCAGCAGCTGTTTTATCAAACCCCTGTGTCTTCATAATAAAACCTGTCATACTTTCTTTTGCTTCATCATAGGATTTCAGAGAACCATCCTCGCGGGCACAATAAAGACAATAATTTTTTGAAGTATCTCCAAGAGGATAATCAGATTTCTCCCTAAGCGGCATGCCGCATGATATACATGCTTTATCTTTACTTTTTGACATGTTTAACTCTACTTTTTATTTTTATTATTTTTTGTTATCATTTTTATAAAACTATCTATAAGTTCATCTTTATATTTTTTCAAGACAGAACTGCCTGCTGAAAAATATTCCCTGTTTTGCAAATAATAATGAATAAGGCCAATCCATGTATTAAAAATCATATAAACAGGAATATCTATTAATCTATTTTTTAATTTTAACTTTTCAATAGTTTTGCCAAGATGGAAAGAAACAGCAGATTGCAGGCTGATAAAAGACAGCTTTGCCTCTTTAGGTAAAGAAGCAAATTCTGAAATAATACGGCAGTAAAAATATTCATATTCAGCAACTAACTCAATATGCATATTTAGAAAATCTTTTATGCTGTCTGATGTCAGGGATTTATTATGCAGTTCGCTTGTAAACTTTGTGCCAAAATTGTTAAAAAAATAGTTACAGTCATAGAAATCATAACTGTAACTATTTAACTAGATTATTTTAAGAATTTTAATTTTGATAAGAATAAAAAATTATGCTATTTAACAATAAGCCTGAAATATCTTTTTTTCCCTGCTTTTAACATAATCTCTCCATCCTTTATATAGGAAGAGCCTATTACTGCATCGATATCAGATATTTTTTCTTCCGATACTATAGCGCCGCCCTGAGTTACAAGCCTTCTTGCTTCTGCTTTGGAGCTGCATAAAGCTGTTTTTGCAAAAAGATCAACAATATTGATTCCATTTTTTATTTCTGTTTCAGGAATTTCAATTGAAGGAATTGAAGATTTATCGCCCTCTCCAGAACCTCCAAAAGCTGCTTTTGCTGCTTCTCTTGCTTTTTCAGCTTCTTCGCTGCCATGAATTATTTTCGTTATCTCATAAGCAAGAATTTCTTTTGCCCTGTTTACTTCCTGGTCTTTAAGCTTTCCAAGTTCCCGGATCTCCTGGCTAGGTAAGAATGTATAAAGATAAAGAAATTTTTCAACATCTGCATCTGCAACATTTCTCCAGTACTGGAAAAAATCATAAGGCGATGTCATATCTGGATTAAGAAAAAGCGCGCCTTTTTCTGTCTTTCCCATTTTTTTTCCGTCAGATCTTGTTACAAGAGGAAAAGTAAGGCCTACAACTTCTTTGCTGTCAATTCTTCTTATAAGATCAGCACCTGCAACAATATTTCCCCACTGGTCATCCCCGCCTATCTGAAGCTCGCAATTATAATTTCTTCTTAACATAAGAAAATCATATGACTGTAAAAGCTGGTAGTTGAATTCAATAAAAGAGAGGCCGTTTTCAAGCCTCTGTTTATATGCTTCAAAACTAAGCATTCTGTTTACAGAAAAATGGCTGCCAATCTCCCGTAAAAAATCTATATAGTTGAGGTTTGCAAGCCACTGCGCATTATCAAGAAGCATTGCTTTATTGTCGCTAAAGTCTATAAATTTTGCTATCTGTTTTTTTATTTTTTCAGCATTTGATTTAACTTCCTCATAAGAGATAATTTTTCTCATCTCTATTTTTCCGGAAGGATCTCCTATTCTGGCAGTTCCTCCGCCGACAAGCGCTATTGCCTTGTGCCCTGCCTTGCTTAGATGCGCCATTGCAAAAAGAGGAACAAGATGGCCTGCATGGAGGCTTGGACCTGTAGGATCAAATCCGCAGTAAAATGTAATGGGACTGCCTGAAAGTTTTTTATCAAGAAGATCTATATCTGTGCACTGTTTTATAAAACCTCTTTCCTGAAGTAATGCCAGAGCCTGATTCATTTTTCCTCTCTCCTGTACTCTTTGTCTGCTTTTCTTATAAAATCAGGAATCTCTGCAATTTTTATTCTTACCTGTTCCATTGAATCTCTGTAGCGCAGCGTTACTGTATTATCTTCTTTTGTCTGATAATCTATTGTAATACAATATGGAGTTCCTGCTTCATCCTGCCTTCTGTATCTTCTTCCTATTGCGCCGCCGTGATCATAAAATGTAGGAAAATCTTCTCTAAGATCTTTTTCTATATTTTGCGCAAGTTCTGCAAGCCCGTCTTTTTTTACAAGAGGAAAAACTCCAAGTTTTATAGGCGCAATGCATGGATGAAAATGCATTACAACTCTTGTGTCTCCTTCTGCAACTTCCTGCTCTTCATAAGCATCTGAAAGAACAGTAAGAACAGTTCTGGTAAGTCCTGCTGATGTTTCAACAACATAAGGAGTAAACCTTTTGTTAGCTGCTTCATCAAGATATGTCATATCTTTGCCTGAAAATTCTGCATGGCGGGAAAGGTCATAATCTGTCCTGTTATGAATACCTTCAAGTTCCTGCCAGCCCATTGGGAATTCATACTCAATGTCATATGCATCTTTTGCATAATGCGCAAGCTCTCCAGGGCCATGCTGGTGAAATCGGAGTTTCCCTCCTCTTATTCCAAGTTTTTTATAATAATCCCATCTCTCTTTTTTCCAGTATTCAAACCATTTATCATCTTCGCCAGGAGCAATAAAAAACTGCATTTCCATCTGTTCAAATTCACATGTTCTAAAGATGAAATTTTTTGTAGTTATCTCATTTCTAAATGCTTTTCCAACCTGGGCAATGCCAAACGGAACTTTTACCCTGCTGGTCTGGACAACATTTTTAAAATTTACATATATACCCTGTGCAGTTTCAGGCCTAAGATAAACAAGATGCCCGCCTTCTTCAACAGGCCCCATATATGTTTTAAACATAAGATTAAATTTTCTTGATTCTGTAAGCTGTCCCCCGCATTCAGGACATTTTTTTGAAGCTGCATTTTCTTCAGGAAGTTTATCTTCCCTGAATCTCTGTTTGCAATTTTTACAATCTACAAGAGGGTCTGTAAAATTCTCAACATGGCCTGATGCTTCCCAAACTCTTGGGTGCATCATAATTGCTGCATCAATTCCCACAATATTTTCATGAAGCCTGGTCATCTCTTTCCACCAGAACTCCTGTATATTTTTTTTAAGTTCAACTCCAAGCGGGCCGTAATCCCATGCAGAAGAAAGTCCTCCGTAAATCTCACTGGACTGGAAAACAAATCCTCTTCTTTTGCACAGAGATACAAGTGTGTCCATTGTCAAGCCGTTAGCCATTTCCAACCTCATTCTTTAAAATATTAATAGCCCTTTCAAGACGGGCTGTAGTTTTTTCAATGCCAAGAAGTTTTAAAGAATCAATTATCGGCGGAGAAACATTACTTCCTGTAACAGCAACTCTAAGCGGCATAATAAAATCTCCAAGTTTTACTCCTGCATTTTCTGCAAGAAATTTAATTAATTCTTCAACCTTATCTTCACTCCTGCTAAATATATCAGGAAGATGTTTTTTTATACTTTCGAGAATTTCAATTGTTTTAGCTGCATTAAGCTTTTTAGGAATAATTTCTTCCGGCGAATAATTATCTATCTCTTTAAAGAAAAACCATGCAAGCTCTTTTATATCTGAAAGAACTTTAAGCCTCTCTTTTACAATAGCGACAATTCCATCAAGCAGTCCTGATATATCAGGCAGCCTGGCAGGTTCAACAAATCCATATTTTATAAGATATGGAACAAGCAGAGCTTTAAGCTCATCATTGCTTTTTTGCCTTATATAATGGCCGTTAAACCAGTCAAGTTTTTTATAATCAAAAATTCCCGGCGATTTGTTTAATTTATCAAGTATAAATAATTTTTCAAGTTCTTCTTTTGTAAAGAATTCCCGCGAATCATCATAGGACCAGCCAATTAAAGAAACATAGTTTAAAATTGCCTCAGGCAGATATCCTTTTTCAATAAAATCCCTTACTGCTGTTGCGCCATGCCTTTTAGAAAGCTTTTGTCCGTTACTTCCCATTACCATTGGAAGATGGCAGTACTGCGGAACTTTCCAGCCAAAAGCTTTGTAAAGAACAACATGAAGCGGGCAGGAAGGAAGCCATTCTTGCGCCCTTAGTATATGGGTAATACTCATAAAATGATCATCAATTACATTTGCAAGATGGTATGTAGGATAACCGTCTGATTTTAAAAGTACAGGATCAGGACTTATATCAATGTTTTTCTTTGTTATATCTCCAAGAAGATAATCATGAAAAACAGTTTCGCCTTCAAGCGGTATTTTAAGCCTTATTACAGGTTTAACGCCATCGCGTTTATATTCTTCTATTTCAGATTCAGGCAGATCCCTGCATTTTCTGTCATAGCCGAAATCCTGTTTATCTTTTTTCTGCCTTTCACGCAGCTCTTCCAGCCTTTCCTGGGAACAGTAACAGTAATAAGCATGTCCGCTTTCAACAAGCCTTCTTGCATACTCCCTGTAAAGTTCAGTTCTTTCTGACTGTACATAGGGGCCGTATTCTCCACCTTTGTCAGGGCCTTCATCCCAGTCAATCCCTAGCCAGTTGAGTGTATTATAAAGATCATTCAGGGCATCTTCGCTATATCTTTCCCTGTCTGTATCTTCTATTCTAAGAATAAATTTACCACCCCGTGACTTTGCGAAAAAGTAATTAAATAGCGCTGTTCTAATACCCCCGATATGCTGAAGACCTGTGGGGGAAGGAGCATACCTTACTCTGATACCCATTTATTACTCCATTAACTTTATTAAACAAAGTTTAAACTTTTTGTTAGACTTTTCTTATATAGTTTTCTATTATATTTATATTAAGATAAAGATTCAACGGGCAAAAATATTCCGGTGAAATGTTTTAATATTGAAGAAAAAAATTACAGCGCAATAAATATTATGTTTATAAAAGATCCTGAAACAGTTTTAAATAATCTGGAAAAATCTGATTTTAGAAAAAGTTTTATATTAAAAGGAAAAGAACTTTCATATTTGAGGGAAAAAGGGCTTTCCATTATTATGGAACATGCAAAAGATATTTTAGATAAGCGGATAGCGCCTGTAAATATAGAAAATGACGGAAAACAGACACCTATGAAAAATCATCCTGTATTTATTGCACAGCATGCCACAGCTATTTGCTGCAGAAAATGCATACAAAAATGGCATGGAATTCATAAAAACTGCACTCTTACAGAAGTAGAAATAAACTACCTTCTTAAAATACTGGAGGCATGGCTTTCAAAATTTTTATGATTTATATGTTATAAGCCCATTCTTTTGCCTGTTTGATAATTTTTGACAGAAAAAGAATATGAATATCTCCTTTTTCTATTTCAAATTTTTTATCGAATTTTTTAAGATTTACTTTTTTTACAAAAATGTCTTTCAAAACAGTTATATCTTTACGGCCTTCTTCCGGGGCAGAAATAAACATAAAATATAATTTAGTTAATTCAAAAATGGGATTATTTTTAACTTTGTTTATTTTTTTAAGAACTGCAAATGCTTTATCAAACTCTTTTCCTGAAATAAGCACAAAAGAGTAATCTATCAAAATCCATTCCATACCTTTAAGAGACTTATTATTAACAGCTTCTTCAAAATAAGTTACAAGCAAATCATGCTGATCTGATATAAGATGGGCACAGCAAAACATAAGAAATGTTTTATTATAAATTGATTTATTTTTATTTCTTACATGCTTTTCAAGCGTTTTTATTTTATTTTCTTTTCCCAAAAGAAAATATGAGTGGATAAGCAGCCTTATATTGGAATATGTTATAAAATTCCTGTCATAAACTCTTTTTTCAAGCACAGGAATAATAGCATCCCAGTTACCTTTTTCCACATGTTTAATTATTGACCAATTTAATATAAAAAATAGATTAATTAATAAAATAATTATAAAAAAAATAATTGGCAAAAACCAATTATTGCTCCAGAATTCAGATATATAATTCCAGCCCAGAACGCTTATTGGCAAAAAAAACAGACTTAGAAACGAAAAAAGCATAAAAATATTGAAAAAAATTATAATTAGTTTATATTTCAAGAAAAAACTCCAATAATAATAGTATATAGATAATATATTATTATTATTGGATTATAAAGAGTTATGAAGACAGTTGATATAAAATCTTTGAGACCGGACAGTTACTATACATCTCCAATTTTTGTTGATAAAGAATATATTCTTACAACACCGGATATACCTCTCAGCGGTAATATTCTTGAAAAACTGAAGAAATGGGAATTTAAGATTGTTTACACAGATGGAGAGCCAAGCAGCAAGCCTATTGTAGCTGCAGAAGAGCACGGCATACAGTCAACAAATCTTAATGAAGATTTAACAGTAGCAGAAGTAAGAAAAGAAACCCAGGTTTTTTTCAGGGAATTATGCGGATTTCTGGAAAATACATTTGATATTTATAAGACCAGAGAAGTAATAAACTATAACCTTATAGTGGAACATATCAAGAAAATAAACCCTTTTATTAAAGAAAAAAGAAATTTTATTCTTGATATGTCAAACCTCAAAGTTACCGAGCATAACTATCTTATATCGCATTCAGTAAGAACTGCTATTTTAAGCATTGCTCTTGCTGACTTTCTTAAGCTTCCTCAGCACAAAACAATAGAATTGGGAGCAGCAGCTCTTATGCATAAAGTTGGAATGCTTAAAGTGCCGGAATCAATAGTGACTAATCCGGGAGGGCTTAAAGAAAGTGAATGGAATGCAATAAAAGCATACCCTATTCTTGGATATAAAATATTACAAACAGCATCTTTTCCGCCTGCAGTTTGTCTTGCAGTTCTTGAACATCAGGAACGCAACAATGGAACAGGATATCCCAGAAAACTGGCAGGCGACCAGATCTCTCTTTACGGCAAAATTATTGCAGTTATAAGTTCATATTGTGCTGCAATTGAAAAAAGACCGTTTAAAAGCGGAAAAGATGCCCATACTGGCATTATGGATATACTTAAAAGTATGGGAAAACAGTATGATGAGAAAGTAGTAAGAGCTCTTATTTTTACACTCTCTTTCTATCCTATTGGAACAAAAGTGCTTCTTACAAATAATTCAGTAGCTGTTGTAGTAAAAACAAATACCTCAAATCCTAAAGAGCCTGTAATAAGAGTATTAACAACAGAGGAAGGATCTCCTTTAACAGATAATGTTATAATAGATCTATCCCAAAACAAAAAAATACAAATTTCAAGACTATTAACTCAGAGTGAAATATTAAAACTTGCACAGTAAAATTATAAAATATTTTTAGATAATAGCAATTTCTGTTTTTATCACTTTTTTGTTGACATTAATTTATTATAAAGATAACTTGGAAAAACTTCTTTTAAAATATGAATGAAATAAAACCATTATTAAACCAGCTTGGTAACTCAAAAACAGAAAAAGAGATAAATATTGAGTCCCAATTAAAAAAATATTATATAGATCCATTCTATATAAGCAATTCCAATTCGCTTAATGATAAAAATTATCTTAAAATTGAAGCCAGAATTGTTTCAGATGCTTTTGAAGCAGTAACAAATGGAATGCATAGCAATGAAACAATTAGCCAGCTTGGAAAAATTGAAGATAGCTCTTTTTTCTCAGATTGGAAATATCTTACAGAATCCCTATACTATATCTATACAAATTCTTTTGAGAATGCAGAAATTGCATTAAAAAAAATACAGGAAAATTCTGTTCCTTCCCTCCTCTTGCCTGTAATTAAAGCAATTATGCAGGCCAATCAGGATATTTCTGCTTGTTCGGAGACAGGAATTTCATTTATAAGAGAAATTCTTAATGAAAATATTATATTGAGGGAAAATATAAATAATGCTGCTTTATATCTCCAAAATCGAGAAGAACACTATTTTATTGATACTGTAACTCTTATAATGACAGACACATTTTCAAAAAAAGATTATATTTCAAAAAATGTTGCTATCTGGGCAATAAAACAGCTTTTTTCATTTGATATATCACCTGAACTTTTAATTGAAAACATGAAACTTATATTTGGAGAAGCAGAAACCTTGCGGTTAAGCGCTGTAGCTTTTATTGAAGAAGATCAGGAGCTAAGCCTTTTATTCTGGATGAAAGCTCTTCTATCTCTTCTTAAAAAAAATTGTATAGATAAAGTAACTATAGAAGCATATATTGAAATAATTGAAGAATTATCTAAAAAAATAAGTAATTATGACATAGATTCTGTTATTTTAAAACAAATTCAAAACCTTTTTGTTGCTTTAAATAGCGAATTCAAACTAAAATATCAGGGGACTTTTATATTAAAAAATATTCAAAACATTGTTGAAAATGAAAAAGATAACCCTGTTTTGGGACTGCCGATTACAGCATCTTCTTTAATAAATAATAAAAAGGCAGATATATTAAACAATAAAAAATCAGTCCAGCTTGAACTTTTTGCCTGAATTAATAACTAATTATTTTAATTTCATGGCTATAATTCAGCTGTATAGATAAAAACAAGAGATATGGGATGGCAGAAAATAAAGAAATAATAAAGAAAAAACTTTTGGAAGGGTGTAAAATAAGAGATATAAATGAGATTATGGAAAAATTTCCTTTTTCTCCATCTTATGTCGGCCCTGGAAAATGGCTAAAAACTTTAAAGTCGCTTTATGATGAAAAAGAAAAAGCAGATTGATTATGGAATGGGATAAAGTAAAAGATAATCTTACAGAAATCTTTGGCACAGCTATAAAAAGAATAAAACCTGAATATATACTTCAAAAACAACTTTTTTTGACAG
>JAVBQS010000171.1:0-6804 GCA_031548835.1 Spirochaetia bacterium
TTACCTCCTGTTTTCTTGTGGGCTTGAACTTCCACAGTTTACTTCAGGTAAGGTGTTTTTGTATAACACTTTGTCTCCACCCGCATAGCGGGTGGTTTATTGTTGCGGCTAGCGCCGCAACAGGGTCACGACCCTACAATAAAAGCCTGCTCTAACGGCAGGCTTAAAATAAAAAATTATTGGATTTAAGTATTTTCTAATATTAATACCTAATTTTTAAAAAACTACCTAATATAAAAAATGCCTCTATTCCAATTTGGAAATATCAGCAACAAGAAGATTCTTAAGTGTTTCTTCAAGTTCTTTTTGATCGCTGGCAGATAAAATTTTTACACCCATCTCTTTATATCCGCTAAATAAACTGCTATCAATATCAAAACTTATCAAGTTAATAAGCTGTGTTGAGGTTAATACTTTAAAAGATTCTGTTGATATATTATTTCTGTTGCGGTAGATTGCATCAATTACTTTTTCCGGTTCAGGATCAACATTGTTTTCGCCATCAGTTATCACAATAACACTATTTAATATAGTTCCTGACTGTGCAAGAATTTCTGACGAATATTCTATTGCTTTGCCAATAGCAGTGCTTCCTTCAGGCGAAAAATTGGAAGGTTCTGCAACAGCAATAAAATTTTTAATTCCTTCATCATCCATTTTTGTGAAAGGCATAACTGTCTGAACTGATTTACTGAATTTCACAATTCCTACATTTATAAGAATATCAGGATTTGTTTCTTTAAGCTGTTTTATAAAACCTGCTATTGCTTTGAGAGAACTTGCAGCCTGAACATATTTTCTTATTCCACTTCCTGCGGTTCTGTCAGACATGGATCCTGAAACATCAACAGCAATAACAAAAGAGACTCCAAAGTCATCAACAGCATTGCGGCCTTTATCAAAATCTTTTGAAAAATTTAATATATAACCATCTTTTTTATCAAAGAGAGGTTTTTCTTTTTGTGCAGTTTCTACAGTTTTTCCGCTGCATGATATAAATAGACTAATGATAAGAAAAAACAAAAAACATAGGGCAGTTTTTTTCATACCTACTCCAAAGAGAAGAATTTAACTTCTACACGCCTATTTCTCTGCGGATCATCAGGATCAATCGGATTTTCCCAGCCAAGGCCTCTTGTATCAATTCTGTCAGAATCAATGTTAAATGTATTTACCAAAATTGATTTTACAAATTCTGCGCGTTTTTTTGATGATATCTTGGCCTGTGCTTTTGCAGTATTGTATTCCTGCAGCCCCTTTGCTTTAAATTCTGCCTCACGCGAAGTATCAAGATGCCCTTCCAGAATAATATAGGTGGTGGAAAGGAATTTTGCCTGCTGGGCAATATTAGAAAGAATTTTCATATTTTCCTTAATTTGAGGATCTGATGATTTAATATCAAAGCTGTCTTTTCCAATATCAAATGCAATATTGGCAGTATTTGTTAATACAGTGTGTTCAAGTGTACTTGTATTTACAGCAGATTTATTAAATGAATTAAGCATTCTGTTAGTCTGATTTTTTAATACAGGATTTGCAGCAGCATCATTTATAAATTTTAATGTAAGCACTGATTCCGGTTCATAGCTTACATTTTTGTTTATAATGCCAATATCTTTATAATAATTCTGCGCTAAGAGAAAAATTCCATAAGCTCCTATTGGATTCTCATAATCAAAAAACATTTTATTTTCAGCATAATTACTTAAATGAATATCCTTAAGCATTTCAGCAGCTTCATCCTGCGGAACTTTATAAAAATCAGCCATTATTTTTTGTGTTGCGGAATTTTTTGCTATATCATTTGCTTCCATTACACATTCAAAAAATATTTGAGCAATATCTGGATTATCTCGTATAAAGTCACTGCGCGCAATAAAAGTATCTGCAATAAGCTGGTTTGCGTCTTTGGAAGAAATTAAGAGGCGTGCGTCAGGCATGTAGTATTTTGAATCTTTTGAAATAATATCGCTGATATATGGTTCCCAAACAATCCATCCAGCTACAGAAGAGTCATTTTTAAATATTTCAAGAGCTTTATTTGTATCTGTTTCAAATAATATTTTTACATCAGATGCTGAAATATTATATTGTGCAAGATACCATAAAAGGAAAAAGCTGTAAGGAACGTTACTCGATGTAATAATAATTTTTCCTCTAAAATCTTCAGGAGTTTTTATTTTATTTTTTACAAGAATGCCATCTGTATTTGACCAGTCAAAAAGCCCAAGCACTTTGGGAGCAACATCTTTATTGGCATGAAAAGCATCATATATAAGAGGTAAGGAATCCATTCCAGCCCAGATAATAGGATATTTGCCGCTGGCATAGCCATTCATCTGTTCTGTGGACGATTCAATATAAATAAGTTTTACAACAAATTTACCTTTTTTATAAAAAAGTGAATTTTTATTTGGCTCTGTGCCATTGTTAGATGCAAACAGAGCTGCATAACCGCCCCAGTTATCAAGCGGTACAGTAATAAGAGGCAATGTCTCTCCATCAAGAGTAATGGAATCAATTTTATATCCTGCCAAAGGAGGCACACTTATGGGTTCCGGAACAGCAAATGTATAGCTGCCTGTTTTTCCCTGTAATACAGGCATACCTTCCGGTGAATTTGTAACAACCTTAAATATAATGCCGCCTGCAGCAACAACAATAATTATAATAATACCAATAATAACATTTCGCATCATATACTCCGTATCTTTTATAGCTTAAAAAATTATTCTACTCTTTTAAAGCTGTAAGTTTTTGTTTTAATTCTGTTTCCATTTTTGACAGCTCTACTTCTGCCTGGTAACGTTTCTGTTTTCCTTCCTGCTGTATTTTAATTGTTTCTTCAAGTGTTTTAATAAGATCATCATTTACCTGTTTTAATGTTTCAACTTCAACTATGCCCCGCTCCATTTCTCTTGCAACACCAAGGCTTGTATCTTTAAGCATTTGTGAATTTTTCTTTAAAAGATCATTTGTTGAATCAGTAACGTTTTTTTGCACTTCAAGCGCTTTTTTCTGGCGCAAAAGTGAGACAGCAATAACAATCTGATTTTTCCAAAGAGGTATGGTAGTTATAATTGAGGATTGAATTTTTTCAGCAAGAGCCTGGTCATTATGCTGAATAATACGTATCTGCGGCGCTGTCTGAATAGCAATCATTCTTGAGAGAGCAAGATCATGCAGCTTTTTCTCAAAACGGATAATAAATTGCTTAAAATCATTAAGTTTTTGTGCATCTATAGGATCATTTGAAATCTTTGCAGCAGCTTCCATTTTTGGAAGATCAACTATATTAAGTTCTTCAAGTTTAATTTTTCCTGCTTCAATAAAAATATCAAGGTCTTGAAGATATTCAAGATTTTTTATATACATCTGATCAAGCATAGTAATGTCACGGAGCAGATACATTTTAGAATCATTTAATTTTTTTATAATCTGTTCCATCTGTGTTGATATTTTTTGATATTTGGCAAAGAAACGTTCAATAGAATTAAAAAGATTGGAAAAAAATCCTTTTTTTTCAGAAAGAGAGTCAACATTTACTTCCTTTATTTTCATTAAAAGACTGGTAAGTGTCTCGCCTACAAAACCTGCATCTTTTGATCTTATCTCTGTCAGCATTGTATCTGCAAAGGAAGAAATAGATTTTTGAGCGCTGTAACCATAATGCAATATTGACTGTGCATTATCAACCTGAATATCTTTGGCTATTTGCCTGGCTTTCTCAAGTTCAGTCCCATTAAGTTTAGTCACAATTTTTTCACCAGATACTTTTTCCAAACTGCTGTTTTGATTATCCATTATGCATCTCCTTTTTTTACAGGAAGGTTCCAGCTTTGTTAAAAATGTATACCTTCATTTATAAGAAATTTAATTGTTTGTTAATCCTTCTGCTTTTAGCATGCTTTCAAGCATATTTAATTCAACATCAAGAGAATTAATATCATTGTTAAGCAACCGGGTAAATTGTTTGCTGTATGCTATTTTAAGGGAATCAAGCATTTCCTCTACCCTAAGAAGAGATTTTTCTATATCTGCATCTTTTATATCATGAGTAGTAAGTTCTACATATTTTGATAAAATTTTGATTGTAGAATCAAGATAATAATCAAGAAATTCTTCAGCCCGCCTAAGGTCATCAGGATCGCGTTTTATTTCTATCAATATTTTTTCAATAATATTTTCTATTTCATTCAATGTATGGGAAACATATTTTGATCTTACCTGCGGGTTAAATTTTTTTATTTCTTTTAATTTATTATACCCTGATTGCAAAGCTTTCTGGAGATTTTGATTAGAAACTTTTCCTGGTATAATAATGCCTCTTTTTTTACCGCTTCCTTTTAAAATAAGAGAACTGCCGCCAAAACTTGCAAGAGCTATAAATAATGAAAATAAGAAAGGTATATCTATAATAATAAAAAAAACAATAAAAAACGCTCCTCCTATAATGCCTGAGACTATATAGGGGTTTTTTTGCTTTGCCAAGAGATTCTCCTTGCACACCCTGCAGTTTTTGCAAAGGATATAAAAACAGCTAATTTTAACATCAGTCAGCAAATTAATAAAGTATTTATGCAGTAATAATCAATATGACACATAGCAAGATAAATACTTCTTCTGGTATTGAAAATATTATTATAATAAAAACTTAGTTATTTTACATAACTTTATACAACCATGATTTCTTTTTCCCCGCCAGTTATACATTTACCGCCCTCTTTTGTTACAATATAGGTATCTTCTACCCCGACAATACCTATATCTTTAAATGATTTTTTAGGTTCAATCGCAATTACCATATTTTCCTTAAGAGGTTCATCAAAACCATTTGCAATAACAGGATATTCATCTATATAAAGCCCTACTCCATGCCCTAAAAATTTTACCTGGCTTTTCCCCATGCCCATAAAATTTATAAGAAAATCATTTGGAATATCAGATATTATTTTAGTATATATCTCACCAGGAACAGCTCCAGGCTTAAGCATTGCAGCTGTTTTCTTTTGGATATCCATACACATTTTATGGGCAGCAGCAAGTTCTTTACCAGGAGTGTTTTTAAACATATATACCTGAGTCCTGTCTGAGTGATAGCCATTGTAGCCAAAACCAATATCTACAAATACCAGGTCTCCTTTTTTCAAAAATCTGTTTCTGTCTCCAACAATAGGTGCGGAAGGGTGCATTCCTTTCATGCCTCCGGGGCCGTCAAAACTTGTGGGATATATAGAATTTTCAGAAAAGCCGATCTGGCCTGCAATAATCTCTGTCTGAAACATTGAAAACCTTGAAACACCCTGATAACCCAGTTCAACCATTTTTTCATATATTTTTGAAGTTAATTCTGTTTCGCTCATTCCTTCTCTTAAAAGATTTGGAACTTCTACATCTAAAAGTTTTTTATGGCGTTCAGCAGCGCCGTAAATTTGAGAAAGTTCAAATTCGCTTTTTACAGACCTAAGTTTTAATATTACAGAATCCACAGGAATAATATTTTCAAGAGTAAAATATTTTTTCATTCTGCCAAGAATGCCCAAAGTCATAACATTTGTCTCAATAAAAGCGTTTTTAACATCTCCAATTTTTGAAAAAACATCTTTATAACTTGTCATTGGATAAATATTATCAAGAGGGCTTTCAACCTTTGCCCTGTCATAGCTTCTGCGGACAAAATATATATAAGAACTATCTTTTGTAACTATAAATAATCCATCCTGCATTGTGCCTGTAAAATAATACTGGTTTACCTTGTCTACTATAAATATTGCATCAAAATCTTTATTTGCACTTTTTGCAGCATTGTAAAGATTTTCTATACGCTGTAATAACTCCTGCCTTGTTACTGTTCCCAACATATATATTTTCTCCATTTTTCCCTAATATTTCCTGACATAAAAATAATTGAATATAAACCTATATTTTCATAATTTATCAATTTTATATACTGATTTGTGGCTGTTATTTTTTATAATTCCAAAATTATATTAGATCTGTTCAATAACCTGAAAATAATATAATAAAATCTTAAAGATTATAAACTACATATAAAAAACCATACATTGTGTTCAAATTAATACTTATTTGGTGTTCAAAAAATAACTCTCAGCATGGTTACCAAACAGGCCTATTAACTTATTTAATCTGCAAAATAGGAGATATATACAAGAACATAAAATAACAGGAATTTTACAATAATATAACAATTTTAGAAATTCTATATAGACAGGTTGGGATAAAAAAAGCCTGTCAAAAGACAGGCTTTAAAACGGGAGCGACGGGACTCGAACCCGCGGCCTCCTACGTGACAGGCAGGCGTTCTAACCAGCTGAACTACGCCCCCATTTATTACGAAAGACATATTATAGATATTGGTTTTTAGTGTCAAGCTATTGTTTTTACTTTTTTGTTTAATTTTTACTTTAATTGACATTTCTTATTTCTGCATGATATTGTTATACAACTTTTTTTTCAGGATTAATAATGAAAACAAATAAAAAAACAGAAGAAACCATAGTTGATAAAAAAATTCAAAAACACCCTGTCATCTATGTTTTAAGCTTTGTAATTCTAATAATTATTATTGTTACTTTTATAGGATCTCCGGTTGCAAGCAAGATGGGAGGAAATCCAAGAATTGTATTTGGAAAATGGGCAAAAAAACCTATAGAATTTTACCCTGGCAATTATTTCTCTGAACAGAGAGATATGATGGCGCAGAATGTTGAAAGAAACACTAATGCTAATATAGACCGTTCTAATCCTGATATTCAAAAACAGATGGCTTATGAGGTCTGGAGA
>JAVBQS010000201.1:0-9876 GCA_031548835.1 Spirochaetia bacterium
AAGAATAGTATCAATTCCATCAAGAGAGTTATTTGAGAAACAGGGGAAGGAGTATAGAGCTTCACTTATACCGGAAGGGGTTAGGGTAGTAGTAGCAGAGTGCGGAGTATCGGTAGGGTGGAGAAGTTATGTAAAAGATGAAAGAGATCTCTTGTGTGTAGACAGGTTTGGGGAGTCAGGAAACTATAAAGATGTATCAAAGAAGTATGGCTTTACAGCGGAAAACCTTGCATCAATTATAAACAGAAATTGATAATATATATTGGAATAGAGAGAGGGGCGAGGGAGATAGAATAAGTTCCTCCACCCCTTTTTATTTTTGGCCATTAGAGGAGCCTGCCCTGTTATTGCGTTACTTTTTTCCATTTTGTATTTGCTGCAGCAAGTAGTTTATTATCAATATTACTTTTCATGGTATGTGTAAATATTTTATTTTCTAAATCATTATCAATATATACTTGTATTTTTTCTCCATATTTTGCATCTGAATAAAATTTTGCATTTATTGTTTCCAATAAATATTGATCAAGTATTTCATCAGGCAGAGATTCAATTAACCAATGAAAATATCTTATATTATTTACATGCTTATTGCTGTCTACATCAGACCGGTAAACAGGAAATTCTATTTCCTGCCTGCCTTTTATTATAGGATTTATTAGGCTAGTATCTATTTCTATAGATATATTTGGATCAATACCCCATTTCATTTTAATATCTTCAAATATGGGAATAGGCCGTCTATTTTGAATATCGTAAAATGCCCATATTCCTTTTGCTTTTCCAATAACATGGCCAGTGTCATCAATAATTATATTTTCTCTACACCCTTTTACCAATGAAAATTTTGAAAGCCATGTTTGTATATGTATGGTCTCTTTATATTTTGGATATCTATACATAGTTATTATACCTGAAATTAACACCCAACCAATATTCTGACTTTCAAGTTTGTAAAGGCTATGTCCAATAGAATAACAATGATCTGCAGCTGTTTCTTCTAATAATGTCAAAATAGTTGTTGGAGAAGCTATTCCATGTTTGTTCATTTCAAAGTATCGTAATTCAAAATTCCTGCTAAAAATATGTTCCATAAAAAACTCCTTTGAGTCTTAAAGACTTGATTTTAAACACGGCTTAATATTAAATCCAGCTTTTCTTTTCCTTCTTTATGGCCTTCATCATAGAGCGCAAGCAGTTTTTCTATATCTCTGCCTGTGCTATTATCAATTTGCAGTTTTTCCAATGGACGGATAATAACTGCTTTTCCCTCTTTCTCAAGCTGTTCACAAATAGCAAGCTGTTTGTTATATATAATATGCCTGTTTAACATAGCTTCAATTAATCTGGGATATTTATGGTAAAATAATTTCAGAATTTTTGTATGTTTAAAAACAGATTTTAGATAACCTTTATTTCTTGTCAAAACAATAACATGAAAGTTATTGTTGTCTGCAATAGATTTTTCAATTGGAATAGGGTCTGCTATTCCTCCATCAAGCAGGTTATATCCTTTAAATTTAAATATTGGAGACAGTATGGGAACAGAACAGGATGCCATTGTTGCATCAAGCTGCGGCGTTATATCATTTTTATCAAACCAGATTGTGTTCCCTGTTTTACAGTCCAGTGCACCGGTAAAAAAAGAGATATTTTGCCTGTTAAACATATCCCAGTCTAGAAAAACATGTTTCTGCGGCACTGTATGAAAAACAAATTCCATGCCAAACATGGAGCGGTGAAACAATAAATTGCGCTTGCTCACATACCGCCGGTTGCCGACATATTTTTCTACAATCTGTCTGTTTCTGCCAGGCTGCCCTGATATATATGATAATACATTTGCAGCTCCTGCAGAGACACCAATAATATATGGAAAAAGTATGCCTGCATCCATAAATGCTTCAAAAACACCTGCGCTGTAAAAACCGCGGGTGCCTCCGCCTTCAAGCACAAGGCTAAAGCCTTTTGGCAATATTTTTTTTGGCAGCTTGCCTTGTATAGGTACTTGTGTATAGTTTTGGTTCAATTTATTTTACAACCTTTTCTATTTAAAATAATGTTAGCTTATCTATCATATAAAGATTTTAAAAATAAAATTAAAATGAGATTTCTATTATCTCTTTTTCCTGCCTATGCTGGAGTTTTATAAAAAGAGTTTGGGTTTCACTATTATATACCCAGCCTGTATAATATCTTTCAAAATCAGATGCTGAATTCCAGTTAACTCCATAAAATAATATTCTTGAAACAGAGGGAATGCCCTGGATAATAATATTTTCTGTTTCGCCAATCGGAAAAGTTGTTTCAATATTAAATTTATTATCGCTGGTTTTTACAGCATTGACACTGCTTGCACATGTTGCAATCCAGGTGCCTGGAAAAAAATAATCTTTAAGAGTTCTTACTGCAGGCATATATTGTGCGCTTATTAGCGCAGGATAGATATATTCAGGCTCAATTTTTCCTTCTGAATTTTTTACCCCTTTTTTATCTGCATAAATAGATTCAGGTAAAAGCCCAAGTTCATCTGTAAATAAAATTAATGAATGCGCCAGCCTGTTTCCAATATTTTCCAATACCGGCCGTTCTGTTATCTTTGCTGCTTTCTTTAATAACACAGCAACTTTAGCGGTATAGAGAGACTCTGACTTGTCTCCCATAACTATCATAAATAAACCTTTGTCATTTATAATAAACTTGTTAAGTATTATTGTATCAACTATAGTATTAAACTTTTTTAAAGATATCTCTTTTTCCATATTGATAAAAACAAAATCAAGATAAGCTGATGCAAGCCCTATTGCAGTTTTAACATCTATAGACTCTATATTGATTTTTTCCGCCATTGCAAAAAGTTCCTGAATAGCAGAATACGGCCCTCTGTCTGTTATAATTTTAACAAGGCCATCAATTAAAAATACAGAAATATTATTCTGTTTTATTTTTGTTGTTATTTCTTCTATAGCAGCAGCATCTTTTTCCTGCATTTGTCTATAGGCAGGAGCAAGATTTCCATTTATAAGAGCTGTTTCAAGATATTTTACTTCGCTGTTTCTTGCTTCTGCAAGGCGGAATATCCACTGGTTTGCAGCAACTGCCCGGCGCCTTATAAGCTCGCTGCCAAGAGCAGATGCAATTTCTTTTGAATATATAGGCTGTCTGTCTTTATCAAACCATTTGCCCTGTTCCTGGCTGAATCTGTCAATCCGCCATCCTTTATAAGAATTATCAACAAATTGTTGCTCAACTGTTATTTCATTTATATTTTTTTGTAAAAGATCTGTATTTTTTGCAAGCCAAAATGATGTTGGATCCTGAAGCCCTTTTTCTGCTTCAGAAATATTTAATGCAAAACTGTTATTTTTATTAGGCAAAAGAGTAATCTCTTTTTGTTTAATATCAATAATTGAATCATCATCCATAGTAGTAAGAAAATAAACTGATTCTTCAGTTTTATATCCAAAAATGGGAAAATTGGCGGATTTAAGCACAGTTCCTTTCTTATCAACATCAAATGGAATTATAGCTTTTTTTAACCTCTTTCCAGGAGCTGATTCCAGCTTAATTAAAAAACCGTTTTCATTTCCTTTTATAGCTGCAATATTTATTTTAAAATTTTCCGGGAAAAAGAGATCAATACTGCTATCATTTTTTTGATAACCTGTAATGTAAAATTTAGATATTAATCCGTTACTATCTTCAATTTTCAAAGGCGTGGAATTTGAAAAAACTAATTTTATGCCGTGGATAATTACATCAAGCGATAAAATATTTTTTTCATATTCTTTGCTTGAAGATTTTGTAGTTCCTGAAAGTGTAATATATAGATAATTTTCAGAAAATTGTTTTTTTACGCCAAAATGCATGTAGACAAGAAGTATTATTATTATAATATATAAAATTGGTATTATATAGTATTTTTTACTAATTTTTATTGCCATATCACTATCTTATCAGTATGAGTATAAAAAAGCAACCTTGAGTAAATTTAGCTTTACATTGTAATATTATTAGAATATTTTATTTTTTATCCAGATACAATTAAATATGTTTTTGCCCTATTTGGTATGGAGTATAGATGATTAAAAAGTTATTTAAAATAATAATAAGTTTTTCTTTAATAATAACTATTTATATAATTACAGGATGTGCGACAAAATCTGCAGTTGATAAAAAGTCTGCGGCAGATAAGGAAGATAAACTTATTGAAAAAGTTACTGTTGAAGCTGAAAGCGGAAATATGGACAAAGCTTTGAAGATATATGAAAGCGGAAATGGAAAAGATCCTCTTCTGCGTTCGATATTATTAATTAAAAACGGTAAACTTGATGAAGCAGAGTCAATCCTTTCTGAGATAATTGAAAAAGATAATTCAAATATAACAGCATTATATTACAGTTCGCTTATTTATAATCTAAGAGGAGACAAAGCCTCTGAAAAAAAAATAGTTGAAAAAATAGTAACTTTGGATCCTGATAATGTTGATGCAAATATTGCATTAGGAAGGATTTATACAGAAGAAAAGAGTTATAAGAAAGCAGAATCCTGTTTTAAAAAAGTAATATCTTCCAATAATTATATAGAAGAAGCTGTTCTTGGATATGGCGTAGTTCTTCTTGCCCAGAAAAAAAATGATGAAGCTCTCGCTCAATTTAATATTGTAATAAAAAACAATCCTGATAATATGATTGCTTATGTTCAACGGGCACAGATAAAATCTGTTAATGATGATTTTAAGGGAGCAGAAACAGATCTTGATGAAGCTATAAGAATTAATCCTGATTATATCTGGAATTATCTTGACCGGGGAAGGGCAAGGCTTTATGGCGGTAAATATGGTTTTGCTGCACAGGATTTTACAAAAGTTCTTTTATATGATGATTCAATATTTGTAGCTTATATTCATAGAGCACAGGCTAATGAAAGAATGAAAAAAGATGACCTTGCATTAGCTGATTATAAAAAAGCAATGGAGCTGCGCAGCGATTATAAAAGAGGTTTTGTTCCATATGCTTTGCAGCTTTACAGAAGCGGGCAATGGGATGATGCAGCTGTCTATTTTATTAAAGCATATAATATAGATAAAAGCCCTGAATATCTTCTGCTAAGCGCTGCATCTCTTATGCATGCAGGCGAAAAGCAGATGGCAAATAAACTTATTACAGATAATATGAATAGAATTCCAAAAGAAAATTTGCTTTACCATGTATCAAGGCTTTATATTGACCCTCTTTATGAAACAATTGTTATTAACAAGCTTAAAGAAGAGACAGAAAGTTTTGAAAGAATGAAAGGAATGTTTTATATTGCAGTATACTATGATACTTATGGAAAAAATATGCTTAGTGAAAAATATTATACTGAAATTATAAATTCCGGATTTCCCGAAACATTGGAATATAGAATAGCGAGTTGGAAAGTTCAATAAACAATAGTGCATCAAGGAGGCGGATTTGTTAGTTACTGAAAGCAGTGATACAATTACAAGGCTTGAAACAAAGGACAAGGAAATAATAATTATTGGTACTGCCCATGTTTCAAAGGAAAGTGCTGAGGAAGTTTCAAAGACTATTAAAGAAGAGAGGCCTGATAATGTCTGTGTAGAGATTGATGCATCGCGCTATAATTCTTTACAATCGCCGAATTCTTGGGAAAATCTTGATATTTTTAAAATATTAAAAAATAAGCAGGGTTTTCTTCTTCTTGCAAATCTTGCTCTTTCATCATTTCAGAAAAAAATAGGAAGATCTCTTGATATAAAACCCGGCGAAGAGATGAAAGCTGCTGTTGATACAGCATTGGCTGAAGGAATTCCATTTACTTTTGCAGACAGGGATATTCAGGTAACTTTAAAAAGAGCATGGGCAAAGTCAAGTTTCTGGGGAAAGAATAAGCTTATAGCTGCGCTTTTTGGAGCAGTTTTTTCAAATGAAAAAATTTCAGATAATGATATTGAAAATATGAAAAAGAAAAGCGAGCTTGACGGAATGATGAGCGAACTTGCAAATTATTTGCCATCGGTAAAAGAGGTTCTTATAGATGAAAGAGACCAGTTTCTTGCATCTAAAATTTATACTGCTTCAGGTAAAAAAATTATAGCTGTTGTAGGCGCAGGCCATGTTCC
Source organism: Spirochaetia bacterium (assembly GCA_031548835.1). Classification (GTDB taxonomy): domain Bacteria; phylum Spirochaetota; class Spirochaetia; order CADAEX01; family CADAEX01; genus WQTU01. The sequence goes on from JAVBQS010000201.1 coordinate 6,128, forward strand.
GGGAATTGTAAACTGGGTAAAAAAGCTTGATACTGGCGAAAATTCCAGCGTTGATTCAATCAATATAATTCCTCCATCAAAAATTGTATCAAAAATTTTACCCTGGATAATACCAGCCATTTTTGTTTCTTTGCTTGTAATAGGGTTTTTCCGCTCAGGAATAGATAAAAGCCTTTCAATGATGTTTTGGTGGGTTATAATAAATGGGACATTATCATCTATTGGAGCATTAATTGCTATGGCGCATCCTCTTACTATAATTACTGCTTTTATTGCTGCCCCTATTACATCGACAAATCCTACAATAGGGGTGGGAATGTTTACAGGTTTAATTGAGGCTGTTTTAAGAAAACCAAGAGTTGTTGATTTTGAAAAACTTTCAGAAGATATTTCATCATTTAAAGGATTTTGGAAAAATAGAATTACTCACATACTTATTGTAGTTTTATTATCTACCATAGGAAGTATTATAGGAACATTTGTTGCTCTTCCATATCTTACAGCGCTGTTGTCATAAAATAGCGCTGTTTCCTGATACATAGAAGCAATATTTGTTACTTGTGATTGATATTTTATTAATGCCGGCAGGCTGTTTACATATTTAGCAAAAAATTAACTACAGCTAAAGAATGAAAAATCATGCAGCCCGCCTATTTAAAAATAGTTTTTATAATCTCATTTATTGTTTCTGCTGTTATATATTTGCCTGAAACTATTTTATCGCTGCTTCCTTCTTTTGAAGAATAAAACTCTTTAATGCCGCATCCTGCAGCGGACTTTACCCTTTTACTTATAAATGGAACAGGCCTTATTTCTCCTGTAAGGCTTAATTCGCCGGCAGCAGCTGTGCTTTGGTTTATTGGAATGCCTGTGCGCGCAGAATAAAGTGCAAGCGCTGCAGGAAGATCTACTCCTACTTCTTTTATTTTCATTCCTCCTGCAACATTTATATAAATATCCTGATCTGAAAATTTTACTCCTGTCTGCTTTTCAAGAACAGCAGCAATTCTTGAAATTCTTGAGCTGTCTATTCTGTCTGAGAAAACTCTTGACAGCCCGCCTTTTGCAGGAACAGTAAGCGCCTGTATTTCTACCAGAAAAACTCTTGATCCTTCATGAATTGTTGCTATGCAGATTCCAGGAGGATTATTCTTTTCCCTGTGTATTAAAAAACTATTTTCAGGCGAAGTTATCTGCTGTAATCCTTTGCTGTCCATTTTAAAAAGAGCAAGTTCATCTATTGATCCAAATCTGTTTTTTACAGCGCGTAATATTCTCATCTCATTTTCAGAATGTTCAAAATAAAGGACTGTATCTACCATATGTTCTATGGATTTTGGCCCTGCTATTACTCCCTCTTTTGTAACATGGGCAATTAAAAAGAGTGAAGCATCGGCTAACTTAACAATATCAATAAGCTCCTGACAGCAATATTTAAGCTGATTAATAGTTCCCGGAACTGCTCCTGCTTCAGGAGAAAAAAGAGTCTGTATTGAATCAACAATTATTGTATCTGGTTTGAGATTTTCAATTGTATCTTTAATAGTATATAGGTCAGAAGTAAAAATAAATATAAGTTCTTTGCAATTTTTTATATCAAGCCTGTCTGCCCTCAGTTTTATTTGAGGCTGCGATTCTTCTCCAGAGATATAAAGAACTTTGCCGTTTTCAGAAAGCTTTTGGGCAAGCTGCATCATTAAAGTTGACTTGCCGATACCTGGTTCGCCGCCTATAAGTGTAACGCTTCCGGAAACAATGCCGCCTCCCAGCACCCTGTTTATCTCTTCTATGCCGCAATCTTTAAGTATTACACTGCTGTTATCTGATGCAATTTCTGTAATTGAGACAGGTTTTTTTTGGGAAGATAACTCTCCTCTGCCTGATGTGCTTTTTTTCCCTGCCGGCAGAGATATTTCTGAAAAACTGTTCCATGAAAAGCAGGCAGGACATCTTCCTGCCCACTTTACTTCTTCATGGCCGCAAATATCGCATATATATCTGATTTTTTCTTTTTTCATATCTTCTTTTTCACAGAAGAGATTACTTGAAATCGATAAGTTCTACTTCAAATACAAGATATGCATTTGGAGGAATTACTCCTCCTGCTCCGCTGCTGCCATAGGCAAGGTTTGGAGGAATTATCAATGTTCTCTTTTCCCCTTTCTTCATAGACATAAGTGCTTCATTCCACCCTTCAATTACCTGTCCGACTGAAAACTGCAGCGGTTTGCCTCTTTCATAAGAGCTGTCAAATATTTTTCCATCAAGCAGCATTCCTTTATAATGAGTTGTAACAATACTTCCCATTTTTGGAGATTTATCTCCTGTTCCTTCTCTCTCAACTATATACATAAGCCCGCTTGGTGTTTTTTTTGCACTAGGCCATTTTTCCGATACAATTTTTTCCTGTCTTTTTAAGCCTTCTGCTGCTTTCTGCTTTTCTTTATCTGCTGACTGTTTTACAAGTTCCTGGAAAGCTTTTTGATCATTTTTAAAAGCTTCTGCTTTTTTTCCTACTCTTATAATTTTAATTGAATTGATTTTATCTCCCTGGCTTATTGAATCAACAACATTTTGTCCGCTGATTACATTTCCGAAAACAGTGTGCTTTCCATCAAGCCAGGCTGTATCTTTATGTGTAATAAAAAACTGGCTTCCGTTAGAGTTAGGTCCGCTATTTGCCATTGAGATAATTCCAGGCCCTGAATGTTTAAGAGAAGAATCAAACTCATCAGGAAAAGAATAGCCTGGCCCGCCTGTGCCTGTTCCAAGAGGGCAGCCTCCCTGGATCATAAAATCTTTTATTACTCTATGAAATTTAAGGCTGTCATAATAAGGTTTTCCAAGTCCTTGACCGCCATCAATTTTTCCTTCTGCAAGTCCTGTAAAATTGGCAACAGTCATTGGTACTTTTTCAAATTCAAGCTTAAGAAGGATTTTACCCTTTGCAGTATCTATCTCTGCATAAAGCCCATCCTGTAAATTTGAAGTCTGTGCAAAACTGTCAATAGCAGCTAATGAAAATAACATTATAAATAATACTCCTTTTAGAATTAATTTTTTTCCCATAAGCATAGATCTCCCGCAGGTTTAAACTTTTCATATTAAATCAATTAATTTATTGATAATATATAATAAATAAAGATTTAAATCATTAATTTGTTACAAATTGAAAGTTAACATACTGAAAAATAAAAGGCAACCACAGGATATCTTGCATTAAATAAGAATAATAAAACCAGATGTATGGATCAAGGAAAATCTATTATATAGAATTTATAAAGTTTTGCATTTAAAAACACAACTGTTATTTTTTTAAAAAGCGCAGATTTTAACAGGCAATCTATAATGTAAATAAAAAATCATGATTTTATTTGCATAGAAATTAAAATACTTTGAAATTTTAAAATATTACAGTAAAATATAAAACTAGTTTTACCTTAATATCCTTAATCTAGGGAAGTTTTTGCAGTGCTAATTATTTAGACAACTATATTTATAGGTAAGGTGATATCATGTCAACAGTAATAACTCATAAATGTCCTTCCTGCGGCGCTCCTATTTTATTTAACCCTGCAAAACAAAAATGGATATGCGACTATTGCCTCACAGAACATAACATGGAAGATGTTGAAGGAAATACTGATAAAATAAATACAGGGGCAGATAATAATAAAGAAGAAAATAAAACTATTCCAAAAAGCCGGATATCTTTTTATTCATGTCCTTCCTGCGGCGCTGAACTAATT
>JAVBQS010000184.1:0-9820 GCA_031548835.1 Spirochaetia bacterium
AGGTTGGAGAATGAAAAAAATTTTTTCTATTATTTATTTAGTACTGTTTTGGGAAATATTTCTTTTTTCCCAAGAAAGAATTGAATATGTAATTTCAAGAGGGGAAAATATAGAGAAAAATATTTTCAATTCTAAAGCAACAGTTGAATTTAGTGAAAATGGAATTATTAAGCGATTTACATTAGAAATAATAAATACAGCATATAATTACGGTTATGAAATAAAAAAATAAAAAAATGCATTTTACATGTATGAAAATAATTCTTTAAATCTTTTTGCAATTATTGAGCTAGGAGAAATAATTAATTTTAAAACACTAAATGGGGAAATATATGCTCAATGTATAATTTCTGATAATAGTATCAAGTTAGTTAAAAATGATGGGACTATTTGGTTTCATTTAATATTTGATACCAATGGATTTTATACATCAAAAACCAATTTTGAATATACTAATCAGATCTTTACAGGCTTATTAAATAAGAATGAAGAAGGTTTTTCGATTATTGAAAGAAAAGATGCAAATAATTATGTAATAAATTCATTAGGTGATTATGGTTCAAGAAAAATGATGGTTTATGCCAATGTAAAACCTAAAACAATGTTGCAGAATGCAATAAATTTTATTATTATTTTTCAGGATTTGACAACAGAAATATTTCCATTTATAACTGGAATATATTGATTGAACCCATCTAAGAATATATTTAGTGCTCTATGTAAAATAATGATATAATAGGGATATTACCCAAGGAAAAAAAGGAATGAAAAGCAGCTGTTATTCAATAATTATACTGCTCATATATATAGGAATTCTGGGCAGCTGTGTAAAACCTGCCTGGGGGCAAAACAGCTTAAGTGATGCAGAAAAAAGAGTACTAATAGACCAAAAAGGAAGGAATATTACGGAAAAACATATTGAACCTGAGATCCTACAATTTAAAGGACAGTTTTATGGGCTTGTCGAGAGCGGATATGAAAACAAATTGGTAACAATGAATAATAAAAATGAGTTCTGTTATTTTGATTTAACTGTTCCGGAACATCCGCAGCTTAAAGTAATAACTCCTGGATTTCCCGGTGTAAACGGTTCATTGGGAAGCGATGCAGAAAATCGTGTAGTATGGCTGGTTCGGGGTCGTGGAGTGTATATGGTAGACCTTGATTCAGGGAAGACTGGACATATGATAGCAGGAAATTATGGACGAGTTATCCAGGTACTGATGACTGAAAAAGAACGATTATTATTTTTAGCAGTGACTTATAGTGGTGCAGAAGCGGTACTCCTTTATGTATATGAACTGGCAAATAGTATAGATCATGGAGAAATTGGTGTATTGCGCTTAGGGACACATAATACTTTAGGGCATGATATTATTATCTGGGAACAATCAGTTCCAACAAATCCAAAACTTACCGGTTGGTTTATGTCTGATACAATGTTTATAGAAATGAAGAAGAAAGATGAAAATGTTACAATCTATCCCGGTGGTGATTCCTTAACCAAGGAATTAATGAAGAATAATGTGCATAGTGTAAATGAATTAGGCGATAAATTATTACATCAAAAGAAACGGCTATTATATGCGTGGTCGTATGTATCAAGGTCAGGCCCTATTCAACCCGTACTGGTTCACTGGAGTGAAAATTTACAGGAAATTGAAATTAAAGCATTGTTGCTGCAGCAGAAAGATTCTGATGCATATTTTAATGAAGGACCATACCATTTGTCCGGTGATGGCAACTGGATGAAGGGGTATAAAATACAAAGAAAAACGAATCCATCCATGTATGAACTAACAGTATGGCATCTACAGGATCACTACCCACAAGGCATGAGCATGGGGATAAGTCTCGGGTATACAAATAAAGATCCAGGTGCATTTATGAATCATAGTAAATTAGGCCCATGCTATGTTGAAAAATCAACAAGCAGGGATGGCATTTTGTTCTTATTTAAGCTTAACGATGGTCTTCAAATATTAAAATGAAACATATATTTCTTATAAAAATAATTATCCTGATAATGGTTTTAATAAAAACTGAGCCTCTATATGCTCAAAATATCGTTACCAATGAAATGATTAAAAGTATTTCTGTAAATTCTACGCTGCCGCATCGAAATGATATATATAATATTCGTAATTTATTGGAGAATAATGGTAAATCTTGGGCAGAGGGTGAAAATGATTTTGGGAAAGATGTAATTATTACAATAAAATTTAAAGAAATAGCAAGAATACAAACAGTTTATATTCAAAATGGATATGGACTGGGCGGCTATGAATATTTACATGTAAATAATCGCGTTGAAATGATGAGCATTTCTGGATCCGGAATAAATAATAATATAAAATTGGAAGATACAAATTTAATTCAAAAAATAGTTTTACCTAAAGAAATTATTTCAGATTCACTTAATTTGAAGATATTAAGTGTTTATAAAGGCGCTAAGTATAATGATACTTGTTTAACATTGATTAGTTTTGATTTTAAACCAGAATATTTAGGCATGCATCGCCTGGATAAATTATTACCTGACACTGAATTTAGTACAATAATAACACCTGATAATGCAGGGACAATACAATTTAATAATTTTTCGCCAGATATATTGGCTTATTGGTTTGCTTGTATAATAAAAAATAATGTTGTTTCAGATAAAGTTAATGCCATAAAATCAGATTATACAAAACAAATAACTGATGTGTGGAATAGATATTACAAGAATAAAATTATTCAAATAGGAATACCCAAAGAAATTAGAATGACAGAGTATTATGATAATGCAGGAACATATCATCATTATTGCTATATTTGGATTTATGTAAGAATTAATGACAATGGAATAATCAGCGAATATGCTTTTTCAACTAGTATTCAGGAAAAAGATGGGGATTGGAAAGTAGATGCAATCAATAATATGTTTTTTGAATATGAATGGTATAAAAAATATGAATAGTTTATACTGCATATTATAAACACCATGTACTTTTATCATGTTAGAGCAGCCGAGGTGCTATTATGGAATTAATACAAAACAGGAAAAAACACATTTTATTAATATTTGTATTTATGTTAATAATAATTAATAATAGTTTTTCTGATAATGCTATGGAAATAAAACCTATAGATATAAAATCAAATAAGTATTTTATGACTCTCCAGCCCTGGAAGGACGGAAAACTTGCAACAATAGATGGGTGGGGTCGGTTCAGCGAAATCAGTTTCGAAAAAAATAATAGACTTAAAATTACCCTACTGATAAATTTTCCAAGAACCCAGCTTGATAGAGACTTTCTTGTCTGGCCTGATGAGGATCTTTTTTTCGCCCGGACGGGAAAAATGGTACATCTTGCTGATATAGGAACAAAAAAAACTAAATCTTTTATTCCCCTTCTTTCTTGGCTTCATTCCGAGAAATCGCCGGTAATGTTAGATCCAGTTGAGGGGCTTCTTCTTTTTCTTTTTCAAGGAATGAATGAAGATAGCTCACTTTTCCAATATGTCATATATAATTATAAAAAAGATGTTATTGTCTTTGAAAGCGAAGAAAATTCCAACATAGGTCTTTTTCGTCCACTTGATAGAGAATGGATTTTGAGCAAGACTTTTATTGATGGGAAAATATTAGGTATTGATATATATTTATATAACTGGAAAACAAGAGAAGTTAAACGAAATAAATTAACCGATATTTTGACTTCGCTACAATTTGTGTCTGCAAGCTATGGATATGGTTATGATATTAATTTAAAGAAGCGATATATTGTAAGTGATTCTTCTTCTCTTAATAAACAAGTAAAAATTGACTGGAATGAAGATTTTTCCGAAGTCACAAGCTATCCTATAGAACATCTTATTCCGTCTGGGAAATATTATTCTGATTTTATGTATTTTTCAAATGATGGTGAATGGGCAACTACCCAAATTGGCGGGTACAAAGGGATATTAGGCGAACGCTTACAAAAACGTGTTTTTTTTCACATGCATAATATATACCCAGGAGGAATGAGCATTGCTATTCTATCGGAAGGTTATGAGGAACTTAGTCCAAATTGGGGCTCTTTTTTTAACCACCCCGAATATGGCATGTGCTATGCAAAAGAACACTATGTAGAAGATCAACTTTATTTGCGCATATATAAAATGAGTGATGTAAAGGCTGAAATAGAAAGGCAGTTACTGGAAAAGAAAAATGAAGCAATAAAAAATTAAGTATTCAGATAAATATTTTCTTTAATTTTTATAAGCATCTACAGGTTTCTTCACATATTTGATGCAGATTCCTGCCTGCGCAGGAATGACGAAGTAAAGCAGAAATGACAGCATTGCAGTTATAAAACATGGATTTAAAAAAAGCTGTCAAAAATTACTTCTAATAATGTATTAATAAATTTATTATCAAGTTCTTCTGCTTTCAGCCGGCAAATTATGTACTTAATTTGCCTAAATAAATCTTCCTGGAGATACTTTAAATATTTCAGAAAGTTTATGTGCCATCTTCCTGCTTATGGGTACAATATCATTTTCCATGTTTGAGATTTTCTGCTTGGTTACTTCAAGTTTTTCTCCAAGCTGTTTTTGAGTTAATTTATGAAGACGTCTATAAAAACGTAAATTATTTCCAGGCGTTTCTTTCGCATGTATCTCTTTATACCACTTTGATTCTGTAGCTAATTCATACTCATTGTCTTCTTCAATGACTATATTTTTTCCATACTCTTTTTTTAAAAGTTTAAGATATTTTTCAGGAAAATTACCCTGAATAACAAATTCAGTAGGGGGCTTTTTCACGACTACCAACATATTCTACCTCCACAATATATTCTCCATTCTCACATCGCCAGCAGGCGACCCATTTTCTTGCCAAATGGCAATGATAACTTACTCTTCCTAGCTTGCTGTAATTTGGATAAGATGGCTGTACCGGCCCTTCTTCCTTTATATCATCAACAAGCTTCTTTAATGTTTCTACTGCATTATGCGGCATGTTTTGTATGATTTTATTTAAATTCTTGGGTGTCTTTACCACATATTTCACTTTTATAATGTACCCTTTTTTCTGTTACCTGTCAAGTTATTTAATCTTTCAAGGTATGCTTCATCAACTACTTCAAATAGCTCATGCTCTCTTGGATGGCTTATATTCTAAAGAGATTTTCACTTTCAAGCAGGAGTGTTGCTGTTGAGTGTCTTACAGAATGGTTGAAATATTAATTCTATCCATGCCAAACTTTCTTAGGTAAGCAGTCTCCAACTATATATCTTGCTGCAATACAACTTTATCACCCTATTCTCAATAAACTTATGTCTTTAACTTTTGAGACTCTTCTTCTGCTTTTTCATAGGAAGGAGCAAGTTTTATATAAGAGCCAAAGACCCAGCCTTTTAAGCCGTCATAACTTATCTGATACCAGTAATTATCAACTCCTTCAACATTATCCATTTTGCTTGATTTTGAAACAATTTCAAGAATATATCCTTTCCATAAGGTAGTTACAGCTTTTGCTTTTACAGAAGGTTCTGTCCTTAATCTTAGATGAGAAGATATAATTACTGCATAATTAGTACTTTGTTCAAGAACCTGTGTTGGGGGAAGATCAATAGTAATTATTTCTTCTTTTTTTTTGCATGATGATAGAGATGTTATTAAAAGAATAATTGCTATTACTGAAAAATATTTTTTCATAAAAACTGCCTTGTCTAAAAGATTATTCATTATTTTTAAGTTTTATTATTTCATCGCGTATAAAAGCTGCTTCTTCAAAATTAAGGTTTTTTGCATGCTCAAGCATTGCTGCCTCAAGTTCTTTAATAAGTTTTTTCTTTTCATTTTTATTAATAATATTATATCTGCTTTTTATTAATTCAACATCAAATTCACTTACTTTCTTTTTATCTTCTATTTTCCGCACAAGAATATCTTGTATGGATTTCTTTATTGTTACAGGCGTAATTCCATGTTCTTTATTATATTTTTTCTGTATTTCCCTTCTTCTTTCTGTTTCTTCAATAGCTTCTTTCATTGCATCTGTAACTTTATCTGCATACATTATTACTTTGCCATTAACATTGCGCGCTGCTCTTCCTATTGTCTGTATAAGTGAAGTTGCAGAACGAAGAAATCCTATTTTATCTGCATCCATAATTGCAATAAGTGAAACTTCAGGTAGATCAAGCCCTTCTCTTAACAGGTTTATTCCAACAACTACATCATTTACGCCTGCGCGGAGGTCTTTTAGAATTTCCACACGCTCAATTGTTTCAATTTCTGAATGAAGATATCTTACTTTAAGGCCTGTTTCTGAAAAATATGCAGTAAGGTCTTCTGCCATCTTTTTTGTAAGAGTTGTAATAAGTGTTCTCTCATTATTTTTAATTCTTTGATTTATTTCGCCAAACAGGTCTTCTATCTGCCCTTTTGTCTGCCTTATAACAACTTCCGGGTCTATAAGCCCTGTAGGCCTTATTATCTGTTCTACAAGTTTCTGTGATCTTTCTTTTTCTTCCTTGCCTGGAGTTGCAGAAACAAAGACAACACTATTAATAATTGAATTAAACTCATCATAGAACAGAGGCCTGTTATCAAGCGCAGAAGGAAGCCTGAATCCATGGTTTACAAGATTTAATTTTCTTGACCTGTCGCCTTCATACATTGCCCTTACCTGTGAAAGAGTAACATGGGATTCATCTATAAATGTGACAAAATTTTTTGGAAAATAATCAAGAAGGACATACGGCCTTTCTCCTTCTTTCCTGCCTGCAATATGGCGGGAATAGTTTTCTATTCCATTGCAGTAGCCCATCTCTTCAAGCATTTCAATATCATATTCTGTTCTTGTTTTAAGCCGCTGCGCTTCTACAATTTTTCCTTCTTTTTTTAATTCTTCAAGCCTGGCGGCAAGTTCATCTTTTATTCTAACTAAAGCAGATTTTAACTGCTGCTCGGGAACAACAAAATGTTTTGCAGGATAGAGAGTAATATATTCATAATCTCCAACAATTTCACCAGAGACAGGATTAAATTCACTTATCTTTACAATTTTTTCCCAGTCAAGTTCTATTCTATAGGCATTTTTCATATATGATGGAAAAATATCTATTACCTCTCCCCTTATTCTAAAGCAGCCCCTTACCGGCGTAAGATCATTTCTTTCATACTGCATCTGTATAAGAGATCGTGCCATTACAGAAGTATCTATTATATCTCCTTCTGTAAAACGGTAACGCATATCTTTATAGGAATTAGGATCTCCCAAGCCATATATGCATGATACAGTAGAGACAATAATTACATCATTTCTTTCAATAAGAGATGATGTTGCAGAAAGCCTTAGCCGTTCAATTTCATCATTTATTGAAGCATCTTTTTCTATATATAAATCTTTTGAAGGAACATAAGCTTCCGGCTGATAGTAATCATAATATGAGACAAAATATTCAACAGCATTTTCAGGAAAAAAATCTTTAAATTCCCTGTAGAGCTGGGCTGCAAGTGTCTTATTGTGTGAGAGAACAAGAACAGGCCTGTTTATTTTTTCAATTATTTTAGCCATTGTAAAAGTTTTGCCAGAGCCGGTTACTCCTTTTAATGTCTGTGCCTTGAGGCCTTTATCTATACCTTCTGCAAGCTCATTAATTGCTTTTACCTGATCTCCTGCAGGGCCAAAATCTGATACAACTTTAAATTTATTCAAACTCTTTTTTACCTCTGATGTCTGTCTGAGAGCTCAACAGAAAGCTCTATCTCTTTTTTGCCCCTGATAATTTTGACTTTTACAACTTCTCCAGGTTTATTATCTTCAAGAGCGCTATAAAAATCTGCAATTGAATTTATTGTCATTCCATCTGTTTCAATAATAATATCGCCGCCTACATAAAAACCGGATCTGCCATATCTTACAGCTTCTGTTCCGCCTTTAAGCCCTGCTTTTTCTGCAGCGCTGCCTTTTGCAACTTTTGAAATAAGAAGCCCTTTGTTTACAGGAAGCGATGCATATCTTACAAGTTCTGGAAAAATCTGGACAGTATCAATATCTATCCAGCCCCTGTTCACTTTTCCATATTTTATAAGATCAGGAACAACTCTTTTTGCAGTATTAACAGGAACAGCAAAACCAATGCCTATAGAGCCTCCTGTAGGAGAATAGATCATTGTATTTATTCCAATCATCTCTCCTCTGGAATCTATCATAGGGCCTCCGGAATTGCCAGGATTGATTGATGCATCTGTCTGAATCATATCTTTAACAATATAGCTGCTTCCTGAACTTGGCTGGACAGGCCTTCCAAGTCCTGAAATTATACCTATTGTAAGTGTTCTTTCATAACCAAATGGATTTCCTATTGCAAGCACTTTCTGTCCTACAAGCAGATTTGACGAATCTCCCATAGGAATAGTAACAAGTCTTTTATTTTTTGGATCAATTTTTACAACTGCAAGATCATTTTCAGGATCAATCCCAACTACATTTCCTTCAAATTGCGAACCATCTGCCAGAGTTACATATACTTTATAGGCATTTTCAACAACATGTTTGTTTGTAAGAATATAGCCCCTGTTGTCTATTATTGCGCCAGAGCCGCTTCCGCCCTGTCTTGGAATAGGTTCCAGAAACCAGTTTAGGGTGACAACTTCAATTGATATATTTACAACAGCTTCATTAAGTTTTTGATATATATTTATATTTTCAAGTTCATCTGACTGATACTGGCCTCCATCTTTTATTTTACGGATCTCGGCAGGTTTATTATCAGTCTGAAAAATAAATTCTTCTTCTGTTTTTATTTGAGGTATTTCAGTAATTCTCTCTTTTTTAGGGCCTATTTTAAAGATTCCCAAACCAATAAGAAATAATACTGCAATAATTGCTGCTGCAAGTGAATAAAAAATAACCTGTCCGCGCGAATATAGTTTCATATCTATAATATAGTGATTTAAGCCTGTTTTTTTCAAGGTGATTTGTTTTTTTTAACTTTAAAGAAGAGAATAAAATAAAAAATATTATTTTTTAATTATTAAGGATAGATATAACTTATTAAAACAGTTACCAGAAGAAATCTTTATCTCCATATCTTCTTAGTTGTATTGCTTCAAGTAAACTTTCATGATCTATATTTATTGATGAATTTCCTTTCATATCTGCACAGGTTCTTGCAAGTTTCATTATTGAATGTACTGCCCTGGAAGAAAATGAGAATTTTTTTAAAGCTTTTGATAAAATATCTCTGCTGTTTTCAGAAAGTTTTATAAAAAGATCGCACTCGCCTGCCGGGATTCTGCTGTTTTTTTTATAGATAAAATTTTTAAATCTCTCTTTTTGAATATTTACAGCATTGTAAACTATTTTATTATAATTTAATTCTGAACCGCTGCTTTTTTCTGTTAATATTTCGCTTTCTACAGGCATAACAGGTATTCGTATATCAATTCTGTCTATAAGCGCTCCTCCTACTCTTTTCCAGTATCTGTAAACATCTATATCTGTGCAGCGGCATACAGAATCATCTTTTCCCCTGTTGCCGCATGGACATGGATTTGCAGCCATTACTATCTGGAAATCGGCAGGAAACCAGCAGGTTTTTCCTGCCCGTGCAAGATATACTTTTCCATTTTCAACAGGCTCTCTTAGGCATTGCAAAATACTTTTTCTGAATTCAGGAGTTTCATCAAGAAAAAGCACTCCTTTATGCGCAAGTGAGATTTCGCCAGGCTTGATATTTTTTCCTCCTCCAATTAATCCTTCCATTGAAGAAGTATGATGGGGAGATCTGTATGGCGGCCGTTGTATTAAACCAATTCCAATGTTTAAAAACC
>JAVBQS010000226.1:0-20903 GCA_031548835.1 Spirochaetia bacterium
TTCTCGTTTTGGCGTCTCAGGTAGTATGGGTTCTAATAACGACCATTGGATATCTGATAAACATTCGAACTTACTCATTATTTGAGTATATCAGATTTTTTCTTTTTTTTCCTCTTTCTCCCATTTATGAAATGAGTTCTATTTATATTATTTTCCTCTTCTCTTAATGCAGTTAATCTCAATGAAAATTATTTTGATCATTTAGTTTTTAAAGTAGCTATTATAGGAGCAAGTGATGAAATTTTTATCTGGTGGGGACATACAGCTTTAATTGTTGAAGATACAATGTGGAATAACTCACGTATTTATGACTGGGGTATATTCTCGTATTCTGGTGATAATTTTCTGCTTGATTGGATAAAAAACAAGGTAAGATATAAATGTTCAGCTTATTATCCGGAAGAAAGTATCAAATTATATATAGAAGAAGACCGTGATATAATTCTTTACACCCTTGATTTAGATCCAAAAGAAAAAGAAATTATTATTAATTATGCTGATAATAATGTGCTGCCTAAAAACTGTTACTATACATATCATCCTTTTAAAGAGAACTGTTCAACAAGTATTCGCAATCTTATTGATATAGGAACAAAAGGGCAGTTAAAAAAATATTTTGACAATATTCCAGGACGGTTTACAATAAGAGGACATTTAAGCCGATTTACATGGTTTAGGCCTTTTCAGGATAGCTTTTTTTCTTTTTTATTAGGACAGGATTCTGATAACAAAATAACAGTCTGGGAAGAGATGTTTTTGCCTGTGGAAATTGGAAAAAATATTGTTGGTTTTAAATATATAGACAATTATGGAATAGAAAGAAATCTTGTAAGCGAAGTAGAAATTATCAATACTACAAAAAACCGGAAACCTATTGTTGATAAGCCATTAAGCAAATGGCCGAAAACATTATTTTTTACTTTAATTATAACAGTTGTTTTAATAATTATTAACTTAATGAGAAAAAACAATAGCGCCATATGTGTTAAGTTATGGGGAGTAAGCCAAATATTACTGGGGCTTTTATTTGGAATATCAGGGGCTATTTTGTTTTTTTTATCATTTATCCTGGGACATGATTATTTCAGCCATAATTATAATTTACTATTGGTAAATCCATTATTATTAATAGCAATTCCCCTGGGAATCTCCATTATTATTGGCAAATATAAATATGAGAAATATTTGAGGCTGTTATGGAGATATATATTTATTACAGATATAGTTTTAATTATATTAAGATTTTTTTCTGTAATTTATCAGAACAATATTGATATTCAACTAATAATGTTGCCTATATCTTTTTTATCAGGATGGGATTTTAAAAAGAACATTATCTCAATATAACGATACATGTATTAAAAAGTTTAGCTCTATATATATCAAAGAAAGTAAAACCGATTATTAAAGCTTAATAAAATATTAAGGAATAGAAGAAAAACAACAGATAAGTAATGAAAGTTAAATATGCCACAATTATAGTTAAGGATATGGATGAGTCAATTAAATTTTACAAAGAAGTTATGGGATTTGAAATAGATAGTCAATATAATCCCCTGCCTGAAATAATAATAACATTAATGAAAGGAAAAGGAGATGCAATGATAGAACTTATAAAAGATACAACACATGATGTAGGCTTTTATTCAGTTGGAATAGATGTTGAAAATTTAAATGCAACAATAAAAGAACTCAAATCCAAAGGCGCTAAAATAATAATGGAGCCAGTACCAATAATGGCAGGAAGCCTGGCTTTTTTAGAAGATCCTAATGGAGTCAGGTTAGCATTAATTCAGCATAATTAATATTGTGATAAAAATAATTTTTTTTACAAATTATCTACAAACCTAATAATATTAATACATCTATTAATCGCAATAAATTGATAAAATGCAAATAAAGAAAATAATAAAGGTAACTTATTTTTTTCAGCAGAAATTTGGAATCAAAAAAAGAACCAGTTCCTGCCCTGGCAAATTTTGCAATTTTTTTAATAAAAATACCAAAAGAAAATTATTAAAACCTGAAATAAAAAACAACATGCTGCAATCAATAGTTTATTTTTATGCTACCTAATACAGCCTCTATTTTTATCGCAAATTATTTTTATTAAAGTAACTTGTCAATATTTTTTATAAACTATTAGCAGAAAATATAAATTATGCTAAACTCTTGTTATGAATTATATTTTTAAAATAATTATATTTATATTATTGCTATGTATAATAAATTCCTGCTCAAAAAAAGAAAATAACAGCTCAACTTCAATAGTTGAAAAAATATACAATATTGAAGATATAACTTCTGATGGAAATAGCATAACATGGGTTCCTGTATTTACAAACAACGGAATTCATTACCCTGTTTTTTTATATAACCATAATGATGAAGTTATCAATGGAATAATCGAAGATGAAATTTACAAAATAGATAATAATTATGAAATAACTCTAAAATCAATTATAGATTTTGAAGTAAAATATATTGATGAAAATTATATTTCAATATTATTTTCCGGTTATCCCTCAAATGAAGAACATGTATATTCTGAAACTATTTTATGGCCTGTTATGATAGATATAGAAAATGGCAGCATATTAACTCTAAACGATATTGTTAGTATAGATGATTCTTTTATAGAACTATCTATAAAAGAATTAGAATATTATTTTGCTGAAATAGAAATTGACTTATATGAATATTATTCAAAAGAAGAGATTAAAAAACTATTATTAAATACTGATAGATGGGAAGATAATACAATACCTGATGTAAGAAGCTATTTTACAAAAGATAAAATATTTATTAATTTTAATACTCCAAGAGTATTGGATGAATTCACATACATAGAATTTTCCATGGATTCAATTAAGAAAAAAATTGTAATATAAATAACAACATTAAATAGATTTTTAAGCAGGAGATAATTATTAATGAATAACAATATAATTTCAGGTTTATCAAAACAACAGCAATTTATGAATTCAGAATTTTCATGTAAAGATGCGGATAGATCTCTGTTCCATATTATTCCTGCTCCGCTTGAAAAAAGTGTTTCTTATGGAACAGGAACAGTAAAAGGCCCTGAAGCAATTATTGAAGCATCGCAGCAGCTTGAAAAATGGGATGGTTTTTCAACCCCAGGGGAAAAAGGAATATATACAAAATATTTAAAGCTTAAAAATAGCAATATTGATACAGAAGAATTTCTTAACCAGATAGAAAGTGAGGTTCTTGAATCTATTTCCCAAAAGCATATCCCAATAGTGCTTGGAGGAGAACACACAGTTTCTGTTGGAGCATTCAGGGCAATTAACAGCAGCAGTTCTCCATATAAAGGTAAAACAGGAATAGTTCAGTTTGATGCACATGGAGATCTCCGAGATGAGTATGAAGGAGGCAAACTAAGCCATGCCTGTGTTATGCACAGAGCATTTGACCTGGGCTTTCCTTTTTTCCAAATAGGAGTAAGAAGTATTTCACTGCCCGAACTTGAGTTGCGGAAAAACAATAAAAGTAAAATAAATTATATAGATGCATATCAGGCAGTTACTGAAAATATAAATAAAATTAAACTGCCGGAAGATTTTCCTGAAAATGTTTATATAACAATTGATGTTGATGGATTTGATCCTTCTGTTTTTCCTGCAACAGGGACGCCTGAGCCAGGAGGGCTTGGATGGTATCAGGTTTTATCTATTATTGAATCAATTGCATCCCAGAGAAAAGTAATTGGATTTGATATAGTTGAACTTGCGCCGATTTTACAGAAAGGGCTTCATGCTTCTGAATTTGCAGCAGCAAGGCTTATATATAATGTTATGGGAATAATTGAAAGAAAATTATGAAAGATTATTTAATTACAATAGATAGCTAACGCTGCACCCTGCCGCTTCCGCCAGAGTTCAGAAGCCCCAGCACTTCAGACTCTCTAACAAGAGGAAGGTCTCCTGGAATAGTGTGTTTTAAGCATGATGCAGCAACAGCAAAATCAAGAGCTTCTTTATCGCTTTTATATTTATGAAATCCATAGATAAGCCCTGCTGCAAAAGCATCTCCGCTTCCTACCCTGTCTACAATATCATTAATATCATACTGTATCGAAGTTATATATTCTTTTCTGTTATTTATAACAGCAGACCAGCCATTAATATCTGCAGAATTGCTCTGCCTTAATGTTATTGCTATTTTCTTTAAATTGGGATATGCAGATAAAACTTTATCTGTTATCTCTTTATATGCATTTTCATTAAAACCTGCATTATCTGCCGATATTTTAGTTTCTATTCCCAAAGACTTTTGACAGTCTTCTTCGTTCCCTACAGCAATATCAACAAATTGCATAATCTCGTCCATAACTTCAGGCGCTTTTTTCCCATATTTCCAGAGTTTTCCCCTATAGTTAAGATCGCATGAAACCTGCAGCCCCTTCTTTTTTGCAAAAGAAACAGCAGCAATAGTTACATCAGCAGCGTTATGAGATATTGCAGGAGTTATACCAGATATATGAAACCATGAAGCATCTTTAAATATTTTTTCCCAATCATATTTTTCATATAAAGTTTCAGAAACAGATGAATGCTCTCTGTCATATATTACAACAGAAGATCTCTGGCATGCTCCCTGTTCCAGATAATATATTCCAAGTCTTTTGCCTGCCTTAAGAATCATAGAAGTATCAACACCATATTTTCTAAGTTCTCCCACGCAAGCCTCGCCTATTGGATTATCAGGAACAGCTGTTACATAAGCAGAATCTATTCCAAAGCATGCAAGCGAAACTGCAACATTTGCCTCGCCTCCTCCAAATGTAGCTTCAAACAGCGGAGTCTGTAAAAATCTTTCAGCTCCGGGAGATTTAAACCTTAGCATTATTTCGCCAAATGTAACAACTTTCATAATCTATTCCTCCATAAATAATCCAGCAATTCAATTTATTTTTATAGGTTAATACAGCATCACTTTATTAATCAGTTTTTAAACTGATTTTCCATAACGGAACTGGAATATTTTATCAACAGCAGCTTTTGAAAGCTTATATATTTCATCATAGTTCTCATTTTCGATAAGCTCAGGGCTAACCATCCATGTTCCGCCGCATGCAATAACGTTTCTGCATTCAAGATAGTTAATTATATTAACAGCATTTATTCCGCCTGTAGGTATAAATTTCGCGCTATAGACAGGCTGTAATGCTTTCATCATTGATATACCGCCTGAGACTTCTGCAGGAAAAAATTTAAGAATTTTAAGACCTCTTGAAAGAGCTACCTCAACCTGCGATGGGCTGTTTACGCCGGGATATATAACAATTCCGGAAGCAATAGCTTTTTCCACAATATCAGGATTGTATCCTGGCGTAACAATAAAATCAGCTCCTGCGCCTGCTGCTCTTTCAAGCTGGCCTTGAGTAAGAACAGTACCTGCGCCGACAAGAACCTGGCCCATATTCTTCTTAAGAATTGAGATTGCTTTTTCAGCAGCTTCTGTTCTAAAAGTTATTTCTGCTATTGCTATTCCTGCTTTTAAAAGAGCTTCTGCAAGAGGCAGCGCTTTTTCTGCTTTATCAATCTTAATTACAGGAATAATTCCTGTATTAAAAAAAATCTCTTCCTGTTTCATAATAATACCTGTTTTTATAGATTTCTATTTTATGTATATAAAATTAAATTTATATACCTTTCAAAGTACATTTATCAATATAATACCATAATTCCAGGCTGTTTTTCATCAATAATAAATTATTAAGAAGAAAACTTGAAGAAAATTAAAAACAGTGTTAGCATCCTTTATTAAATAACAGCCAGGGGAGCTTAAGGTAAAATCATGAGCAAAGAATATAAAGAAGAACTTATGGTTGATTTTGGCAAAGACGGGAAAACACTTTTGCCTGTTGTTACACAGGATGCAAAAACAAGAGAAGTTCTTATTCTTTCATTTATAAATCTGGAAGCATTTGAAGAAACAGTAAAAAGCGGTTATGCAACCTACTGGAGCAGAAGCAGAAATGAGCTCTGGAAAAAGGGAATGACCAGCGGCGATATGCTTAAAATAGTTGAAATAAGGATAAATTGCGAACAAAATTCACTTCTGTTTCTTGTAAAGCCTGAAGGCAAAGGAGCTTGCCATGCAAAGAAAAAAAGCGGCCTTCCCTATTCAAGCTGTTATTACAGAAAAATAATAAACAACAAACTGGAATTTATAGAGGAATAATTATTATGGATAATAATCTTGTAATTGGCATGCCTGCCGGTTCACTGGCAAATTCAACAAGAGGCGGAAATCTTGTAAAATTCCTGGAAAATTCAGGATTTACAACAAAAGGATATGATGCAGGAGGGCCCACATCTTTTACAACAGTAAAATTTCTTTTTGGCTGGGATGGAAGGCCGCAGGAATTCGGCACACAGCTTTCTCTTGACGAACTTGATGTTGCTATTGCAGGAGATGACTGGATAGAAGAGAGAAGGCTTGAACTTAATATAGAATATAAAACAGATATTGCTCTTAAAAAAATTCTTTCTTTAAAAAGAGGAAATGTCCGCCTTGTTGGCATTATTGATGCAGCAGCTGCAGAAAATAATACAGAAGATTTTTTAAAAAAATTCTTTAGCCAGGATAAAAAAATTATTACTGTTGTTTCTGAGCTTCCCTATATGGCGCTTAACTGGATAAGAACTAAGTTAATATCAGCAGGGCTTAATGAATTTGCCTCAAGCTGGTCTGTGCAGAAATATAAAACTCCGCCAAAAATAGAAAAGGGTATTCTAATATATGAAACATGGGGAAAAACAGAAGCAAAAATTAAAAACACGGGAGCAGATATAGGTCTTGAGATAACCCAGTCAGGCAGCGCTTTAAAAAGTTATGGACTTAAAGTAATAGATGAAGTTTTTACATCTGAAACAGGCATATGGATTAATAAGTCAGTATTAAATAACAAGAGTAAAAGAGAACTGCTTGAAATGCTTATTGTAAATCTTTACGGCTCAATTAATGCTGAAAGCAAAGTTATGCTTATATTTAATGTGCCATCAGCAAAAAAAGAGACTGTTGAGAGCTTTCTTTCAAAATATAATCTATATGCTGATGAACCAACCATTATTCCCGGATCAAAATATGCTCAATATAGTATTCAGGTAGCTACAGATAATACAGAAATGCCTCTGGCAAAAGTAAGATATGAACTTATAAAACTTGGGGCCAGAAGTATTGATACAATGCCGCTTTTATCTTCAATACCGGATATGACTTCTATATTGAATTTTTAAAGTCTCTTTTTTATAGTTTCATAAAGATCGTTTACTATATTGGAATAGACAATATATGCATCATATGGAGTTGCAAAATAGTTAAAATATTTATGAACATTGCCGTCAAGAAATCCTTTTGTAGACATATAGTAAAAATGGTCTGATGTCTGGAGCTTTCTCCAGACATCAGTTATATCTTTATCAGCAAGATTTTTTACATCATTTTCAATTTTATAAATCATGTTAAGAGCAGATTTCTGCATTGAATTTCCTGTCCATGCAGAAAGATCTCTTTCCCTATCTGCCCAGGAAATGTTATCAGGCACATCTATTTCTTCTGCAGGTTTAAGTTTTTGAGAAATTTCCCTAGGCATAATAAATTCAAAATCTGTTTTATTAATAATTGCTGATATAAGTTTTTCAAAAAAATCAAATATACCTGTTTCAGCTGATTGGTGTTCTCCAAATGTTTCATAATCCATAAATAAATTTATAATTTCTTCTTTTTCCCCAGAGCCTGATTTTTTATCTTTAAAAACTGCATCGGAAAGCCATTTAACATATTTTTTTACTGTTAGAGGATATTGTTTCCATCTTTTATCAGAAAATCTGAATGCAATATCATCTGAAAGTTTATAGTCTCTAAGAAGCAGGTTTATATCTTTAAGATCTTTTGGGCAATATAACTTGTGCGGAAAATTATAATTAATATTTATGTTATCATCTTTATAATAATTGCATAATTGCTTAAAAATGCTATCAGCTCCTTCTGCAAGCAGATTCTTAAACCCCATATTTTTTGCTTCCAGAGCTATGTCATTGCTGTAAGCAAGTTCTGTATTTCTAAATGTTACAGGATTCTCGCCAAATAGATTTTTTATTATATTTTTATGTTTTTTAACCTGCTGCCTGAACTCTTCTGGTGAAAATAGAAATGCAAGAGAATGGTAGTAGCTTTCTGCAATAAATTCCACAGATTCGCTTTTATAAAGATTTTGAAATAACTCAATTACTTCTGGATTAAATTGAGTAAGCTGCTCAAGCGCTGTTCCTGTTATTGAAAAACTTATTTTTAATTTATCCTTGAATTTTTCAATAAGCTTAAGCATAAGCATTGTTGCAGGAATATAGCAATTTTTACTTACCTTATTGCAGATATCCCGGTTAAGAGAAATATCTTCATATAAATTGTTTAAGCCTATGTCAAAAAAACTGTAATTTGTTTTAAGGCGGAATGGTTGATGAATCTGAAAGTAGAGGCA
Source organism: Spirochaetia bacterium (assembly GCA_031548835.1). GTDB lineage: Bacteria > Spirochaetota > Spirochaetia > CADAEX01 > CADAEX01 > WQTU01. The sequence goes on from JAVBQS010000226.1 coordinate 8,516, forward strand.
TAGCAAAGCCATATGTTATTATATGGCGGCAGGCTGCACTCCTGCAAGCTTGCCGTAAACTTCCATTATTCTGGAAGAAGATCTCTTCCAGCTGATATTTTGCATATCTTCTTTACACTGCCTTACAACTGTTTCTCTGAGTTCCTCATCTTCAAGAAGATTTATAATAGCATTTGACAGTTCATCAGAATCGCCAAAATTCACTTTGGGGGCATGTTTAAGTATTTCCGAAGCTCCTGACTGTTTTGAAATTATTACAGGAATATCATAAAGAAGAGCTTCAAAAGGAGATATTCCAAAAGGTTCAGACAGGGAAGGCATTACATAAAGATCGCTCATTGCATAAATTTTCTCAACCATGGAGTCATTTAAAAATCCTGTAAAATGGAATTTATCTGCTATATCATACTCAGCCATTTTATGGATAATTTTAGGAAACATATCGCCATTGCCGCTCATAACAAACCTTACATTATTCATCTTATTTAAAATTTTTACTGCTGCCTGGAGAAAATATTCAGGGCCTTTCTGCTCTGTAATACGGCCTAAAAAAAGAACTATTTTTTCATCAAAACCTTTTCTAATTTGATATCTTAAAAATTGAGTATCCCTGTTTACAGCATTATGGACAACTTCTATTTTATCAGGATCTATGCCATACTTGTTTACAATCATATTTTTTGTATAAAAACTTACAGCTATTATTTTATCAGATGCATCAAATCCTTTCTTTTCAATATCAATAATACTTTTATTTGGCCTGGACCAGGAACGGTCATGTTCAGTTGAATGGACATGCACAACAAGAGGTTTTCCGCTTGCTTCTTTTGCAGATACTGCGGCAGGATAGGTCATCCAGTCATGCGCATGTATTATATCAAAAGACTCTTCTTTGCCCAAAGCTTTGCCAATATAGCTATATTTCATAACTTCTTCAAATAAGTTTCTCCCATAATTACCTTCAAAATTGAGAATACTGTACTCTTCTTGTGAAGATATTTTTTCAAGAATTTCTTTTTCTGATTCTTCATATAAAGATTCTTCGTATGATGTATAATATGGCGAAAAATTCTTTAAATTATTGTCCTGAGTCTTTTTATTATATTTTTTAGAATATTTTTTATTAAAATTTTTTAAATATTTTGCGGCAGGCATATATTTGTCTGCACAAATTACTCTTATTCGGCTGTCAAGAACAGAATCTGCTCCGCTGCCGGTAGGTATAACAAATATAAGGTCAATATCATTTCCAGCAAGACTATCTGCAATGCCTTTGCACGCTGTCCCAAGGCCGCCGCTGATAGCAGGCGGTAATTCCCATCCCAGCATTAAAACCTTCATCTCCGCCCCCTATAAGGCACTCTTTCTCTTTTTCCAGAGAATGAAATTTTTATTATAATAAGTACAAAAATTGAGTTCTTTATTAAAAGATAATATATAAATTATAACCATTATCTTTTAATAAAACCAGAAAAATAAGCTAAATTTATGGAAAAATAGCTGCAAGGATTGATAGACAATAATCTTCCTCTAAATTGTCTATATATTAAAATAAACTTTTTCTTCTAAACGAATTTATACCATTTATAACATATTTTATATAGAGGGATAAAACAAAATATTGCTTAAAAAACAGCTCTCTGAGAAAGCAAATTTTGAAAATAATAGTTTAATTATTTATTTTTGCCGTTTTTTCCATGCAAATTATCAAGCCGTCTTATAAATTCCTTGATTATAAAGTCATAAAGCCTGTCTCCAAGAACTTTATCTTCAATTCCTGAATCTATACTTGGGTTATCATTTATTTCTATAACCTGGGGCTTGCCATCAACTACTTTAATATCAACGCCATATAATCCATGTCCTATCAATGCTGTTGCTTTTCGCGCAACCTCAATAACTTTTTTTGGCGTTTCAGAGACTGTAAGAGTATCAACAAGACCTGTTTCATCATCAGTTCCTTTGCTTGCATGGTTATATATCTGCCAGTGGGCTCTTGCCATATGGTATCTGCAGACAAATAGAGGCTGATCATTAAGCACACCTACGCGCCAGTCAAATTCAGTAGGGGTAAATGCCTGGACAAGAAGAAGGGCAGAATGTTTAAAAAGCCCGGGAAGAGCGCTTTCAAAATCATGTTTGGTCTCATATTTAAAAACGCCGAGAGAAAATGAACTGTCCGGTATTTTAAGAACACAGGGAAATCCTATCTCTTTTTCCACTTTTTCAATATTATTCTGGCTTATTATTACAGTAGGAGGAGTAGGAACTTTGTTTTTGTGCAGAACTTCTGTAAGATATATCTTATTTGTACACCGCAGTATAGATACAGGGTCATCTATAACAACAAGCCCTGATGATTCTGCCCTGCGGGCAAATCTATATGTATAGTGGTTTACAGCTGTAGTATCTCTGATAAAAAGAGCATCAAACCTGTCAAGTTGGGCAATATCATTGCTTGTTATAATTTCAACGCCTACCCCATTTTTATCAGCAGATTTCATGAATTTATTAATTGCTTCCTTATCAGAAGGAGAATTTGTGTCGCTCTCTGTCCTTAAAATTGCCATCTCATATTTGTAAGGAGTGGAATCTTTCTGGTTTTTTGCAGATTTTCGCCCTACATAGTCAATTATTCTCTGCACAGCAAAATTAATATGGTTTTCAGGTATATCTTTTATTGTAATTAAACTTATTGAATCAAGCTGCCATCTGTTTTTTACTTTAAGAAAGCTTGCTTTGAAAAAAGGCAGGGGAAAAACATTATAAATCATATTAGAGAGCCTGTTATGGCTGTTGCTGGCATTTCTTCCAAAATAGATATTTAATTCATAATTTTCGCCCTGCACCTGGGCAAGGCTTTTCTGTATCTGGTTATCAAGATCATGAGATGCCCGTTTAATTATAAGGCTCTGTTTAAGATCCTGGGTTGCTTTTACAGAAGGTATAGGATAGTGTCCCCTTGCTGCAGCAATAAGCGATACATAATACCCTATTGTCTGATATTTATAAGATCTGCATAAATTAAGAACTTTTACATTTTTAAGGTAGCTGAATGATTCATCAGTTACATAATCGTTAGCCTTAACAATATCTACACCAGGGATATTAAGTTTCCAGCTTGAAGGGTTCTCAAGAACCAAAATAGTATTCATAACAATCCTTATACAGGCTGATTTTAAAATTTAATAATATTCAAGAATTTAATTTGTTTATAAATTTATTCATATAACAATGATTGTCAACCTTTTAAACTATTTATTTGTAAATATAAATAGATATATTTTTGCTAATTTTATATTATTAAGTAAATATGTCCAGTAAATTTAAATGCAGGCCTGGTTGCGGAGCATGCTGCATAGCTATTTCAATATCTTCGCCAATTCCGGGAATGGAAAATGGAAAACCTGCCGGTATCAGATGCATAAATCTTGATAATAATAACATGTGCATGCTTTTTGAAAAAAAAGAACGCCCTGCTGTCTGCATCTCTCTTAAGCCTTCAAGAGAGATGTGTGGAGGCAGCTATCAGGAAGCTGTCAAATATCTTGAAAAAATTGAAAAAGAAACAGCGCCCGGCCATAGTTAATAAACTGCTGATTTATCCTACCATGCTAAGTTATGCCAGGATATTAATATAAAACTGATGATTAGAGTCAGCTTAATTATCAATTTCTTAAACTTATTTTTTCTCTGTTACACCTGACAGTTTAAAGCCAGATCCTGCATTAAATAATCTTTTTAAGCTGCTATCTTTATTTTGCCATGATTTAAGAACTCTGGCAGTAATAATTATATGATCTCCTGTTATATGCTCGGAATCAAGCACGCATTCAAAATTTGCTACGCTATCTTTTAAAATAAGGCTATCTACTGATTCTGCTTTTTCAGTCTCAAGAGGTTTTTCCTTAAATTTATCTGTATTATCTCCCGAGTGGGTGCCGTAATAAAGAATTTCTTCTGTCATTAGTTCAGAAGGAAAAGAGATAACAAACTCGCCTGTTCTTCTTATAGCTTCAAGCGAATAGCGCTTGCTTGAAAGAGCAAAAGCAAACATAAGAGGATCGCCTGATGCTGCCATTGCCCAGCTGCATGGAACAGGATTATATTTTCCATGTTTATCTTTGACAATAATCAGAATTACAGGTTCGGGATATTTTCTTTTTATCGCAGCGCTGTTTTCACTTTTATTCTGCATTTTTCCTCCAAAATAATTTGTACATTGATATGCCGGATTCAAAGAAACAGATAATAAAACCTATTTTTTTAAAATAGCATTAATTCCTTCAAACATTTTCATGATTTTTTCTTTATCACTTACAGATTCCTGTTCATAATTTTTTAATAAATTTACAGGAAGTTCTAAAAGAAATCTGGAAGGTTTTGATTCTATTATATCTTTCATATGCCTTCTCCGCCGGCAGGATGTAATATAAAGTTTGCTTCTTGCCCTTGTAATTGCAACATAAAAAAGCCTTCTCTCTTCTTCTATATTGCTTTCATTTTCTTCTATAGCGCGCGAATGAGGTATAATTGTATCTTCTATTCCTGCAAGAAAAACAATATCAAATTCAAGTCCTTTTGCTGCATGAATAGTCATAAGATTTACTTTTCCATCTTCATTATCTTCAATATCATCCCGTGTTATAAGAGTTATTCTGTTTAAATATTGATATATGTCAGGATTTATATTATCAGGATCTGTTTCCCATCTTTCAAGAAGATTTGTAAAAATTTGCACATTTTTGTATTTCCATTTTGCAAGTTTCTCATTTTTCTGATATTCGCTTACAAGATAGCTCCAGTAGTCAATATTATTGACAAATTCTTCAAGAGTTTTAGCCATTTTTTTCCCTGATAAAAATCTTGCCTTGAAAAAATTTATTAAATTTAAAAAATCCTGTAATGTTGTTTTTGTTTTATCTCCTATAGAAGAATCGCCTGCAGAGCAGATTGCATTTACCGCAGAATAGAGCGAACATTTTTTATTTTCAGCAACTGAATTAATATATTCTATTGATTTTTTTCCTATTCCCCTTCTTGGTGTATTGATAATTCTAAGCAGGTTTACATCATCATCAGGATTTGTCATAAGCCTAAGATATGCTATAAGATCTTTTACTTCCTGCCTCTGAAAAAAACTTGTGCCGCCGGAGACTTTATATGGTATTCCTGCGCCAAGAAGCGAATCTTCTATAGATGCAGCAAGGCTGTTTGTTCTTATAAGTATTCCAAAATTATGATATGGAATGCTGTCTTTTTTCTTCAGATAATTTATCATCTCTGCTATAAATTCACTTTCTTTTGATTCATTTTCAGGATAATAAATTTCAATTAAATTGCCGCTTTCTATTCCAGTCCAGAGCTCTTTTATTTTGCGGTTTTTATTATTTGATATAAGTGTGTTAGCTGCTTTTAAAATATTTCCTGTAGATCTGTAGTTTTGTTCAAGTTTGATTTCAGTAACTTCTGGAAAATCTTTTTCAAACTGCAGTATGTTTGAATAGTCTGCTCCTCTCCAGGAATAGATAGATTGGTCATCATCTCCTACAGCGCAGATATTGCGAGATTTTTCTGCAAGAAGTTTTACAAGATTATACTGAATTCTTGATGTATCCTGGAATTCATCAACCATTATATATTTGTACCGTTCCCTGTATTTCTCAACAATATCAGGATATTTTTCAAAAATTTTGACAGGAAGTGTAATAAGATCATCAAAATCAACTGCATTATAAATAAGAAGATGGTCTATATATTCATTATAGATTTCTTTATAAATTTCTGTTGTGCTGTTCCATTTTGCAAGGCCTGTTTTTATAAGCGAGAAAATAGATGAAAGAGAATAAAGATCAAGTGTGTTTGGATCTATTTTTAATTCCCTGGCAGTATTTTTTATAAGAGCTATTTTATCTGCCTGGTCATAAATGCTGAAATTAGGCCTGTATCCAAGGCATTCAATTTCTTCGCGGAGTATCTTAACTCCAAAAGCATGAAATGTTGAAACTGTAAGATTTGTAAGTTTTTTTCCAGTAATTTTTTTTACTCTTTCAGACATCTCTTTCGCAGCTTTATTGGTAAAAGTTAGCGCAAGAATTGCAGATTGCAGTATGCCTTTATGAAGCATATAAGCCATTCTGTAGGTAATTGTTCTTGTTTTCCCGGACCCGGCGCCTGCAATTATAAGAAGAGGGCCTGCTATTGTTGTAACTGTTTTATATTGCTCAGGATTAAGTTCTTTTTTTAATCCTTCCATTTCTGCCATCAGACTGAAACCTTTTTGGTAAAAAAAGAAAATGTTTCAATTCCAAAATAGAGAACAAGAGATACAATTAATCCAGAAATCATAACTCCCGCAGTTACTGCAAGAATTGTTTTTCTTTTTCCAAGCCCAAGCACCCATGCGCCTGCTGTTCCTGTGTAAGCTCCTGTCAGCGGAAACGGTATTGCTACAAAAATCATAACTCCGAGATAACCATATTTTTCAATACCATTTTTTACTTTATTTCTTGCTTTAGTAATAAATTTATCAAAAAGATTGTTATACCATTTGAATTTTAACATTAGCTTATGAAAAGTTGAGATAAAAAGATAAAAAAGCGGCGCAATAAGGCTATTAAAAAATACACAATAAAAATAGGCAAAAACAGGGTTTGCATTTTTTATAATAGCATATGGAATAGCTCCCCTAAGCTCTGAAACAGGAAGCATTGAAAGAAGCGCAGTAATCAATAAATCAGAAGAGTTCATTTAATCTCCTACAGGTGAGGATTCTAACGTAACAGGGGGTTGTTTGGGAATAGGATTTATATTATTTAATATTTATTGCTTTTGCCGGACATATTTCATGACAGCAATAACAGGTAATACATTTTTTATAATCAATAACCATCTTTTTTTCAGCCAAAGTTATAATTTTAATTGCTTTTGCCGGGCATATTTCAACACAGTTGCCGCATTTTATACATTTGCCATGTTTTATAACTGGCCTTTTAACAATTGATTTCCTTAAGATTTTATAAAGTGTGAAAGGCATCCTGCTGCGGAACATTGTTATATCATTAAGAATTTTAATTTTTTTAAAATCATGGATTTTTACATCTTCAATTTTTTCCCCTGCTGTTTCAAAATCTGAAATATTTCTAAGCCATTCTTTTCTTCCAAGAGCTTCTGCAATAAAAGGAATCTCTATTGGGCTATATCCCATGATAGATGAGGCTGCAATATCAAGAGCAAGTATATTATTTGATGCAAGAATAAGCCCAACATGTTTTGGAGTTCCGCTTCCGGGGCCAGGGCCTTCCATAGCTGTTACTGCATCCATAATTGTAAAAACAGGTTTTATTGAAAGATTAAGGTCTACAATCATTTTTGCGAAAAGCTCTCTTTCCTGAAAACGGAGGTGAAACGCAGATTTTTGAAGTCCAGGGACAAGACCAAAAAGATTTTTCATTCCCCCTGTATAGTATAGAAGCTGGTGTGTTTTCATTTTTGGAAGAGAGATAATTATATCTGCTTTTTTTACAGCAGATGCAAGATTAAAACTTTTAACAAGCAGTCCTAAAGGATTTTTCACTTCTGCAGATTCTGAAAAATCATCCCATTCTGCTCCTGCTTCTGTAACAGCTTTTATTATTCCAGACTTTTTTCCTGCAGAATCGCTGCTTTGATATCCGGGAGAATCTCCTACAATAATTTTTCCAGCATCCATTTCCTTAATGCACAATATGCACTGTTTTACAAATTCAGGGTGGGTTGTTACTGCTTTTTCAGGAGAAACTCCGTAGAGTATGTTAGGTTTTAGAAGTACTGTTTTTCCTTTGAAATTAAGAGATTTATTTTCCTGGTTTGATAAGTTATCTTTTGCGCCTAGCGAAAGATAGATAGCAGTTTTAATTGAATTATAAAGCTCAAGCGGTGAATAAGAACTGCACTTTACAATTGCAACTTTATCTTTCATATATTTATAATATGACTTATTTATAGCTTTATATATAGTGCTGATTTTTAAAATTTAAAAAAATTGCCATGTTCTAAAATCATAACATGGCAAAAAATAAATTCCCAAGTTCAAATTGATCTGTTTCTAAAATAAAAGATAAAACCAAATGTTGTGTTTTTCATTATGCATAATACATTGCATTTATTTATCTGACTTTATTATTCAGTGCTTCTTGCAGCACACAACCGTCTTCCCGGCTGCCGAAGGCATGCCGGGAACTGGGGATCCCTGCCTGTGGATTCCTGCCTTAGCAGGAATGTCTAAAAAGTAACCTTCGGGGTTAAGCTTCGCTTATCAATAACAGAAAAAAATATGGGGCGTGCGGCTTTGTTTTTATCAGGCATAATATAATATCCGAATTCAGATTTTTCAAACTCTGTTTCAGAATTAAAAATTCCATCTGCATTTTCAATTTCAAAAATCCCTTTTCTTTTTCTAAAAAGTTTTTCAATAATTCCATCATTTTCTTCATTGGAAATTGAACAGGTTGAATAGACAATTTTTCCTCCAGGTTTTACAGCATCGAGTGCTGCGGCTGCCATTGCAAATTGTCTTGATGTAAGCTGTTTTATTCTTGCAGGGCTCCACAATTTAAGATGTAAATCAGAAAGATAAACATGCCGTTCTGAAGAACATGGCGCATCAAGAAGTATTCTGTCATAAACATCTTTTTCATAAACTCCCCATAAAGCAGCATCGTGGCCTGTTATTTTTACAGTTTTGCGTAAATCAGAAGGAAGAGAAGCATCAAGAACAGATATAAGGCGCATTCTTCTGTTTGCAGATCTGTCATTTGCTGTAACAGTGCCTGCTTCTCCATTTAAAAGAGTAATTAACAACGTTTTTCCGCCGGGAGCAGCGCACATATCAAGAATATTTTGGCCAGGTAAAATATCCATTGCTTTAACAGGAAAAAGAGATGCTTTATCAATATAATATGGCGTAAGCAAACCTTTGCTTATTTCAAAATAATTAGGTTTTTTACTAAATGATTCTATTATTATATCCCACCTTAAACCATAGATAGAACAATAGTAATTGTTAAAACCTTCTGCGCCTTTAAGATTATTTTTTTTCAAAACCTCTTCCTCTTTATTATTGTTTGGACAATAACATTTTTTCTGTTATAATATATCATGATTGAGGAATTATGATATATAAAGCTGTGTTATTTGATCTTGATGGAACTCTGATTGATACTGCAAATGATATTGGGTTTTATATCAATATGATATTAAAAAGATATTCTTTCCCTGAAATCAGTTTAAATAATATTACTTCTATAGTTGGGGGCGGCCTTAAAAACGCAATGGAAAAAGCATTATCAGGCGCAGAAAATGATGAAGAAAAAATTAATATCTATACAAAAGAACTTACTGAAGAATATTTTAGAAAACCTGTAATAGATACCCATATTTATGCAGGAATAGAAAATATTCTTGGAAAAATAAAACAAAAAGGAATTAAAACAGCTGTTTTTTCGAATAAGGCTCATTCTGTAACAGAAAAAATTGTAGATATGCTTTTTGGGAAAAAAATGTTTGATATTGTAAGAGGATCTGTTGAAGGATTTCCCAAAAAACCTGATCCTGCAGGCTCACTTCTTATTGCAAACAAATTAAAACTTACTCCAGAGGAGATTCTTTATCTTGGAGATTCTGATATTGATTCTATCACAGCAAATAATGGCGGTTTTAAATTTATTGCTGCATTATGGGGATACAGAACAAAAGAACAGCTTGCAAATGCAGGAGCAAAACTATTTATTTCAAAGCCTGAGGAATTGCTTGATTTTTTAGAATAACTATCAGAATGTAATTTTTTTATAAATAGTGATTAATATTTGATAAAATAATCACTGTTTACAATATATTTTATCAAGATTAATTAACAGGAGGAATTAAATATGGACAAAGAAAAAATTATTACACTTGCAAAACAATATGTAAAATTTGAAAAAGAACCTACTTTTAGGGAAGAAGTAGAAAAACTCCTTGACCAGCAAAAATATGATGAACTTAATGAAAGATTTTATAAAGAACTTGATTTTGGAACTGGCGGTATAAGAGGAATAATAGGCGGCGGTTATAACAGGCTAAATAGTTTTATGATAAGAAAAACAACACAGGGCCTTGCAAACTATATTAAAAAAACTGTTGAAAAAGAGAGAGAAGGCTCTGTAGTAATTGCTTATGACTCAAGGAATTATTCTCCAGTATTTGCAATAGAAGCAGCGCTTGTATTATGTGCAAATAATATTAAAACATATCTTTTTACATCATTAAGGCCAACTCCGGAACTCTCATTTGCAGTAAGGCATTTAGGATGCACGGCGGGAATAGTTATAACAGCAAGCCACAACCCTGCAGAATATAACGGCTATAAAGTATCGTGGTCAGACGGCGGGCAGGTTGTTCCTCCCCATGACGAACTTATAATCGAAGAAGTAAGAAAAAGCCTTCCTGAAGATATAAAAAGCATGGAAGAAGAGCTGGCTATTGTGGAAAATCTTCTTCAATATATAGATAGAAAGATTGATAAACCTTATCTTGAAATGGTAAAAAGATGTTTTTTCCGCCCCCAGCTTGTAAAAGAAAAAGGAAACAGTCTTAAAGTTGTTTATACACCGCTTAACGGAGCAGGAAAAGTATTTGTTGAGAAAGCTCTTGAAGAAGCAGGAATAAAAGTAGTTATTGTTCCTGAACAATCAGAACCTGACGGCAACTTTCCGACACTTAAATATCCAAACCCGGAAGAAGCTTCTGCAATGGAAATGGCTGTAAATCTTGCAAAAAAAGTTAAAGCAGATATTGTAATGGGAACAGATCCTGATTCTGACAGGCTTGGAATAGCAGTACCAAATGGAAATGAATATATACTTATAAGCGGTAACCAGCTTGGTTCGCTGCTTGCTTATTATATACTTTCAACACTTAATGAACAAAATAAATTACCTCAGCATGGGGCAACAATAAAATCAATAGTAACAACAGAACTTCAACGGCTTATAGGCGAGAGTTTCGGAGCTAAAGTTTACGATGTTCTTACAGGATTTAAATGGATTGCGCACCTTATGGCAAATTTTGAAAAAACAGGAGAAAATTTTATTTTCGGAACTGAGGAAAGCTATGGGTTTCTTGTAAGCAAAGAAGTAAGAGATAAAGATGCGGTATCTGCTGCAATTGTTACTGCAGAAATGGCTCTCTATTGCAGATCAAAAGGAATGTCAATTCTTGATTATCTCAATTCTATCTATGAAAAATATGGATATTTTAAAGAAGCTCAAGTTTCAGGAGTTTTTAAAGGACAAAAAGGCCTTGAAACAATGAAAAATCTTATGACAAATCTCCGTGCAAAACCTTTTGAGAAACTTGGAGGTATTAAAATAAAAGAAACAAGAGATTATGAAAAAAATATCTCATTAAATGGCATTACTCTTCCACAATCCGATGTTCTTCAATTTATTCTTGAAGATGGAAGCATAGTAACAGTAAGGCCTTCCGGCACTGAGCCAAAAATAAAATTCTATATATCTTGCAGAGATGTTCCTGGGAAAAAATTGCAAGATGCAAAAAATGTTGTAGATAAAAAAGTTGGATCAATAACGGAAGATATAAAAGCTGTCCTTGATAAAGAAAAACAATAGGAAATATTACTTTTATGGAAAAGGGAGAATGGTATAGAGAAAAAATATTTAATCTTCAAAACGGAAAAGAAGAGTGGAAATATTATAATATTAAAGAAGTTATTCCCGGAAATAATAGTGTTGAAATAGATGTTTACAAGATATATTATACAGGAAAAATTTCTGCTCCAAGAAAATATTACTCTCCTATGGAAGTGATTGAAAAATGTACAAAAGTATCTGCTGATTATGCATATTCAATATTAAAAATAAAACCGGAGGAGGAAAATAATGGGGCTGTCCAATAAGAATATCCTGTCATGGTAAGCCATGCCAGAGTATTAGACAGCTCCATTTTACGTTATTTAAAGTAATATAAAAATTTTTATTTGAAATATATTTTATAAAATATTAAAATAGAGTATGGACAAAATTGTAGTAATGTTTATACAATTAAAAAAAATTGTATCTAATCAAAGAGAAATAGCCGAAAAGTTATAATAAGGGTTTTAAAAATTGAAAATATTTATCAAATAAAAAAGTTTATTTATCACTAAACCTGCTTATGGGGAGAGGTAATATTTTGGTAAATTTATATTTTGTATAAGCAGGTAAATATGCAAGGTTGCCGAAAACAAAATAAGGAGGAGAAACCGGTGGCAAACGAAAAAAAACCAGTAAGTAAAGCAAAAAGCGCTGCTAAAAAACCAGCAGCTAAAAGCGCAGTAAAGAAACCTGCTGCTAAAAAGCCAGCAGCTAAA
>JAVBQS010000211.1:0-9423 GCA_031548835.1 Spirochaetia bacterium
CCCTATATAAAATAAAACAAAAAGTATTACCCCACCACAGGCGGGTACAGGATTTTGCCTTTTATCATATGTTCACCTTCCAGCTCAAGCTCATATGCAAACTGCGTTTGCCTGCTGCCCCCCGCTTTATCAGTGAATAAAAATTATTTAATTAATGAATATTATAAAATTTTTCAAAATTTTCTATCTCTATAGAAGTAAGATATCCTGCAATAGTAGTATCATAAGAAGCAGTATGATCAAAAGTAGAACATGCAAGCCTGAAACGGGTCGGCAGTGATAGCTGCCCATTATTTTCTTCCATTTCTTTAACTATTATATCATATTGCAATGGGTCGCAGACAGAAGCAACTCTGTGAAAATTTTTTGCAGAAGCTCTTAACATACATGGCCCGCCAATATCTATATTTGCTCTTGCTTCTTCAGGAGTTAATCCTTCCTTTTTAATTACACTGCCGAAAGGATAAAGATTTACAACAACCATATCGAATTCTATGCTTGAAGTTCTTTCAATATCTTTTTTATGATTTGTATTATATGTTTCGCTTAAAATACCCATATAAATACGAAAATCCAAAGTTTTAACCAGTCCGCCCTGCATTTCAGGCTGTTTTGTATAATCAGATATAGAAATAAGGTTTTTATCTTCCTTAATTCCTTTTATTTCTAAAAGATATTTATAAGTACCGCCTGTTGAATAAATCTTAATATCAGGGTTTATTTTGATAAGTTTTTTTATAAAAAAATCAAGATTGGTTTTATCTGAAACGCTTACTATAACATTTTTTATTCTAACATTATTATCTATTTCAGATACAATATTAAGAGCCATATTTTTCCTTCACTTTTAAAAAGATTACAATATATTAGCGCTGAAATCAAGCTTTTATAGAATTATTAGAATAAATATTATTTTTAATATATATTGTTTTTCACACCTACTTATTGATATAAATATAATATTATTACCTTCACTTTTGCAGATAAAAATACCTTTCCAAAAATATATTGTAAAAATTAATCTGAAATTCAACCTGTAAAATAATGTAACTTTAATATACTATTGTGGTTGTATTGATAAAAGAGATTCCAGATGATATTCTAAAAAAAATTAAAGATGAGGTTATTAATTGAATCTTAAAAAAATAATTTTTGTTTGTTTAATATTTTCTATTTTAGTAATTAATATTTATGCCCAGGATGAAGAACCTGAAGCTTATGATTTTATGTATGATCTTGGAGATCAGATATTTACAGTAAGGGCAGGGCTTTTTTTCCCTCTTTTCTTTATGTCTACTGATTTTGATGTTTTTTCCACAAATCTTAGCATTGGCGGAGTTGGAGCGCTTGAATGGAGTACATTTATAAATAATAGAATAACTCTTGGCGGCGAGCTTAGCGGTATGTTTTCGTTTAGTCCAAATGAAAGAGTGCTTTACATGATTCCATTGACATTTAAGGTAGCTTATTATTTTAGAAAATATCCTTTTGAATTTCCAATTTACTGCGGTGCAGGTGTGAATTTTAGTACTATTGGAGATTCATTTCATGCTGATTTTATCTTAAAACCAGGAGCTTCTGTTTTATGGAATTTTAATTCAGAATGGGCTTTTGGGTTTAATGCTGTTTATTGGTGGATACCGCAGATATATTCAGGCAGCGGAAAAGTTCCTGCAGATCATACAAGATTTGGAAATTTTCTTGAGACAACTCTTTCAGCCATGTTTAGGTTTTAGTTGTTAAATTGCTCTGTAATTGCTGTTTTAGGGGAAATTATGAAATTTAGATATATTTTTATATTTATTGCTTTGTTATTAATGCTTTCATGTAATGAAAGTAATATAGGTATTTTCTATGGCCTTGAACATGAAGAAAAACTTAAAGATAATTCACTGCCCAATGGTGTGACTGTTGGCAGTATGGTTAAATTGGTAAATAATAATAAACTCTATATTGCTGCAGGTAATGTTTATACAAAAACATCACAGACAGAAGAAGATTGGGTTAAAATTGAATCTCCTCCAGGATTTGATCTTTCTACAAGTTTAGCTACTGATGGCACAGATATATATGCTATATATTATACCAAAAATAGTGCAAATAAAGGATTCTTTTCTCTTAACGGAAGTATTTGGCAGGAAATAAATATCTCTTTGATAGAAGGATCTATTGAATTTGTTAAAAGTGTAAACAATGAAATTCTTGTTTCAACAAGAGCTACTGTAAATGATGCTAATTTGTATAGTTATAGCGGCGGGTTTAATGGAGTATTTACAAAAATTAATATTCCAATGATTGGTTCGCCATTTTATGCTGTTTATGATGGAGCGCGTTACTGGGTTTCTAATCATAATAGGCTTTACAGAGGAAATAGCCTTGCTTCCCTTACGCCAACAGCCCAGCCGGCTCTTGGCACAGATTATGAAATTAGGGGTTTGGAAGTGCTTGATTCCAGCTATATATATTATACTTACTGGGAACAGGATGTTGAAGGACATATAGGCGTTACCAATGGCGACAGTTATAATTATAAACGTGATAAAAGTTTTATGTTAAATGGGTTAAAACTTTTTACTGTATCTGGATATAAGTTTCTTCTTTGCGGAACAGGAGGCAGGGGATATTATCAGACATTAAATCCATCAACAGGCAATATAGATTTGGAAAAACCCAGGAACAATGTTTTAGCTGAAAATTATAATTCTGCAGTAGATTTGCAGGATGCGGCAGTTCTTGACTTTTTTATAGATGGCGGGGATGATGGGGATTTATATGCTTTAACAGCAACCAGGGGTTTGTGGAAAAATTCTCTGTCAGGAAATTCAAGAACCTGGTCTATAGAATAACCCTGACATGGTAAGCCATGCCAGGATAATAAACCCCTGCGGATGCCGGTATCTAAACAGTGTATAAAGGATCCTACCTTAGCAGATCAAATATATCTTTTAGCTCAGGATCATCATTATAATAATATTGTGCAAGTTCTTCTCTTGTAAGTCCCTGCAGTTCATGGCTCATATAATGGATCCATATATCATTTTCCTGGTTTTCAATAATATGTTTTTTACAATAGTAATCAGGCTGTATCGGCAGGTTATTTGAATTATCTAAAAAGTATTTATAATCATGAACAGCAACTTTTAAATCTTCCCTATTTACTCCTGCAGATAATATTATATTGCAGAGGTAATTAATAGTTTTTCCTGAATCAAATATTTCATCAATAAAAAGTATTTTATCCCCGCTTCTAAAATATTCAGGAGGATATGTCCAGCCATCTATTTTTACACTTGAGTTATCTTTTATATCTCTGTAAGAATGAGAACTTACAGCAGCATATAAAACAGGTTTTTTATTTTTTTGAACTATTTTAAAATATTCGCTTATAACATTTCCAACATATGCGCCGCCGCGCAAAGATACATATATTATATCAGGTACAAATCCATCTTTATATATTTGATGAGCAAGTTTTATAGAATTATTCCTTATTACTGTATATGGCAAAAATATTTTTTTCACTTTATTACCTGTTATATTTAATTTCTTCGCTATAACTTGTTCCATCTCTATAATACTTTACAATATTTAAATCTTTACTTTTATTAATTTCTCTATAAAAATCCCTTGAATTGACAATTGGATTGCCGTTTATTTCTGTAATTATATCACCAGGCATAAAGTTATTAAAAACAGCTCCATTTTCAACATAGGTGACAAGAACTCCTTTATCAAAATTTTTAAGAGTAATATATTCTTTATCAATAGTCACAATATTTATTCCCGGCCAGTATACATTATTTTGCGCCATTATTTCACTATTTTTATTTCTAAGCCCCAAAGTTATTTTTTTATTTATAACTGCTCCATCTCTTATAAGCATAAAATTGCTTGGCATACCTTCTTTTGCTTCTCCCACATTTAACAGCAATGAATCTACAGTTGGAACTTCTATACCATTTATATTCATTATAAAATCTCCAGGGAAAAGGCCATTTATATCAGCAGGCCCATCTTTAATAATCTGAAAAACCATAACACCATGATAATTGCCTGTTTGGAAAACTTTTTTTTCAAAATCAGGCAGTTCTCCTGCAATAACACCTATCCAGCCGTATCTGACTTCGCCATATTGTATTATATCATCAATACTTTTTTTTATATTATTTACAGGTATTGCAAATCCAAGCCCCATGCTTCCGCCTGTTGTAGTTGTAATCCAGCTGTTTATGCCTACAAGCTCTCCTGTTGTATTAACAAGAGCTCCTCCTGAATTACCTGTATTTATAGAAGCATCTGTCTGTATAAAATCGCTGATATTACCGCTTGCACTGTTGCGCCTTCCAAGAGCGCTTACAATACCGGCAGTAACACTTGAATCAAAACCAAAAGGGCTTCCAACTGCAAGAACCCAATCCCCTACTTTTAACAGATCAGAATTACCTATTTCAATTACTTTTATATCACTATTGTCAGAATCAAAATAGATAACTGCTATATCTTTTCTTTCATCAAATCCAACAAGAGTTGCTTCTGTAAATTCTCCGTTATGCAATTTTATCGATATAGAATTGGCATCAGATATAACATGCCTGTTTGTAACAGCATAAAATCTGGTTCCTGTTTTTTTTATAATTATTCCAGAGCCAAGCCCTTCATCAAAAAATTCCCTTCTTTCTTCAAAAATATTTCCAGGAGAGGGTGAAAATGGGTTATAAGAATAATCCCATCCATCAGGCGTTATATGTGTTTTTTTATTTACTATACGTATATGTATAACAGAAGGTAGTGCTTTTTCAGCTGTTTCAGAAAAAGAGTATATTCCTGAATTTTTCATAGATTCGTTTTTAGATTCAGGTGTATTTTGGGAAAAAGGCATAGATGCACAAGAAAAACATATAAACAATGAAGCAGCAAGAAGAGAGTAAGTAATTTTCTTCAAAATATATCTCCTTATAAAATATTATAAAGAAGTCAATATTTCAGCTTTATTTTCAAGCACAGCAACAGTATGTTCAAAATGTGCAGAAAAAGAGTGGTCAGCTGTTTTTACAGTCCATTTATCATCCAGGATATAGATATCATCTCCTCCAAGATTTATCATAGGTTCTATTGCAATAACCATACCTGTTTTAAGCCTTGGATTTGGGCCGCTTCCAATATAATTTGGTATTTGCGGTTCTTCATGAACATTAAATCCTACTCCATGTCCGCAAAAATCTCTTACAACTCCAAAGTTATATTTTTTTGCATGTGTAAATACAGCTTTTGATATATCGCTTACCCTGTTTCCGGTAATCGCCATATCAATGCCTTTATAGAGACACTCTTCCGTTACTTTAATCAGAAGCTCATTTTTTTCAGAAATTTTTCCTATAGGAAGTGTAATTGCTGAATCGCTTATATAGCCGTCAAGATTAACGCCAAGGTCAAGACTTACAATATCTCCTTCAGATAATATACGGGAAGAAGGTATGCCATGTATTACTTCATCATTAATAGAAATGCAAATACTTGCAGGATATCCCATATACCCTTTAAAAGCAGGTTTTGCCTTGCGTTTAGTTATATAATCATATGAGATATTATCAATATCTTTGGTAGTTATTCCAGGCTTTAGCTGTTCTTTAATTATCTCAAATGTTTCAGCAAGAATTTTTCCTGATAAACGTATTTTTTCAATATCTTTTTTATTCTTCAGTTTTAACATCAATTATATTTAATCTTTTATCTTTGGATAAACCAGACTTTTTTTCAAACTCTTTAAAAATTGCATCTGCATCTTCTCCAAAAGAATCTCCAATTATTTTGTTTACTTCATTTTCAGCTGCAGAATGGATTATAACTTTTCCGCTTGTTACAACACCATGTTCAACATTAAGTTTGGGAGTGGTAATATTGCCAAGTACCTTTCCTGTTGCAAGAAGATTTACCTCTTCTTCTGCTGTTATATTGCCGATGATTGTTCCGGAAACTGTTATTTTTTTGGCCATAATATCTGTCTTAACTTTTCCGGTTGGGCCTATAACAACCTGATCATTGGTTTTAATATTTCCCTGAAATTTGCCTTCTATAAGAATCGGCCCGTTTACATAAAATTTTCCTTCAAAAACAGATCCTTCTCCAATAACACAATTAGTAGGCATATCATTAAGTTTTGCCACTTTTATAAACTCCCAATTTATTTCTATAATTATAATCCCAAATAATACAAAGGATTATATAAATTCAATATAACACTATTATAAATGCTATTCAACTATTTTGATTTATAATAGTTTTGGAGATATATTGCTATTATTGAGTTGTTACCTATTAATAAAGCTTTATTAATATAAAATTCTCCTTTTGAATAATCTCCATTCATTGTTAGCGATAATGAAAGCATTAAATAGATATCTGCAAGATCATTATCATTTATATATATGTTATTTTTTAATGCGCTATTGATAATATTTGAAAAATAATTTGCTGCATATTCATATTTTGAATTTAATAGCTGAATTATGCCTATATTATATATTCCCCGCCAGCTTCCTGTAATTTCATAATATTTTTGAAATAATATTAAAGCATTATCATATTCTTTTTTTGAAAATGAGGTAAGAGCATTGAAAAACAGCGCCCATTCTTTATCCTGGTTATCTAGTTTTTTTGTAAATAAAGATATTTCATCAAATCTGCCCATTCTATAAAGTTCTTTTACAAAAAATATTTTAAATTCATCTGTCATATTGTTTTCAGCATAATATTCCCAAAATTCAGATATATATTTATCCTGGTTTTTCTTTGTATCTTTTGTTTCATAATGCTGATTTTTTAATATAGATAAAAAAGCAAGTTCTTTTTCATTATGAAAAATATTAAGAGCTTCTTCTATATGTGAGCTCTTTTTTCCCAAAACCATGTTAATCCAGTCTTTATTGACATATGGTATCCATGAAAAATTCTTATCATTAAATATTATAATATCATAAAGATCATAAGCTTCTTTATAACTGTCTGTCTGGATAAATGTATCTGCCAAAAGCATCAATATACCGATATCTACAATTTCTTTGTCTTTTCTTTCATATGATTTATAAAATAGATCTCTTGCTTTGAAAAAATTTTTATTATCATAAAAAATTAGTCCTGAAAGTTCGTTATCTATTTCATATTTGTATTTGCTTTGATCCAGAATATCAGAAGCTTTTTTATAATCACCGGCTAATAAAACAGATAATAAATAATTGTTAAGTACAGCAGGTTTTTCAGATTTACTATAGAGCTGCTCATAGATTGTTAAATCAGGATTTCCTTCAAGTATTTTTCTTACATCATTATTTTTAATTAAAGGTAAAATATCAGGATTTTTACTTTGCTTATATTTCATAGCATATATAACGTAAGAAAGGCTTTCAGGCATAATAAGTTTTTTATTGTTATCAACCATACTGACAGCCTTGGTAAAATCACTATTTTTAATTAAAGAATATATGTATAGAGTAAAGATAGCTTCATTTTTTTTGAATTTGTTAAATGCTTTTTCAGAGATAAAGACAAAGTTTTGATATTTACCAGTTTTATCTGCTATAAGATTAGCACGTTTTAATATTCTAAGATAATCTGATTTTGCAGCTGCATAAGGCAGAATGTTTACCAATATAGTTTCTGCTGCATCATAAGCATCTCTGAAAATATTTAAATCACATTTATTTAATGAATAATTAAATTGTCTTTTTTGAAGTGTGTTATAATAAATCACTGCTACTATTGCTAATAAAACAATAATATTAAGAATTACCAATATTATAATAATTTTTTTGGGAGGGATTTCAAGTTTTTTCATATTGGCCTGCTACTGAGTCCTGCGCAGCAATCCGGTTTTATGTTTATGCAATTATTATTTTTTGGTTTTTGTGGAATATTAACCATTCAAAACCTTACCAATAAAATTTAAAATCCCGCCTATAATATTTTTTTTCATTTGTCATTTATTTCTTTATAAATACTGTCAAGAACTCCATTTATAAATCGGTATGACTCTTCAGAGCTAAACTCTTTTGAAATATCTATTGCTTCATCAATTACAATATTTCCTGCAATATCTTTCTGAAACATTAAAGAATAGGTGCTTAGCCTTAGAATAGCAAGATCAACTTTTGCTATTCTTTTAAAATCCCAATTAGCTATATGCTGCTTAATTTTTTCATCAATTTCAGCAATATTATCAATAGTTCCTTTAATAATTAACTTTGCAAAAACTACTGATTCTTCTTTTATTTTTTTATCTGATTCATTAACCCAGCTAAAATTTATAAGACTATCTATACTATTATCATTAAAATCCCAGCTAAATATTGCCTGAAAAGCAATTATTCGTCCTTTACGGCGCGATCCCATAATTCCCTTGCTAAACTTTACTTTCTTATATAAAATATTTTATTTCTGCTTCTTTTTTTAGATCATTTACAAGTTCTTCAACAGACTGTCTAAATACTTCTTCCTGCTTTCTCATTAATAAAAAATCTTCTATTCTATCTTTTACAGTTACATTAAGTTCCGGATTTATTTTATCATTAAGCTCAAGAATTCTTGGCTCAATTACTTCATTCATTCTTACAATATGGTAACCCATATTTGACTTTATTACACCGCTTATCTGCCCTGCTTTTAGCGCAAAAACAGCATCGAAAAATTCATCGCCAAGAAGCTTTTTTCTCTGTAAATCATCTATTCTTAAATATCCAAAATTTCCCTTGTTATATTTAGAGGTTGCATCGTCAGAATTTTCTACAAGCTGGTCAAAAGTTTTGGCTCCACTTTTAAGTTCTTTTTCATAGGAAAGAGCCCGCTGCTTTGCTTTATCAATATCTTCTTTTGATGGAAGCATTCTTAGGTCAACAAAAATATGATCAAATTTTACAGTTTTTGCTACAAAAAATTGTCTTGTATTTTCATCATAGAATTTCTTTATTTCTGCTGCTGCAGGATTTGGTATATTTGAAAGTTTTGAGCTTTTAACTTTTTGAACATATTTTTGAAGCTGCATTGTTTCTTTAGTTTTTTCAAGATATCTTTCCCAGGGCACGCCTGTTTCACGGCTTATAATTTCTTTAAGCTGCTGGTCTGTCATGCCTGCTGCAGCATTTCCAACCTGTTTGCGTATTGAATTTATTACTTCAACATCAGTGACTCTTATTTTCTCTCTTTCAGCGCCCTGCTTAAGAAGAACATCACCTACCATTGTCTCAAGGACTTCCATTTCAGATTTATTAATTCCATTCTGTTTAAGAATTTCAACTGTTTGATCAAGCTGCTTTTTTGATATAATTTCAGGTTTTATCAGATTTACAGTAGCTGCTCTCTGATCAATAATTTCCTGGGCAAAAATAAGCCCAGGCAGCATTATTGCAGCAATTAAAAAAAGATATTTTTTCA
>JAVBQS010000055.1:0-4044 GCA_031548835.1 Spirochaetia bacterium
CGTTTTGGCGTCTCAGGTAGTATGGGTTCTAATAACGACCATTGGATATCTGATAAACATTCGAACTTACTCATTATTTGAGTATATCAGATTTTTTCTTTTTTTTCCTCTTTCTCCCATTTATGAAATGAGTTCTAGTTACTTTTTTGAATTAATCAAAAAGATATAGAAATGTTATTCTTTTCTTAACTATCCTATTCTTCTTCTATTTTCTATATTTCCATAAGTTGTCGCTCTTTTTCAATAATAATGTTTTCCTCGACTTGCTAAAGCTTCTGGGTTTTGCGGTATTATTTCAATATTTTTTTCTGTTACATTTGATACAATTGCAACATGCCCATAATTATGAAAAATAGTTCCTCTAAATATTACTATATCATTTACTTTTGGTTTTGCCTGGATTTGCTGTATTGAATTAAATTTCTTTGAATATTTTTTCAGCCGTCAGGAAGTTTTTATCATAAAAATCTTTTGCATTTCCATAGCTGTCAAGCATTTTATGATTCAGGTATTCATAATAATATCTTTTAACAAATTCAACACACTGATATTTCATCCCTAATATTGTAATTATCAGGTGTTATATTTCTTCCTAAAATATTGTTGATACCGCTGTTATAATAGACAGCTGCTCTGTTAAAGCTATCCAGTTCCTGTCCTGTTTGTAAATATAAAAAACAATATTGATGATTTAACTTCCAGTTTTTTTATCAATAATAAAAAAGCTAAAACCTATTTGCTGTCCAGTGTTGTAACAGACAGATAATAAACAGGTTTCAGGATTTATTATCCTGGTACAGCAGCCCATACCAGAGTTATTTTAATCGCCATTTAAAATAATATTGTTGTAGTAATAATCAAAACTATCTATCAAAGCTTCCCATGAAGCTTCAACAATATTTTCAGAAACACCTACTGTTCCCCATTCAATTTTGTGGTCTGTCGAAGTTATAAAAACTCTTACTTTTGCTCCTGCTGCAGATTCAGGATCAAGAATTCTTACTTTATAGTCAATAAGATTGATTTTTTTAAGAAAAGGGTAGTGGGGAGTTAAAGCATCGCGCAATGCTATATCAAGAGTATCTACAGGGCCTATACTTACAGCAGCTCCCATCATATTTTTATGATCTGAAGTCATAAAAATACGGCCTACTGTTTTGCTTGGCATATCTCCTGTTTTAAATGATTCAAGGTGGTAGTTGTTAAGCTCAACAATAGGTTTATACTGTCTTATAACTTTTCTTATAAGCAGGTCAAAAGATGCTTTTGCTGTTTCATACTCATATCCTTCTTCTTCTTTTTTCTTTAAAACTTCAACAAGCTGCTGCACCTCGTTGCTTTTTTTATCAAAATTTCCATACTTTGTAAGTTTATTTATAATTGTCGATTTTCCTGCAAGTTCAGAAAGAAGAATATCCCTTGAATTGCCTACAAGTTTGCTATCTATATGTTCCATAAGCTGCGGCGCTTTATTTATAACATCTGCATGCTGTCCTGCCTTATGACTAAATGCAGCTTCTCCAACATAAGGCTGTCTTTTTTCTGGAATTATATTTGCAATTTCATAAACATAGCGGGAAAGCGATGTTATATTTTTTAATTCTGAAGAGATATTTACTTTATATTTTGTTTTTAAAGCTATATCAGGAGCTATAGTGCAAAGGTTTGCATTTCCGCATCTTTCGCCCCAGCCATTAACAGTTCCCTGTATATGGGAAGCGCCGTAGTCAAGCGCAAGAAGAGAATTAGCAGCAGCTGTTCCGCAATCATTATGAAAATGGACTCCAATTGGCGCAAGTTTTTCTTTGGGAAGCTGCTTCATTATTTCTATTACTTCTGCTGGAAGAGTTCCGCCGTTAGTGTCGCATAAAACAAGAGTTTGTGCTCCTGCTTTTGAAGCTGTATCAAGAACTTTTACAGCATATTCTTTATCATCCTTAAAACCGTCAAAAAAATGTTCGAGATCAAAAAGTACTTTATGCCCTTTTTTCTTAAGATAGGTTATTGAATCATGGATCATTTCAAGATTTTCATTAGGATCTGTTCCAATTACTTTTTCAACATGAGCTTTCCATGTTTTTCCTACAATTATTATATGTTCAACCTCTGTATTTATAAGAGCTTTTAGATATTCATCTTCGCTTGCTTTTACTCCAGGCCTTTTTGTTGAGCCAAATGCAACTATTTTGGCATGGCTTAATTTTTCTTTTTTCATCTGGCTGAAAAATGATGCTTCTTTTTTATTTGAAAGGGGAAAACCTCCCTCTACAAAATCAATTTTCATTTCATCAAGCTTATGTGCAATTTTTATTTTATCAGCCAGTGTGAAATTTATCTCTATTCCCTGCATTCCATCGCGCAGGGTTGTGTCATATAGTTCTACTGTTTTCATTGATTATTTCCTTTTGGCAGAAGAAGTTTATTTAATGCATTAACATATGCATTTGCGCTTGCTTCAAGTATGTCTGTTGAAGATCCTCTGCCTGCCGCAGAGTTGCCGTTAGCTGTTATTAAAACTTTAACTTCTCCCATTGCCTGTTTTCCTGGAGTTACTGCCTGTACTTTATATTCTTCAAGTTTTGCAGTAGTCCCTATAGCTCTTTCAATTGCTTTAAATATAGCATCTACAGGGCCGTCTCCTGTAGCTGCTTCTTCAAAAACTTCATCATTATGCCTTATTTTTACAGTTGCGGTAGGCACAGCTTTATTGCCTGAAATAACATTAAAATATTCAAGCTTGTAGATAGGATTGCTCATGCCAATCTCTTCAATAATAATTGTAATAATATCTTCATCAAAGACTTCTTTTTTTCTATCTGCAATATAGAGAAATTTTTTATAAATATTTTTATTTTCATCTTCTGTAAGTTTAAAACCAAGTTCTGCAACTCTGCTTTTAAACCCATGAAGCCCTGAATGCCTTCCAAGCACTATATCTGTTCCGCCTCTTCCTATTGCTGCAGGCGTCATTATTTCGTATGTTGCCCTGTGCTTGAGAACTCCATCCTGATGTATTCCTGATTCATGGGCAAATGCGTTATCTCCTACTATAGGTTTGTTTCGCGGAATTTCAAATCCTGTAATATTTGCTATAAGCCTTGAGGTATTATAAATCTGGGTTGTATTTATGTTTGTTGTATAGGGAAGGCGGTCTTTTCTTACATCCAATGCCATTATAAGTTCTTCAAATGCAGCATTTCCTGCGCGTTCGCCAATTCCATTTATAGTTACTTCTGCCTGCCTTGCACCATTTTCTATAGCAGCAAGGCTGTTTGCAACTGCAAGCCCAAGATCATTATGGCAGTGGACAGATATAATTGCTTTATCAATATTGGGAACATTGTTTCGTATTGTAGAAATAATATTCCCTATCTCCATAGGGACAGCATATCCTACAGTATCAGGAATATTTATAATAGTTGCTCCTGCATCAATAACTTTTTCAATAACTTTGCACAAAAAATCAAGCTCGCTTCTGGAAGCATCTTCTGCAGAAAACTCTACCTGCTGCACTTTATTGCGGGCATATTTTACAGCTTTTACAGCCATTTCAATAATTTCATCAGGCTCTTTTTTAAGTTTATATTTCATATGTATGGGAGATGTTGCAAGAAAAGTATGAATACGTGAATTTTCTGCTTTTGCTAATGCAAGAGCAGCTGAATCAATATCTTTTTCCACTGCTCTTGCAAGAGCTGCAATAACAGGCCCTTTTAAATTTTCTGCAATAAATTCGCATGCTTTAAACTGATGTGGAGAAGATACTGGAAAACCTGCTTCTATTATATCAATACCAAGTCTTGCAAGTTGAACAGCAACTTCATATTTTTGCTCAATTGTCATTGAAGCTCCAGGAGCCTGCTCTCCATCTCTAAGTGTTGTATCAAAAATAAAAATACGATCCATTGTTAACTCCTTGCGGTAAAAAAAAAGCCGTCCTTGCTGGAAGGACGGCCTATTACAATTATTGTAATATTACAGTTATCCCTCCGACATATTATTCCTGCTAATTAGAATAATGTTGCTGAGTAGGATAATAGCTGC
>JAVBQS010000026.1:0-9342 GCA_031548835.1 Spirochaetia bacterium
CGTTTTGGCGTCTCAGGTAGTATGGGTTCTAATAACGACCATTGGATATCTGATAAACATTCGAACTTACTCATTATTTGAGTATATCAGATTTTTTCTTTTTTTTCCTCTTTCTCCCATTTATGAAATGAGTTCTAGTTAAAAGGTCATAGCATTTCTCATATACCAGCTCAAGCATATCTTCACTTGATTTACCTTCTATTCCTTCTTTTACCATTCCATCAGCAAGCGTATCCCGCATCTTTAATACAAGCATCCTTAGGTGAGGGTTTGTCATCTGTTCATATCTTCCTCTTATAGAATCAAGGTATTCATTAAACTTGTCAAGAAAATTATATATTTTTTCCCTTGCATATACTGCTGTTACTTCTACCATTATTCTTCCCCCATATACTCACTTGCTGCTATTAATAAATTTAAATATTCTTCTTCACTTAACAGGTTTTTCTCTTTCTCTATCCATTCCTTAAGCAGTTCTGTTACAAGACTTTCAACTTTCCTCATTCCTGATTTCCTTATCCTATATACTTTTTCTCCTACCTTTACAGAAACTACAGGGTCACTTTCATATATCTCTTTTTTTTCTGATTCTATTGCTTCTTTTTCAAGCTCTTCCTTATCTATACCTTCTGCTATTCTCTTTTCTTCATACTGG
This sequence comes from Spirochaetia bacterium, assembly GCA_031548835.1. Classification (GTDB taxonomy): domain Bacteria; phylum Spirochaetota; class Spirochaetia; order CADAEX01; family CADAEX01; genus WQTU01. The sequence goes on from JAVBQS010000026.1 coordinate 656, forward strand.
CCTACATGGGTAAGCTCATGTGATAAAAGAGCTCTTCCTTCTTCACTTTCAGGCCTGTATGATCCATGCCTGAAATATATATCTTTCCCTATTGTCACTGCCACTGCATTCATCATTCTTGCAAGTTCATCTGCATATGAACCTGTATGTATTACAGGATTAGTTATTTTATTATCCTGTGATGTTTTTTCAATACTTACTGTATCAAGCGGAAATATCCTGTCATTGGCGCTGTCTCTAAGATAAGATGGGGCAGGGTTTTTTGTTTTAGCTAAATCACTATTTTCCTTAAGAAGATTTTGTTTATTTATATCTATTTTAAGTTTTATAAAATTATCAAGAAGTTCGGCAAATGATAAAAGTATTTTATTATATTCAACATTATTTTCCATAAATAACTCCTATAGCTTTCTTAATGTTCTGGAAATATTTTTATAAATTGCATCTGCAACTTTTTCAGGAGAATCCTCTTCATTGCTGCTCTCCTCCTCAGCATGTCCTACATCATGTGTTATGCTTCTTGTTAAGGCTGGTTCTTTTTCTTTTATAAGGTTTGCTTTGTCTTTTTCATAATTTGCTTCTATTCTTTTGTGTCTTAGTTCTTCTTCATTAAAGGATTTATCTTTTTTATTATCAGCATCTATCTTCTTATCTTTGTTATTGGAAGTTTCTGTTTTCTCTCCAGTATCCATAAGGTCTTTTAATGATATGCTTCCTCTCATATTATCTATATTATTATCAATAGAGGAAGTTATATCTTTATTTGCAGAATCTGAAACCTGTTCTGCAGGGTAGTGTAGAGCTTTTAAAGAAACTTCAGATTTGACAGAGCTTGTTGCAAGAGGTATTGTCTCTTCCTTCTTTGCCTCTTTTATTACTTTATCTTCTTTCTTTTCTTCAAGCTTTACTTTATGTAAGCATATTCCCATATTTGCCGCTGCTTCTGCTGTTACACAATATACAGGCGGCGGAGGAGTATTTACAGATAACTTTTTATAATCATAACTGCTGTTTTTTATTGTCTCTGTTATATATTTATGTAAAACCCTTTCCCTGAATCCTGATGATTTATATCTTGGGCTATCCATAAATGCGCTTTTTCCCACAGGCGATGACAGGTTAAATGCTATATCATCTCTTTGTGAAAGTTCTTCTATTATTCTTTGCCTCAGGTTTTTGGTAATATGTTCTTTTTTAACTTCATTTATTATTATCTGGGCTATCTCTCTCCTGTAATATTCTTCCCTGCCTAAAGGTATATGCATTGTGTTAAAAAATATTTCTGCTTTCATTGCTTCCTGTCTTGAAAACCCATATCTTTCCACAAGATTATATTCATCAAGTGAGCTATATTCAGATACGCTTCTTAATCTTCTTTCCCTGTCATTATCATTCCTGTCATTAAATAATAATGCTGGAAGATTATCTTTTTCTTTATCCAGGCATGCTTCTTCTGTATAGAAAACAGCTTCCATATCTTCTATATATATGCTTCCTGTTTTCTCTTTAACATTGGCTTTTTTTCTTGCTATAAGCTCTTTCATCTGCCAGTTTTTATCACTCTTGACATTTATTATTTCTGTTACAGGTTTACTCTTATAGATTGCAGAAATTATTTTTCTATTATCTTTTACCTTTTCTTTGCCTTTTTCTTTTATATAATTATCTGTTATTGTTTTTATATCTTCTTCTGTAAGATTGCCTTTTCTCCCGCTTTTTATATAACCAAGAGTTCCTTCTTCTGATGCAAGGTTATAACTTACATATCCTTCTTTATCAATTGTTTTAAGAACTTCTTCTCTTATATTTTTTTTACTTCTTTTTTTGTTATAGGAATATAAATGTTGTTTTATTACAGGAAGGATTTCTGATGTAAATATATCTTCCTGTCCTTCTCCTATTTTTATGCTGTGAAGAAACTTTTTTGTTTCTTCTGCTTCTTCCTGTGAAAATCCATATTCTTTTGCCAGGTATTCTTCTGTAAATATTTTATCTAGAGGCGTGCCTGCTGCTCCTCCTATTATTACTACAGGTGTTATAGCTTCTTCTGCTTCGTTTAACGCTTCTTCCTTTAGATGGCTGTTTTGTTTTGAAGCTTCCCTTATAACATTAGAAAGAGAAAGGTCATAAAATATTCTTCTTGATCCTGATTTAATTTCAATATCAGGATTTTTTATTATATTTATTGCATCCTGAATTATCTCTTTAATTGTCATTCCTGTGCTTGATGCTATATGTTTATATTGCATCAGGGTTCTTGCAAGAGCATAATTTATTTTTTCTTTTACAGCTTCCTGTGCCAGTGGTAGTTTTTCAAACTCTTTTAAAATTATATCTGCTGTTTCTCCTGAAACTATATTATTTTTTTCAAGATATGATATATAACTTTTTCTTTCAGCTTCATTGTAAAAATCAATATATTTATCATTGTTAAACAGTCCGGGAATAGCTGTTTTGTTTATCAGAACAGGTTTATAATTATTTTTATCTTTTTTATTTATAGGTTTTATAACAATATCTTTAAATAATGTTTCAGATGCTATGGAAGATTCATCGCTTTTTTCTTCTGTTATTATATTATATACTTTATCTGCAATTTCTGTTTTGCTTATATTGTTATGTTCATATAACTGCCAGTTTGCATATATATTTACAAGAGCATTGTTAAATAATTTTTCTTTTGCAGGTGGAATATTTAATTTGCTTATATATATTATTTCATTTTCTGTTAATCCCAAAACTTTTGCATCTTCTCGATTTTTTATGGAAAGGGGAATATCTATTTTTCCAGTATAGACTGTTTTTTCAATCTCTTCTTTGGATTCTATTCCTCTCTTTTGTATTTTAGTTATCACTCTTTCGAGTTTTAATCCATTCTTTTCTTTTTCTATCTCTATGCTCTTTATTTTTTCATGTTCAATTATTTTTTCTGTTTCTTTTATGCTGCATATTGTAAGGTTTTCTGATGCAAGTTCTTTTAATACTTTTTTATAATTATTTATTGCTGCTTTTTTTCCCGCTGCCTTATTGCAGCTTACTTTATCTATCTTATCTATTCCCATTGATAAAACTGTTTCTTTTATTTTATTTACTGTTGCTTCTATATCTGTTTCAACCTTTCCGTATAGCTCTCCGCTTTTTGTTAAATAATCTATCTCTATAATATCAAATAATATATTGCCTGGATCATGCAGTATTGTCACTCCATTATCTATTACTATTTGTATTTCACTTGCAGGAAAATTATCTGTTTCAATGCTGTTTTCATTTTTCTCTTTTTTTACCTTTATCCATTCATCTTCTTCATTAAACTTGCCATACCAGTCTGTCTTTATAATGCTGTCATTTGGGTCATATCCTTTTTTCCAGTTAAAACCGCTCTTGTCATCAAGTGAGTTAAAACTAAATTTTGCTTTTTCCTTATCATATTTCTGGCTTATACTTCCATCAGGATATATATAAAATGGCACTGCATTTTCTTCTATCTTATCTTCTATTGGAGATTTTTCTTCATATTTTTCTTTTAAAGGTAGTGGAAGATAATCTTTATAATTAAGTCCCTGTTGCTCCATATCTGTTTTTGTTATCTGGGTAAAGGAGCCTGTTGTGCCAATATAAGTCCACAGCACTTTTTGATAACAGTGCGCTTTTATTATCTCTTTTATAAAATTATCAAGAGCATTATTATCTATACTTTTTCCATTAAAGAATTCTGCATCTATATTTATATATGTGCGGCTGTTATTTTTTATTCCTGACTTGCAGCAATGATATTCGCAAAGATTTCTGGCTTTTTCCCTTAATTGAAAAAGTTTTTCTTCTGCCTCATCTTTTTCTTTTGCCTCTCCATATTCCAATACTTTTTCTTCTATTTCTTTTGCAAGATCTGTAAATCTGTTATCTGCAAGATACCATGATAAATACTTAACCATTTTTTCTCCTTTACAACTTCTTGTTTTACAAACAGCAATTAAAATATTTTAACTGCTGTTTGGGGATAATTTATTTTTTATTCTTCTGCATGTGCTGCCAGCAGCTCCCTTGTTCTTTCTTCTGTTTCCTTATCTCTTAATTTTTTCTGCTGTTCATGTATTTTTGTAAGCTGCATTAGCCATATATTTCTTTCTTTTTTTGTCATCCCAAGTATCTCTTTTCTTGACCAGTGAAAATAATAGGCCAGTTCTGCCGCCTCCCGGAATACTTCATCCCGGTGGCGGCTTATGCTTCCCCCAGTTGTGCAAATGCTCCCAAATAACTATTTTTGCATGAGCTGCATGTTAATGGTATGTATTTAATAACCTGATGATTTATCTGATGTAAAAAATCTACAAGAAAGGCAAAATCTGCAGATGTTAATTGTTCAATTGTTTTTCTTGTTATCATTTTTTCAGCGCCAAGTTCTGTTATAACTTTGCTTAACAGTACTACATAAAAAGCGCCTGTTTCGCGTTTTACAAGGCCATCCCGCTCTATTTGCAGAATATCTTTAACCTGTATAAGACGCATTATGCCGTTTACTTTTCTTCCTGCTTCTGTTTTAATTCCTGTTCCGCGGGGCAGCGTAAATCTGAAACTTGTCCTTATATTCATACATCCCTCCTTGATATAAGTTAAGTAAATAGTGATTAATATACCCTGTATTAATCAATGCTGCATGATCATCCTGATCAGCCGGCATTTAGTTTGCAGAAACAAAAGCTTGTAAAAATATGCCGGCAGAAAATATTATTATAATTCCAAATGTGAAAAACGTCCTATGTTATTATCTCCTTCTGCTTTGGATTCTTTATTTACTGTTTCTTCTATATTATTATTGGAAGAGGGGGAGGCGCTGCTATAAGCAGTTGTTTTATCTGTAATAAGTATTTTTCTATCGCTTGTTGTAATATATACAAGGTCTGCCTCTGTTGTAAAATAATCAAGTTCGGGAAAATCATAATTTTTTTTGAAAAAATGAATTGCCTGTGCAAAATTACTTAATTCAGGAATGCTTCCTTTTGCACTCTCCTGTGAAGGGCCTGATCCATCTGCCAGGAGCAGTGCAAGAGCATCCATAACTATTTCAGGAGAACTGTTTTGTAAAGCTGCTCTTATCTCTTCTTTCTTGCCCATATTATTTTTCCTTATATTTTGAAAGTAGTTCTATTGCTTTTTCTTCATTATAAAGAGATTTGGGAATTATATTTCCTCTTAATCCCAATCCTGCGGTCATGTTTAAATTTATTTCATCTCCTATTTCTCCCCTGCAATAAATAAATGTGCAATTATTGACAGAAGCTCCTCTTAATGGAAATCCTGAAAAATTACAATTATAAAAAATAGTATTTTTAAATTCAGAATCGCCAAATCCATTCATTCCTGAGCCATAGTTAATCTCAAAACTTGAATGAATAAAAATTGAATTATTTATATTTGACTTTAATGCTTCAAAATCTGAAAAAAATGATTTTTTTACTATAAGATGGTCAAAATTACACCTTTGCATGCAGCTTTGTATAATTCCTGAATTATCTATAACACTATTTTTCCATTCACTCTTTATTAAATTAATTCCTTCAAATCTGGATTGTATAATGTTGCTGTTTAAAATTGAGAATCTCATAAGGCTGCACTGAAAAAAAACATCTTCATTAATAGAACTATTTATAATATGAAAATCATTTATAATACTGTTTTCAATTCTTGTTTTTTCTATAATATTATTTTCTATATTAAGAGAGCTTAAATCACAATCTGCAATATGATTATCAGAGAATATTCCTTTTTTTAATTCTTCTTCTATTAATATTCTATTTGCTTTTCCAAAAAAACTCATACACAGTAAGCTCCATTTTGAAATATTTTGCTATTTATAAAGAGTCATATCTTTATAAAGATCTTTTATTTGAACAACTGTTTTAGCCTGGCACTTTGGACACTTCGCATATGTATGGGAATCTGTCTCTCCATTAATTTCTTTATAAAGCAATTGAAGATATAAAAAATCTGCTTCAAATAAATCTTCAACCATTTCAGGTGTTATTGGTTTTATATCTTCTATTTCATCAATTACTTTTGATAAAAGAATAATATCTCTATATCTTGTATTAACTCCAACTTCTTCATAATTTTGAATTTCAAGCTCATCGCTTGCTGTTGCAAGATGCATTTTGCCTTTCCTATATGCTTTTCCGTCTTTCATTAATCCCAATGGTAAATAAAATTCAATTTTGTCGCTCATTTTTTATCTCCATATATTTTAATTTGCTCATCTGTTTCCTGTTCATAAAATGAAGATTTGTTTTCCCTATCTGTAATAGTGCCAATAGTTTCTTCCAGCTCTTTGGTAATGTCTAAACACTTGCTTCCTTTTGCTCCAATTACATTTATTATAACTTCTCCTGTGGAGGAAATGGAGATTTCAAGTTCTTTTTTTTCTGCCATAATTTCTCCTTTATGTTCTAAAATCTCCAATATCTCCAATTTCTCTATTTTATATTTAACCTGAGAAAATAAAAAAGTGGAGATATTGGAGATTTTAAGTTTTTTTCATTTAATACAAAAATATTTTTTATATCAAAAATCTCCAATATCTCTAATTTAATGCAATACCAGTTCCTTTAATTGAAATATCTTTATCAGAAGAAATATTAAATTCTTTTTTCGAAGCAATTTGTAACTCTTCACAATTCATATTAAGTTGTTTCTTGCTATTAATTTCAATTTCTTCTGCATTAATTATTACAGAACCTTTTGCATTTAGTGTTACATCATGCTCTGTTATAAGAGAAATAAGCTCATCGCCTGTTGAAAATTCAAAACGCGCTTTATTTTCAGGAGTAATAAGCTGTATTTTTTCTGCGCCTTCTGTATCGTCAAAAATTAATTTATTTTCTGATTTTGTTTTTATAAAATGAAGATTGTTTTTTCCATCCTGATTTAAATCAGCGTCAGGGTTTTCATCTGTTGTAGGCGGATTGGAGGTTTCTGACCATAAAAAACCTATTGCAATCTTCTTGATATTTGAATTATCAAGCGATGCTACTAAAACCTGGTCATCAATTTCGGGTAACGCATAAAATCCGTAATTGCTTCCAGTGTAAGGACTTAGCACGGGAATCCATTCTGAGATTGCCTGCTCTTCTTCTGTAATGCTTACTTTTATGCGATGAAGGCCTTCAGGATCTTTGTTGTCTGTGACAACTCCAAAATAAAATGATGAAAACATATTTGGCTCCTTTATTTGGTTTCATTTTATTACATACATTTACTCTCTACGCAATACTATTACACTAAGTTTGAAAAAATGAAAACTAAATAATTAAAAAAATTTATAAATAAAAATTTTTTTTTATATTTAGCACTTGACTAAAAATATAATTATGCATTAAGTATTACACTTAATTAAGATTAATTAATTCAAAAAATAAATGTAATTTACAAATACAGTATGTTGTGTTTAAATTATTTTAACAATCTTAATTTTTTCTTGTCTTATTAAAAAAATAAATTTAAAAATGTTGTTGAAAGTTTCTTGTTTATTATTTTGAATCTTATTTTCAAAATGTATTGTTGTACTAATAGTTGAGGGAGCTATGTATGAACAGAAACATTTTAGGAAAAGGTTTTTCTTTTCCTGTGCAACATAATGTAAATGGATCTCTTGCATTATCAAGTTATGAAAAGAGTATTGAGGAATCAATAAGAATTATTTTAAGCACAACTCCTGGCGAAAGAATTATGCGTCCTGATTTTGGGTGTGCAATTAATGAAATTGTATTTTCTCCAAACTCATCAAGAACAGTATCTCTTGCTGCAAAATATATTTATGAAGCAATTGTTAAATGGGAACCGCGCGTAATAGTCAAAGATGTTGCCGGAACACATGATGCTGATAATCCTGTAAGAATAAATATAAATATTAAATATGAAATAAGATCTGTAAATACTTTTTTTAATATGGTCTATCCTTTTTATCTGGAGCGTGGCGAGATTGATTCCCAAAAGCAACTTGGATGACAGAACTTTTGATGACATTGTAAAAGAAGCAGTAAGGCTTATACCCCGCTATTGTCCTGAATGGACAAATCACAATCCAAGTGATCCAGGCATTACTCTAATAGAGCTGTTTGCATGGATGACAGAGATGACTCTTTACCGGCTTAACCGTGTTCCTGATAAAACATATTTATCTCTTTTGGAAATGATGGGCCTCTCTTTGATTCCTCCTCAGCCTGCTCGTACTGTAATACAATTTCTTACAGTTCCTGGCTATAAAAAGCAGATTGCAGTTAAAAGCGGGACGCAAATTGCTGCTGTTGTAGGAAATAATGACTCTTTTATTTTTGAAACTGAAAATGAAATTCAGATAAATTCAAATAGTTTTGATAGTTGTGTAAACACTATTGGCGAAAAATGGACAGAAAATATTGTTGATGGTAAATTAAATTCTTTTACAATTTTTAATGCACAGAATTCTGTAGAACATATATTATATATTGCTTCTCCTGCTTTTTCATATTTATTAGATAACCACATAGTTGAAATTTCCTTTAATGCGCTTCATGAACTTACATCTGTTCAGGATGAAATTGTAAATTTTCTTTACTGGGAATATTGGGATGGAAGAGCCTGGGCTCATATTGAAACATCAAGATTTACAGGAAACAGAAGAAAAAAAGATAATGTAATTTATTTTAAAGGGCCTG
>JAVBQS010000029.1:0-7361 GCA_031548835.1 Spirochaetia bacterium
ATGCTAAGATTAAAACATTTAAGATTATGTCTTATCCATACAGAAATCATTGCAGAAGGCATTTCCTGAGAATGTCACTTATTTGTGCTATCATCAACATGGATTTACATGATTATTAAGGTTACCGAACAAGTCTATTAAAAGAAACTACCCTTTCTCGCAATACCGCTGCAAGATATATGACAGCTATTTTTTTGTTCTTAACAAAGCAGTTAAAGACAACCTTATATTAAAAAGCCCGGCAGCCTCTATAAAGACAATAAAACAGGAAGATAAAATATTTGATACTTTAACGATTGATGAGATCCAAAAACTTTATAATACACCTGTAAATAGCGAATTAGCCAAAGAGATAAAAAGAGCTTTTATATTTGCCTGCTTTACAGGACTGCGAAGATCAGACTTAAAAACTCTTAAATGGGAAAACATAGAACATAGAGACAATAAAACATATTTAATAAAAATCCAGGCAAAGACAAGAAAAAAAGTTAGCAATGAATTAAATAAAATAGCCTATGAAATGATAAATGATGGCAAATTGCATAATAGAAATGATTTTATATTCACCCTTTTAAATGCAACTAATACAAATACAAACCAGTATTTAAAACAATGGAGTGCAAAAGCAGGCATTGATAAAAATATAGGCTGGCATACTGCACGCAGAAGCAATGCAACGTTATTACACGAAGCTGGAGCGGATATATACACAATAAAGGGAATATTAGGACACAAGAAAGTAACTACTACAGAGAAATATGCACAAATATCAGATAAATCAATAAGTGAGGCTATTAATGCTTTACCTGAAATAAAAATAGATAAAGAGAATATAGAGAAAAGTCAAACATACACTACCTTTCTACACAGATTACATGCGTAATCAAATAAAGTGCAGGAAGGTAAAAAGATGACAGAAATTATTATTGAAAGGCCTCTTAATATTGATGAAGCATCAGCATTTACAGGGCTTAAAAAATCTTATATTTACAAACTGGTAAGTCAGAAAAAAATACCGTTTTATAAACCGATGAACGGCTATCTTTTCTTTAAATAGAAAGAATTAGAAGCTTTTATATTCAGGGGCAAATCAAATGCAGATTATGAAATAAGACAACAGGCAGAAAAAATACTTAACAGGAGTTCAAAATGAAAGCCTGGATCAATCGCGCTGATCCGGGTATAGAAGCAGAAGCTGAAAAAATATTATTAGGGTTGATACTTAAAAGTAACACCGTCCCTGTTGATATAAATATAACATATTTTACAGGATCATGTAATAAAAAGATTTTTGAAACAATAAAAAAAGTAAGTGAAACAATACCGCCGGATATAAGAAACATATCATTAGAATTAAAAAAAGAAGGTGCAGATAGTTCTTTAATATCTTATGTTGTTGGTTTAACAGATACTCCCGTCTATCCATCCCAGATTGACTATTATAAAAATATGGTTATTGAAAACAGCAGAGAAGCACAGATGAAAGAATTATGTCTTAAATGTGTTGAGGGTAAAGAAAGCATAAGCAATGTTTTAGACAAGATGAATGAGTTAAATATCTCTCATAAAAAGCTTAGTCAAGTAAATAAGTTTTATACAGGGTTGGATATAGTAACCGCTGTAGATTCTATCAATGAGTGGATAGTTCCAGGCTTAATTGCTATAGGATTAACTGTTATATCTGGAGCCTCAAAGATTGGCAAGAGTTGGCTTGCTTTAGGTCTATGGTTAGCTGTTCAGAATGGCAATATTTTCTTAAGTAGGTATGAAACAAATAAATCAAGTTGTTTATATTTATCTCTTGAAGACAATAAAAAGAGATTGAAAAAAAGATTAAATATAACAACACAGAATAATAAAGAATTATTACAACCTGAATCATATATAACTACAAGCTTTAGCGGCTGTGTAAAGGAATTAAGAAGCTTTTTAGAAGGACATCCAGAGATCAGACTTGTAATTATTGATACTCTGATAAAGTTTAAACCTTCTACAGATATGGGGGACTATTCACAAACTACAAGGGTACAATCTGATTTAAAAGATATAGCAGATGATTTACAGATAGCTATGGTAGTTATTAGCCATACAAAGAAGGGAAGCTTTAAAGCCACAGAGGATGAAGATCCATTTGATTATAATTTAGGGAGTACGGGAATATTTGCGGCCGCTGATGCGATGATGATACTGAAAAAGAAAGCTCGTGCGGAATCAGAAGCAGAATTAATTATTACTGGCAGGGATTTTGAAGATAGCAGTATTGTATTAGATTTTGATAAATCTTTAGGAAGCTGGACGTATAAAGGTGATAAAGTAGAAATTCAAAATAGCAATGCGAGACAAGAAATTTATGATTACATCAAAGATAATCCCAGCCAAACACCAAGCCAGATACATAAGGGAATGGAGGCAGAAGGGGCTAAACTAACGGCAGGAGCTTTAAAAGTTACATTAAAAAGAATGGTAAGTGACGGGATTTTGATAAATAAAGATGGTTATTACTCTGTAAATGAGTATACCAAGTATACTGAGTATACCGTTTATACAGGGATACAAGCAGAAAAAAGCGATGAAAAAGAGATAAAACAGACTGTTTTAGACTTACAACCCGGATCATACGATTCTGTTATTGCTGAAGATATATTCAAGCTCATAGAAAAACAACAGGATGAAAATATTGATATTGGCTTTATAACTCAAATGGTAAATGGAGACACTAATGAAATATTAAGAAGTTTAGATTAATATGTTTATAAAACTATGAACGGTCATTATAGGCTTGCTCATATTTAATGATCCGGGTAATCCATGAATAAAAAATATTCTTCACCGGAAAAATCAGTTAAAACAGAATGTCTTGAATATCTTCGTCTTATGGGTATATATGCCTGAAATAATCCCACTTGGGAAAGTAGGAAGCTCGGATATTATCGGCATATTACCTGATGGCAAATTCCTTGCTATTGAGTGTAAGAGTGATAAAGGCAGACTCTCTGAAGCACAAAAGATATTCTTAAAAAAAATAGATGATATGGGCGGGCGGCTGTTGTTGCCCGTTCATTTAAAGATATAGAAACAGCGTTAAGAGAAAAAGGATACTTTTAATAATTTCTCTGATGTATAAATCGGATGGCTTTGCCTCTTTTTATGGCCTCGAAAAACTCGATATATTTGGTTTTCCAGTTCATAAAAGGGATTTTCTTACTCAATAAAAAGAACAGTCAATCCTAATAAAGTCCCAAAGTATATCCCGATGAAATCCCGATAAGTGTATGGATTGAAACTTACTTATAAAGATATAAAAAAATATATTTTTGCAGGAAAATAACAAATAAAAGAGACGATAGGTTCTTCCAGGGGGAATATCGGAAATCGATGCCAAAGCCGCAAAAATCGCATTTTTAGAGAATTTTTTTGGACTTTGACGAGATTTACGTTGCCGAGATTTCATGAAATTAAGTTATCTGATATTATAAAAAAATATTTCTATCAAGTAAAATGTCAGGATATTTTAACAAGTTATGAAAATATATTATCTCTTTCAATCTGAACATCTATATTTTTATGGATGTTGAAATCAACTAGTATTCTTACATATAAAAAAAGATATAAAACTATTCTGATGATGGACAGATTTTCCGCAAGTATAAGAAAAAGTAACGGTTATAGAAAATTAATTAATACTATCTATTTTTGATAAAGCTGCTTTTAAATGTTCTTTGATACTATTAGGGAAGAGTTTTTACATTATTTTTTATCAATAAAACTTTCTGCCAATACCATTAATGACTCTTTGCTTATATCTCTATATACAAGTGAATAGTATAAATCGTTAATAAAATGTTCAGGTATTTTTTTTTCTAGTTTTGTTTTTTCTAAATGATAATAAATAGCATTTAGAAATAGGCATATAGCTATTTTTGCATTTAGTGTATTGGAATTAATTTTCTCATTGTAAAATGGGTGTAATTTTACTATCCAGAAACACAAAAGAGCTTCTTCGTTTAATTCTCCCATTTTACACCCATCATAGAATATATGAAAATAAATACGGCGTTTTTCTACACGCTCTATAATTTCAATTAGTATATCTTCTGATAAAATAATTTCAGTAGTATTTATCTTTAGTACGCCTGAAAGATTTTGCAGATAACCAACTATTTTTGTTGCCATTTGTTGTATAGTTGATTTATCGAGATGGGTAAACTGGGGAAATTCGTCAGGTTTGTTAGCCATCTAGCTTCTTTATGGTATCAAATATTTTTTGACCCTCTGGTGTGGATTTAATATCCACAGACAACATTGCGTCTATAAAAGATTCGCTATCCGGCCTTATACGTTCATTACATATTAAGCCTTATTATTCTTCTTTTTTCTTGAATGAGCGACCCATTAAAGTTTTGCTGAAGGTTCATCTTTTTGTTTGACCAGAAAGTTAAACAAAAAAATAAAAGCTTTGCTCCACAATAAGGTGGAATCAAAAAGATACTTTTCTTACACTAAAGAGAAATAAAAGTTTGGAAATAGACCCCTTCTTGAGCGTCTGGATGCATACTAAACGCATGTTTAGCTATATCAATTTAATGCTGTTAAAATCGTGTAAACAGTGAAAGCTGCAACATGTCGTTTTGCTTTTAAACCTTAGATATCCTTAGCCAAATTAATTTTTCCCGGATCATATTGATAGCAATGTCTATATATAGAAATATTATTTAAAACTCTAACCCGTCAATACAGTTGTTATATAAAAAATCTTTTATCTTGCTTGATTCCCCAGTCTCATAGAAGCTTACAAGCAGTGTTGTAAACTGATGTATAATTTCAACTGGAATAGAAATAATCCCTTGACCGTTAGCAATCATTTCTTTATTGGCTGCAAGCATGGCTGTTCTCTTGTTACCATCAAGGAAAAATTGACCTCTCATACAGTAGAGCATTATTTCAATAGCTCTTTCGGTCGGACTTTCAATATCTTGTAGTTTTATTAAATGAGCTTTTATATCATCCTCAACCGGTATTTCAGGCTTCCAGTTTGTGCCACCGATAGATACAGGCAATGTCCGAATATATCCGGCATTATAAATCAGATTGTCTCCACCGATAAGTTGATTGAGTTTGCAAATATAGGCATAGTTAAGAGGCGGCTCTAATGTGTCAAATAAAAATTGCCATGCCTGTTTTAAGTTGTTAACCGCTATAATATCAGTTACTTTAACGCCTGGAGCAGACAAACCATTAAATATAGCCTCTGTATCAGGATAGGTAACACCTAACCCCTCAAGCCTCGCACTTTTATAAATATAGTCAACAATATTGCGTTTTGCGACGAAAATATTCTGTTCGCGTGTCATGTTAAATCTTGGCTTCACGGTTATATCTCCTTTTGAATTTATATTTCTTCTCCCGTATCATTTAGCTTAAAAACAGCTTCAAAAGTACAATTAAGAACCTTAGCTATTTCCTTTAATTCTTTTTCAGAAAAATTATCCCGTTTCATTTTTCTATTAAAATTTTGAGGTAATAGCTTTAACCTTCTTGCCACTTCTGCTTCTGATATATTGCCTCTTTTTATAAGCAATATACGGATTTTTTCAGTCATATTCATATATCCTCTTTAAACAAATATAACCTATTTAGATTATAATAACAATATTTTTAATTAAATAATAATTAAATATGATGATATTTTACTTGAGAATATAATCTATATAGTTGATAATATAATCATATTTGATAATGAAAGGAGATATAAAAATGAAAGAATTAAACAATATGAAAAAAGTAGAAGGCTATCCAATAATTGATCTCATAACTAATTTTATGCTTAAAAAGGGGTTTAAACTGGCGTTATGTCATGATGGCTCTATTTATCAATATGCAGTTCAGCTTATGAGATTTGAAAAACCAAATCAAATAATTCGTATTAGTTTTAACTTTGGTAAAGGGATAGAAAATAACTATGAATAACACCAGATCTAAAGTTTTCACACTTGGCAACAAGCTTACAAAGACACTTCCCCGCCCGCTGGCTTTTTCCAGGGCATGGGAATTAGTGAAAGCAGGAAAATATGAAGCAAAAATAAAAGGCGTTACTTTCGGGAACAGACAGGAAGCATTAAGAAGATTATCATCTTATAATCCTTCACTGATCCGGGCGTTCCTTGTCCCTGAATATGATAATCCGATAGATCATAACGCAATATCTGTTATGGTTGGAGTACAAAACGGGAAAGGGCTTTATAAGCTTGGTTATGTTCCTGCAGAAGATACAGGAATTATTTCAGCATTACAAAAGAAATCTACCCGGATCAATATTCTTAAAGGGGATATATACGGGGCAAGAATGATAATAGGGGCTTAAATAAAAGGTGTCGCTAATACCGACATCATTTATAAAAAATATTTTATAAGGAGAAAAGAATATGAAAGAAGAAATTAGAACCATTAATATAAGTGGATTTAAAGAGAAAAAGAAAAAAATTATGATTAAAGAACAGAAAGCAGAAATAAGTAGATTAATTCTAGAAATTTCACTTAGTGAAGCAAAAGATAGACTCTATACCTTTGCAGATCTTACAAAAACTTTAGATGTAAATTGTATTCATAAAGATACGCCGACGGGTCTTTCATCAATGATATTCGGTATTGCCAGAATCGTTGATAACTTACTTGAATATGTATATGACCCTAAAAAAGTACCACCTGAAATATATTAAATCATAGGAGCTAATATGTTAAAACTTGTATTTATTTCAGAAGAAGAAGAAATTCCTAAAACAAGAAGAGACTATTCCCCTCAAGAGAAACAAGAAATTTTATCATGTATATTAAATTTATCCTCTTTGTGTGAAATGACAAGAGATTATGTAACAGATACTCACGATGAACATCTTGATATGCAAGGGAAATGTATTGGAGTGTTTAATGTTATAAATGATCTTATTAAACCTATTAAAGAATATTTAAGTAATACAATTATTTAATAAGAAGGCGGATAGGGGGTGCAAATCTCTACCAGCGTAACCTTGAGACCGAACAGGCTAATAAACTTTTTACTCATGCAAAATGGGAGAAAAATTAGTGCTGGCAGAAATAGCATAATATCAAGTATTTACTGATAGGATACTGAATTTGGCGAAAAACTACATGTCAGCAAAATTATGAGAGTGCGGGGAAAACTGCGAGAAAGTTGTGAAAACCCTGTAAAACATAGGGTTAAAAAATAAATCAAAACCACCCGTCAAACGGGTGGTTTGTACTGCGGCTATAAGCCGAGGTTGCCAGCG
Organism: Spirochaetia bacterium; assembly: GCA_031548835.1. Lineage (GTDB taxonomy): Bacteria > Spirochaetota > Spirochaetia > CADAEX01 > CADAEX01 > WQTU01. The sequence continues at coordinate 7,287 of JAVBQS010000029.1, forward strand.
GCGTCTCAAGACGCTGGCTTTCACTGACGTTCAAGCCCACTGCTTTTGACACGTCGCTACCCGTGAAACGGGTAT
>JAVBQS010000147.1:0-13500 GCA_031548835.1 Spirochaetia bacterium
TTTTCTGCTGTTGTAAATTTCTGGCGCTCTCCAATAGAAAATCCGTTATTTATAATATTATAGTGGGTAAGCATAACTCCTTTTGGAAAACCTGTAGTACCTGATGTATATTGCATATTAACAACATCATGGCAGTCTACAGAATTTTCAATCTCAAGCATCTCATCATCGCTTGTATGTGATCCCACAAGAATTAATTCTGATAATGAAAACATTCCTCTATGTTTCTGTGGGCCTATAAAAACCATATTTTTAAGAAATGGGAATTTATTACTTTTAAGATGTCCTCTTTCAGACTCTTTAATTTCAGGAACAAGAGTATTAATCATTTCTACATAATCGCTGTCTCTAAAACCATCAGAGAGGCAAAGAGTTGTAATATCAGACTGTTTAACAAGATATTCAAGTTCATGAAGCTTATAGTTTGTATTTACTGTAACAGATATAGCTCCGATGCGCGCTGCTGCAAACATCATTGTAAGCCAGTCAGGAACATTGGTTGCCCATATTCCAAGATGGCCGCCTTTCTTTACTCCGATAGAAAGAAAGCCTTTTGCAAGATTGCTTACTCTTTCATTAAATTGTTTATATGTAAATCTTAAATCCCTGTCAGAATAAACTATAAATTCCTTGTCAGGATTATCCTGCATCTTCTGACGGAGAAGCTGACTTAATGTTACTTCAAACATCTGATTTCTCCTTTAAACAGGCGCATATATAACTGCAAGTATTTTTGCAGGGTTTGTGCCTTTAGAATGGAGATGGTGCTTAACTACAGAATCGTAGTAGATGCTGTCTCCTTCAGTTAATGTATATATATCTTTGCCATATATAATTTCAATTTCTCCCTGAAGCACATATATAAATTCCTCTCCTTCATGCGAAGATAATTTATATCCTTCTTCAGACGAAGGGTAAATATCTATAACAAACGGCTCCATATGCCGCCCCGCCTTGTTAACTGCAAGGGAATAAAAATCAAGGTCAGAGCTTACAGGATTATCTTTATCTGAAAATCTTGTAACACTTTTTTTATCATCTTTTTTATTAATTACCGGGCCTATATTTTCCTGGTCATCCAGAAAAGTTCCGATTCTCACGCCCATAACTCTTGCAAGTTTAAGCAGAGGAGTAAGGCTTGGAACCAGCTCTCCATTTTCAATTTTTTTTACACCTTCAACAGGAAGATTTGCTTTATCTGCAAGATCTTCAATAGAAATCTTTTTTGTTTCTCTGATAGCTTTTATTTTGCTTCCAAGTTTATTTTTATTATTCACTTTTTTCCTCCTATATTTTTATTTAATCGATATTTTTTATAAAATACTTTTTACAAAACCAAACAATATTCCATATAATCCAATTTTATACATATAAATCAATACTACAATAATTTTAGTTCTATACCCAAGACTAAAAAAGCCGGACAGGCGTACAGCAAGTCCGGCTTTTGCACTTTTTAGCTAAAGCCTTATATTATGATAGTAGGTTATAAGCTTCTGTCATTATTGCAACATTTACAGGATTGTGTTTCCTGTTTCTTTCAGAAATAGCTTCATCAAGCGCTTTTGCAAGAGAATCAAGTTTTGCAAGCTCAGGCACTTTTTTAACAAGAAATCCAAGAGCCGCCATATTAACTCCCCTGGAAGAGCCGTGTTTTTCTGCAATTTCGTTTGCATTGATTGCAAGAGTTTCAATATCTGTTCTTTTAGGCTTATCTTTAATAAGAGAGCTGTTATAGATAAGAAGCCCTCCTTTTTTAAGCCTTGGCTCAAACTTAACCATAGACGGCCCATTTAAAACAACACATATATCAGGATGCTCGACAACAGGAGATGCAACTTCTTCATCAGAAATTACAACACTGCAGTTTGCTGTTCCGCCTCTCATCTCTGCTCCATAGGAAGGAATATGCGAAACATTTTTGCCTTCCATCATTGCAGCAATGCTTACAATTTTTCCTGCAAGAATTACGCCCTGCCCGCCGAATCCTGCAAATATTATTTCCTTATGCATCTGCGCGCACCCCTTTGTCTCTGAAAAGTTTAAGCGGGAAATATGGTATCATGGATTCTTTTATCCAGTCAGCTGCTTTCTGCGACTCCATTCCCCAGTTTGTGGGACACATGCCAAGAATTTCAACAAAAGAATAACCCTTGTCTTCCTTCTGATATTGAAGAGCTTTTTTTATTGCTGCTTTTGTTTTATTTATATGCTTAACATCATGAACACTGCATCTTTCTATATAATATGGTTTTTCCAGAGTATTCAAAAGTTCGCATGCCCTGATCGGAAATCCGACATCATTTACATTTCTTCCCTTTGGGCTTGTAACTGTAACCTGATCCGGCATTGTTGTAGGAGCCATCTGCCCGCCTGTCATTCCATAAATTGCATTATTTATAAAAATTACAGTTATTTTCTCGCCCCTGTTTGCAACATGAATTGTCTCTGCTGTTCCAATAGCAAGAAGGTCTCCATCTCCCTGGTAGGAGATTATTATTTTATCTTTATGAACTCTTTTAACACCTGTTGCAACAGCAGGAGCTCTTCCATGGGCAGCTTCAAGAGCATCAACTTTAAAATATTTATATGCAAGCACAGCACAGCCTACAGGAGCAACAAGAATTGTATTTCCTGCAATATCAAGTTCATCCATACATTGGGCAACAAGTTTGTGGACAATTCCATGCCCGCACCCTGCGCAATAGTGGGTAGTTACATTATTTATAGATTTTGGAAATTCATATATCTTTTCACTCATAGCTCTTTACCCTTTCCACTATTTTTTCAATCTCGGGAATCATTCCGCCTGCTCTTCCAAAAAAATCAACTTCTGTATTGCCACAGGCGCTTAATCTTACATCATCAACCATTTGCCCCATACTCATTTCAACGGCAAGAATCTTTTTTACTTTTTTTGCAATATCAGCAATCTGCTGTGAAGGAAAAGGCCACAATGAAATAGGTCTAAAAAGACCTGCTTTAATTCCGCTGCTTCTTAAAGTTTTAACTGCCTGTCTGCAAATCCTTGAACATGTTCCATATGCAACAATAACATAATCAGCATCGTCAATCATATATGATTCAGAAACAACTTCATTTTTCTTTATTTCTGCATATATTTTTTGAAGTTCAATATTATGCTGCTCAAGATAGTTATCAGGCGCAAGCCTTAGCGATGCTATTGTTTTTGGCGCCTTTCCTTTTGTGCCTGTAAGAGCCCAAAGTTTCTCAGGAATTGATTTTACAGGATCGGGAAGAATAAGAGGCTCAGACATCTGTCCCAGGTATCCGTCTCCAAGAAGCATAACAACAACCCTGTATTTATCTGCAAGCTCAAAAGCCTTAATTGTATAATCAGCAAGCTCCTGAACATTACCAGGCGCAAGAACAATTACCTTGTAATCTCCATTTCCGCCTCCGCGCGTTGCTTGATAATAGTCGCCCTGCGCTCCTGCAATATTTCCAAGCCCCGGGCCGCCCCTCATCATATTTACAATAACGCATGGAAGCTGCGCTCCTGAAAGGTAAGATATACCTTCCTGTTTAAGAGCTATGCCTGGGGAAGATGATGAAGTCATTGCTCTTGCGCCAGCTGCTGATGCTCCCATAACCATGCTTATTGCTGCAATCTCACTCTCTGCCTGTAAAAAAGTCCCGCCGACTTCAGGCAATCGTATAGACATATATTCAGGAATTTCATTCTGAGGCGTAATAGGATATGCAAAATAGTGCCTGCATCCTGCAAGAATTGCAGCTTCACCAACAGCCTCATTTCCTTTCATTAGAATCTTTTTTTTCATTTTATCCATTCTCCAGCTAGAATTTCTCAATCTCAATAGCTATGTCAGGACAGACAGTAGCACAAAAAGCGCATGCAATACAGTTTTCCTCATCAATACATTCAGGATAATGGACACCCTGCTTGTTGGTATGCTGCGACATTTTTAAAATCTTCTTGGGGCACGCTCCAATACAGAGACCACACCCTTTGCACCTTTCACGGCTGATTAGAGGTTTACCTTTTGACAAGATTTTTCTCCTCGATAGAATTACTTAGTAAGCTAAGATAGAAATTATTATATTAAGAGCTAAAAAAGGTGTCAATAAACCATATCAAGTTACTGCTATATCTTTTAGATAAAACCAAAGTATTAATATTTTTTGGGTGTGCCCCCGCTATGACAAGCAAGCGGGGTCGGGCATAATTATTAAGGGTAACAAACCCTGATAGTTATGGGGCTGTCCAATAAGAATAAGTTTTTGAATTGTTTTGTATAAAAATTCAAATCTACTGAAAAATAGTTCTTATTTTGTATTTTTATGTGTAAATGCTGAATAAAAAATTATTCACAAAACTTATTAGACAGCTCCAAGAGCTCCAAGTCCTCGGACAAAATTTTGGCCTCCGGGCTATCCGCTTCAATCCCTCACACTGTCATTCCGCTTCCAAGCGGAATCCATACTATGCAAATCTGGTTTTTTTAGGATGCAATATCACAACTTTTTTCCTGTTATCTTGACTTCCCTTATTCCTATCACCACATGCAGATGATTTGGGATATAAATCTATAACAAAATCTGTTATTTTAAAGACTAACATATCAGCCATATTGTATAATTATCTATATGGTATTAAACGATTTCCACTGTCATTTTTATACTTATGACTCAGGCAATGCTATGGGCAAAATATGTGAAAAGATTATAAAACCAGAGCAAGAAATTTCAGTTGGAATGATACTTAACAATATCAGGGAAAAAGATCTCTGGAAAAATGGCACAGAATTTTCACTGGATAAAAATAAAGAGGATTTTACAGTTATACCTTTTATTGGAATCCACCCTTGGGACAGCGGAATTGCAGGCAAAGAGACAATCAATACTCTTGAAGAAATATCATCTAAAACAGGCGCATTTATAGGAGAGTTTGGTTTTGACAAACTTAAAGGAGCTGATAAAGATAAACAGCTTTATATATTCAGAAGCTGCCTCGATATTGCTTTAAAAAGCGGAAACCCTTTTACAATACACTGCGTCCGCTCATGGGGGCTTTTAACAGAAGAGCTTGAAAAAGTAAAAAACAAAATTAAAGCTCCATTTATCATACATGCATATAATGGTTCTGCAGAAATTATGAAAACAATAATATCACTTGGAGGCTATCCATCTTTCGGGCTTGAAAGATATGGCGATTTTTCACGAAAAGCAGAATACTCTATTTCAAAAATAAATTTAAAAAACCTTCTGCTTGAAACAGATTTCACCTGCTATTCAGAAAAGCCAAAACCAGAAGAGAATGATATAGATTCAGAAAACAGTATAAATGTAGAATATTCAAGAGAAGATAATTACTATGGAAGAAAATATATAAAAAGACTGATTGCTGTCTATGAAAAGGCAGCATCAATTCTAAAAATTGATATAGCAGAGCTAAGCGGAGTAATTGAAGAAAATGGAAAGATTTTCAAGGCTTACACAACTAATTGGAAATGAAAAAATAGAACTTCTTAATAATAAAAAAATAATGATTATAGGGCTTGGCGCTGTAGGCGGATTTGCGGCAGAAGCTCTTGCAAGATGTGCGGCAGGCTCTTTTACTCTTGTTGATTTTGATATAATTGCAGTTTCAAATATAAACAGACACATAGGAGCGCTAAACTCCACAATAGGAAAATCCAAAGTTGATGTAATTGGTGACAGAATAAAAGATATAAATCAGTTATGCGAAATAAAAAAAATAAAAACTTTTGCGCACAAAGATAGTTTTAATTTAATATTCAAGGAAAAGCCTGACATAGTTATTGATGCAATTGACGCCCTTGGCCCCAAAATAGAGCTGCTTGCATATTGTGTTGCAAATAAAATAGAAGTTATCTCTTCAATGGGAGCTGCACTAAAAACAGATCCTTCAAAAATAAAAATAGCAGATATTTCAGAAACAGATGTCTGTCCTCTTGCAAGAAATATAAGAAAATTTTTAAAACGCAGAGGAATTACAGAAGGAATAACAGCAGTATTTTCTACAGAACCTGCAGCTAAAACAGGATTAAGGCCTCCTGTTAAAAACAATGGCCCGGATCAGGAAGAGGGAGATGAAGTTTCACATATACGCGGAAGGGAGAGAAATATTCTTGGAAGCTATCCTATAGTTACCGCAATGTTTGGCCTTTATGCAGCACATGCTGCAATTAAAATAGCTATTAATATTTAACTATGACTGGATAAAGTTTTACTTTTTTCTTCTCTAATATTTATCAATACAAAAAGCAAGCTGATAAAACATAATATCGTAAACAATGTAAAAGATATTATTTCTGTAGTTGATACTTTTACTCCGGCTGCTTTCATAAATATTATCATCATATCAACTGCCAACAATAAAGTTACTGCTTTAATAATCATTATTAGAGCAAGCAGATAACCAAATGATCTGTTTTTAATAAGCAAAACTCCAGACAATATAAAAACAGGAACAATAAATCCCAAGTCCATAGCCTGAATTACCAGAGTAGCATAATGTTCCACCTCTGAAGCTATTATATCAGCAAATGATAATATTATTTTGCCAAGCCACATAAATCAAAAAAAATTGTTATACATTGCAAGAAAGGAATATGAAGCATAGGTGTATAAAAAATATCCAATTCTTCCTGTAAGCAGTAATTTACCTTTAAGCAGATTTTTGTTAGCCAGTATAAGCGAAATCAATAATAATGGAATGCCAATAACCAATGTTATAAAATCCTGCGCCCTGGCCTGTGAAGCAACAGAGACAGAATCATTTTTATATAATCCTTTTCCATCTATTTTTACTGTTTCTCCATGTATGGAAACAAAAGTATAATTGCTATTTCCATTTTTTGAAAAAAAACCATAGGAAGAAGCAATATTTGTTAATCAGATTAGCTACCTCAATCAACTGTTTATCAAATTTTGCATCGCTGTTATTAATCTTGTCTACAATATATCTTCCGCTTATCGAGCCTAAAACAGATGCCAATACCAAGAGGTGCTGTCTAATAAGTTTTGCGAATAATTTTTTATTATCCTGTCATGGCTTATCATGACAGGGTTATTCGTTATTTGTACATAAAAATACAAAATAAAAACTATTTTTCAATAGATTTGAATTTTTATGCAGAATAATTCGAAAACTTATTCTTATTGGACAGCCCCTTATTTTTTTTGTTCCATCCATCATATAAATATATGATTTTTATGATTTAATCTTTTTTATCACTTTCCCGCAAACAAGCAGGATAAAATATAAAATTGCTGCGCAAATTATTGTAACAGGGCCGGAAGGCATATCAAACGCAAAGCTTGTACCAAGCCCTATAAAAGTTATAATTGCGCATATTACCACAGATAATGCCATAACTTTCCACAGCTTTTTTGAAAAAAGCCCTGATGCAGCAGGCGGAATTGTAAGAAATGCAATAACCATTACAATACCGACAGTTGAAACCATAAGCACAACTGTAACAGCAATAAGTATGTTTAAAATTGTCTCATACAGAACTGTATTTAATCCTCTTACCCTGGAAAACTCTTCATCAAAAGAAATTGCAAGAAACTGGCGGTAAAAAAGAATAATAACAGCAACAACAACTGCATCAAGGATAAGTATTAAATAAAGATCATTTTTAGAAATAAGCAAAATATTTCCAAAAAGATAACTCATAGGATCGCCATAACCTGGAATCTTAAATATAAGAAGCATGCCTATTGCCATTCCTACAGCCCAGATAATTCCTATTGCTGTATCAGATCTTTCATTTCCTTTTATTGTAATTCCTGAAATAATAAGGGCTGCAATAACTGATGATAGTATTCCGCCAAGAATTGGAGTAAACCACATTATGCCGTAAACCTCTTTTAGAAAAAGGGCAAATCCTATTCCTGCAAGAGCTGCATGGCTTACTGCGCCTGCAATATATGTTGTCCTTTTTACAACAACATATGTGCCAATCATTCCAAAAGCAATACTTGAAACAAGGCCTGCAAGAACAGCATACCGCACAAGAGGAATAGCAGGATTAAAAAGAGCAGACAGAAAATTTTCCATTATTATTCTTTTCCTCCATTATTATTGTTTTGGAAATAAATATTTTCCTCATGCTTTCCATGATTACTACAGCCGCAACTGTTTCCAAAAAGATTAATATCATGTCTAACGACCTGCATTCCTTTGACATGCGGCGTACAGCCTGATGCATCAGCATTTTCAAGAGGATGTTCCTGAAAAACCCTGTTTATACAGAAAACCCGGCCTACAAGACTGTTAACAAAACCCATATCATGAGTAACAAGCATTATTGTAAATTTTCGCTCAAGATTGATTATATAATCTGAAAGATATGAACCTATTGATGCATCAACATTTGCAGTAGGCTCATCCATAAGAATAATATCAGGATCGCAGGCAAGAGCTCTTGCTATTAACACTCTTTGCCTCTGGCCTCCTGAAAGAGCGGAAAAAGGGCGTTTTCCAAAATCTGCAAGTTTCATTTCATAAAGCGCTTTTTCAGCAGCAAGCTTATCTTCTTTTGTATAAAAACCCGGGATGCTGTTTATACGTCCTGCAAGAACAACATCAAAAACAGTAATAGGAAATTTTATATCAAATAATGTATATTGAGGGACATAACCAGGCTTTTTATTACTATAGATTTTTATCTCGCCTAAATCAGGCTTTAAAAGCCCCAAAATAAGCTTAAGCAGAGTTGTTTTTCCTCCGCCATTTGGGCCGACTACAGTTATTATATCATTTTTATATACTTTAAAGCTTATATTATTAAGAACATTGTATTCTCCATAGGAAAAAAAGAGATTATTTACTTCTATTTTCAGTTCTTTGCCTGAATTATCAGGATTTTCCATAATTTGTATCTTACCTTTTTAAATTATATAATTATAAATTGTAACTATATAATTTCTTTTTTTGATTTATATATTATATTTATTATACAAATATAATTGAGTAAATATGAGGTTCAAAAAATAAACACTTATTTTGAAAGATTGAGGTGAATAATAATTAATAATTCAAAAAAGGAGTAAGGTTTGATAATAAAAAAATATTTACTTGGCCCTCTTCAGACAAATTGTTATCTTGTTTGCTGTGAAAACAAAAAAAAAGCAGCAATAATAGATCCTGGAGATAAAAGCGATAAAATTATTCATTTTTTATCTACAGAGGGCTATGAACTTTCTTATATAATTAATACCCATGGCCATTTTGACCATACAGAAGGTAATTCTTTTTTTAATCAAAAAACAGGAGCTCTACTAGCTGCCCATAAGCTGGAATATGATCTCATAACCTCCGGAGGAGGCGCTATTCTTTTCGGACTTGATAATGAGAGATCTCCAGTTCCTTCAATAGATTTATCAGAACTGGATCAAATTTCTTTCGGCAATGTAAATCTTAAAGTTATCTACACACCCGGCCATACACAGGGCCATATATCTTTATATCACAAAGAATCTGCTTCTCTTTTCAGCGGCGATGTTCTTTTTTACCGAAGCATAGGCAGGACAGATCTTCCTGGCGGCAATTATGAACAGCTTATAGCATCGATACAGGAAAAGCTTTTTACCCTTCCAGATGAAACAACAGTATATCCGGGCCATGGACAAGAAACACGTATAGGCGATGAAAAAAGAGAAAACCCATGGGCAGCTCTCTAATAATTAAGCTATTTTATATAGTAAAACTGCTTAAAATTAACTCTATTTAATTTGTTCAACTTGTTTTAGTAGTGCATCTTTTTTAAAAAAAAATTAAAATCTTAAATTAATAAACACAGATATTTTTATACATATATTATAATACCTATTATCAAGGAGTTTTTTCATGTCTTTAGGCCTGCTGATGGTTGCCGGATTTATGGCGCTAATTATATTTCTTGCACGTATTTATCCTAATTTAAAAAAACAAAAATGGGAAAGAAAAATAGTATCAGCTGATTATTTAAGATTTAGGGACAGGGGCTCTCTTGCTGATGATATTTTAATAGAAGCTATCAAGAAAGAACCTTTCGCATGGCAGCTTTATATAAATCTTTTTAGTTTTTATGCAACTCCATGGGATATGAAAAAGTTGTATGATGTAATGGCTGCAGGCGCTGAAACAACAGACAACTCTGGAATTGCGGCTGCAGCAGCCTGGTGCCTTATAGAAGAAGGTGAATTTGAAAAAGCAGAAGAGATGTTAAAAAGAGATGATGTTGAAGAATATCTTTTTGAATTCAGCCTGCCATATCTCCCGACTCTCTATTTTAAACAGGAAAAATACCAGGAGTGCGAAAAATCTTTTATCTCCTTTTATAAAAAAATATATGATACTGTCTCAAATACAGGGCAAAACGAAACTAATGAAAATAAAATATTTGCAGATATTCCGCCAGATGAACTTATAATACTTATAATTGCAAGAAAAAAACTTAATAAAGACTGGAGAGCTACAGCAAAAATAATACCTTTAACATCATTACATGAAGAAGATACCTGGAATTCCTATTATGAAAGCCTTATAAGTCAAAAAGCAGGCTTAAAAGTTGAAACAGGAATATATGGCCCTCCGGAAAAGCTTTTTGCTTTAAGAGAAAAAGAGCTTAATGAAAAAATAGAAACTGTAAAAGAATATCTCAAAATTAAATAATGCGGTAAATATCTGTTTTTTGTTTTATATTTTGAATATTATAAAAAATCAGTAATTATAAAGCCATAACATAATATCTATTATAGTTTTTCAAAAGTTAATTATTTTGAATTTTAAAATTAAATATTTTTCTGATAAAACTAAATTCAGGAGGTTTTTATGGTTCCAAAATGGCTTATCAACAGCGTGGCGGCAATTAATGCCAATAATCGCCCGGGAGAAATTGCAGCAGCAATAACAATAGGTATAACTCTTGGGTTAATTCCTGCAGGCACTATAACCTGGTTTGTGCTTTTAGGCATTACATTTTTTATAAAAATAAATTTTGGAATGGAAATGATTGTTATTGCTATTGTAAAACCATTTGCCCATTTTTTAGATCCGCTTTTCGATATGGCTGGCTACCAAATACTTACAATAAAATCATTAGAAGGAATTTTTACACAATGGTATAACACTCCAATTGTACCTTATACAGGATTTAATAATACAGCTGTTGCTGGAAGCTTTGCTGTAATGATAATTCTTTTTGTACCACTCTGGTTTGCAGTCAGCAAATTAATTAAAGTTTACAGGGCAAAAGTAAGGGATAGATTTTTATCAAGCACTTTTGTTAAAAATTTCAAAGCTTTGCCTATTATATCCCAGATTGTAAATCTGGTTACCAAAGCAAATGAACTTAAAAATTTCTAAGGCGAGGCCAGATATGTCAAAAAAACTTAAAAGCTTTTATAAGAAAAAATATAAAACAAAAAAATTTGAGAAAAAACTGCTAAAAAAAGTTTTTATCAAAAAAGATAAAGACTTGCTGCTTTCAGTCTATGATAAAAAAGATAATGAATATCTTCTAAAACCTGTTACTGATGAGAAAAAAATAAAACAGTTAAATAAGCTTGTTTCACATATTAAAAAGAATTCAGGGGCATTGGGAATAGGGAAGCTTGGAATAACTGCTGTTATAGCAGCGTTAATTGTTATCTTTTTTGCTTTTTTTCTTAATCCTCTTGCACATAAAGGAATGACAATAGGATTTGAAAAAATATTTGGCGGAGAAACAGAGATAACAGGTTTCAATCTTAATATTTTTAAAGGACTTATAAGATATAGATCTCTCCAGGTTGCAGATAAAAATAATCTTGATAGAAATCTTTTTCAGACTGGCGAAGCTGCAATTGATCTTAATATGTGGGAAGTTTTAAAAGGCAAGGCCAGCGTAGAAGAGATAACTCTTGAGGATTTTGCGCTTGGTGAAAAAAGAACGACAAGAGCAAAACCGCTTGCATCAGCAGGAAAAGAAACTAAGACAGAAGAAAATAAAGATACTCCTGATTTAAAAGAAACAGTAACTTCTATGCTGCCGGACAACCTTATTCCTGACCGTGAAACTGTAAAAAAAGTTTTAACTGATAATTATAATAAACTTACAACACCTGTAGTTATAGAAGAAAGTATCAATTCTCTTAATACAGGCTCAAACCACGTAAAAAACAATACAGAAAAATTGGGAAAAGATATTGAAAATCTTTCAAAAGAAATAGAAGCAATATCAAAAACAAAAATATCTTCTCCATTAGATGTTGCAGGAGCAAAAAAACTTGCAGATAGAATAAAATCAGCAAATAATAGTTTAAATTCAATTAACTCAGGAATGAATTCCACCAGAAATGAACTTAAAACAATTGAAAATACAGTTTCTCAAAGCGGGAAAAAAATCCAGGATTCTATTTCAAAAGATGTGAATTTTGTTGTCTCTTTTTTTCCTAGAAAAGATAGTTTTACATTTTCCAATCTGGCAGAACCAATAATAATGGAAAAACTACAGCCATTTATGGAAAAATATGGCGATGCATTTAATATTGTAATGGATATTATGGAATCTGGTAAAAACAATAATGCTGGCGAAGAAAAAAAGAAAGCTGAACCTGCCAAAAAAAGAGGAAGAGATATTAAATTTAAAGTTTATGGAACTCCGTCATTACATATAGAAAAAATTTCAGGATCTTTTTTTACAGGCAAGGAGAGGCAGGCTCTTAAAATAAATGATATTACAAATGACCAGGAACTTCTTGGAAAGCCTCTTGTTTTTCTTATTGATTCAAATATTGAAGGAATACATACAAATATTGACGGCCTTTTTGATACAAGAAAAACTGCAAAAGATCTTTCAAACATCAATCTTTCTGTAATAGGAAGCAAATTCTCAAATGTTTCTTTTCTCTCTGCAGCAGGAATAGATAAATTCGGCGCAGGAGTTGATATTAAAGGCGCATCAATGATTTCTCCAAATAAAGATTATAGAGGAGATATTGGAATAACTTTAAAAGAATTAAAAATAAATGCTGCAAATAATACAGGAAAAATTATTAAAAATATTATTGAAACAGGCGGTAAAATTGATTTTGATGTTGCTTATAAATATGTAAATAAAAATTTTTCACTTGCTATAAAAAGCAATATTGATAGGCTTATAGCAAATGCAATTTCACCAGAAAAGATTGCAGCAGAAGTAAAAGCATTTGTACAGGACGAAATGTCATCTATTGTAAAAGAAAAAGCTGCCATGCTGTCAGATGCAGAAAAACAGGTTAATGATCTTAAAGCTCAAGTAAATAACTATGAAGAAGATCTCAAAAAACAGAAAAAACAGCTTGATGATGCATTAAAAGCAATACCTGTAAAATTATAATTTTAAATAAATCAAAACCACCCGTCAAACGGGTGGTTTGTACTGCGGCTATAAGCCGAGGTTGCCAGCGGCGTCTCAAGACGCTGGCTTTCACTGACGTTCAAGCCCACTGCTTTTGACACGTCGCTACCCGTGAAACGGGTAT
>JAVBQS010000131.1:0-6142 GCA_031548835.1 Spirochaetia bacterium
CGTCAATGCATGAACAATTAAATTTGTCATAATTGTTGCAATTTTTATAAAAGCCATATGGAATGCAATATCTACCTTGCTTTTTTTTCTCGTTATTATTGCACTAATTAGAATTATAATTATTCTTGCAAGGCCAAATAAATACTCAACTTTTTTAACAAGCCTTGATTCAATAATTGCGCCTATGGCTTCAAGAATTTCCTCCCTGTTTGTAAAAAGTAATCCAAGCTATTTGACATCTCTTGTTATATTTACTATTTCAATAACAGTTATCTGTATTGCAGGTAACTTTTTAATTAATTTCCTTGCTCAATTAGCTATGACAATTCCTTTCTAGCAGGATGTAAAAATGCCTTCCCTTAAAATGCTTAAAGGAGTCGGCGCTGTCTCCATCAAGTATCTCAAAGAGGCAGGCATTACTTCTATAAGTGATTTATTATATTATTTTCCCCGCGCTTATGAATTAAGAGATAGTGTTTCAGAACTTTCAGAAGTAATGAAAAATAATGGCGAACCTGTAACAATTACTGTTTTGTGCAAGGTTGATGATTTTTCATATTTCGGTTATGGGAATAAAAAAACACTTAAAATCCATGTAAGCGACAACTCTGGCGAAGCAGTCCTTGTCTGCTTTGGAAGAAATTTCCTTGCAAACTCTTTGCACAGGGAAGAGTTCTATTATATATATGGAACATTTTCACTAAGGTTTGGAGAAATTCAATGCACAAATTTTGAATATGAAAAATTAAGCGAAGCTCCTTTAAATTTTTTAAAAATTATACCTATATATCCGCTAACATCAGGGCTTACACAAGGTTTTCTTAGAAAAATAATTTATAGCGCAATTGAAACAGAAGGCAGATATGCTGAAGATATTTTACCTAAACATATTATAGAAAAAAATAATCTTTTAAATCAGCCGCAGGCATTGGCAAATATTCACTTTCCTGAAAACAGAGAACTTCTTGAAAAAGCTGTTAAAACTTTAAAATATGAAGAATTTTTTATTTTTCAAAAAAATATACTTGAAATTAAAAAACAAAAGATAGCATATAAACGAGAAAAAAGAGTCTTGCCGCGCAATCTGCAAAATAAAATAATAGAAAAACTCTCTTTTGCTTTAACAGAAGATCAGAAATCAGCAATAGAAGATATTTATAAAGAGAGCAATTCAGATACTCCAATGGATAGAATAGTACAGGGAGATGTAGGCTGCGGTAAAACAATTGTTGCATTTCTTTCTGCGCTTCCCTATCTTGAATATGGGTATCAGGCAGCATTTATGGCTCCAACAGAGCTGCTTGCAAAACAGCATCTTGAAACAGCTTCAAAACTTTTTTCAGAAACTGGCATAAGAATGGCTTTTCTTTCAGGAAAGCTGCCAGAAGCAAAAAAAAAGTATGTGCGTGATGCGCTTGAAGCAGGAGCAATTGATCTTATTATAGGAACACACTCCCTGTTATCTGATCCTGTAAAATTTAAAAATCTTGGTTTTATAATTGTTGATGAACAGCACAAGTTTGGGGTTGCTCAAAGAACAGCTCTTGCTGAAAAAGGAAAAGATGCAGACTATCTTATGATGACTGCAACTCCTATTCCAAGAACACTTCAAATGACTTTTTTCGGCGATATTTCAATCTCAACAATAAAAACAAGGCCAAAAGGCCGTATTCCAATAAAGACTCACACAGTTTTTGAGGAAAATATAGAAAAAGTTTATGACTGGGTTAGAAATGAACTTAAAAAAGGATTTCAGGCTTATTTTATTTATCCTCTTATTGAAGAATCATCTTCGCTTAATCTTAAAAATGCAGAAGCAATGTTTAAGCATCTTGCTGAAAAAATATTTCCTGAATACAAATGCGCAATGCTTCACTCGCGTCTTAATGAAGAAATAAAAGAAGAAGTTATGAAAGATTTTTCATCAGGAAAAACAAATATACTTGTAGCAACAAGCATTGTTGAAGTTGGAGTTGATGTTCCAAAAGCCACATGCATGGTAATTGAACATGCTGAAAGATTTGGACTTACAGCCCTGCATCAGCTTAGGGGAAGAATTGGAAGAAGCAAATATCCATCATATACTTTTCTGGTTTTTTCAAAAGATCTTACAGATGAGGCAAAATCAAGGCTTAGAGTTATAAAAGAAACCTGCGATGGTTTTAAAATAGCAGAAGAAGATCTAAAGCTTAGAGGGCATGGAGATATTACTGGCCTAAGGCAATCAGGATTTGCAGAATTCAAGATTGCAGATATTATTGAAGATAAAGATATTCTTGAAGCAGCCCGCAAAGATGCTCTTGAATATTTTTTACAATAAATTAAATTCCAGATTTTTGTAAATTCCTAAAACAAATATTTTATTTATATAATAGGCTGTATTTATTGCTGAAAACCTATCACTATTTTATAATAGCTTATGCGCATCATTGCTGACCTTCATATTCATTCAAAATACTCAAGAGCAACAAGTTCGAAACTTATTCCTTCTTATCTTGACAGATGGGCAAGAATTAAGGGAATTAATCTTGTCGGGACAGGAGACTGTACTCATCCGGCATGGCTTAATGAACTCAAAGAACAGCTTGAAAGCGCAGAAGAAGGTTTATATACTCTAAAACAAAATCTTAAAAAAGATTTTGATTCTGATATTGCATTAACAGAAACCATTCCTTTGCCTGCTGATAATGATAACAATTTTCCAAGATTTGTTCTTACAGGAGAAATAAGCACAATTTACAGCAAGGATGATAAAACAAGAAAAATACATCATGTTGTAATTTTGCCAAACTTTAAAGCAGCGGCTGATTTTCAGGCAAGGCTTGAGAAAGTGGGAAATATCAGATCTGATGGAAGGCCAATTCTTGGAATTGATTCGCGCGATCTTTTTGAAATTCTTCTTGAGACAGATGAACGCTCAATGCTTATACCTGCCCATATATGGACTCCATGGTTTTCAGCTCTTGGAGCTAAATCAGGTTTTGATTCTATTGATGAGTGCTACCAGGACCTTTCTAGATATATTTATGCAATAGAAACAGGACTGTCTTCAAATCCTCCAATGAACTGGGCAGTGGAAACTCTTGACCGATTTTCAATAATTTCAAATTCTGATGCGCATTCGCCTGAAAAACTTGGACGCGAAGCAACAATTATGGAAATGGAAATGTCATATCCGTCACTTGTAAAAGCATTGCAGAGAAAAGGCAGAGATAGCGATATAATAGAAACAATTGAGTTTTTTCCACAGGAAGGAAAATACCATTATGACGGGCACAGAAACTGCAATATTTATCTAAGCCCGGAAGAAACAATTCTTTCAGAAGGAATATGCCCTGTCTGCAAGAAGCCTTTAATACAGGGAGTAATGAGGCGTATAATGGAGCTCGCAGATAATAAAGTTGATGAAGAAGCTCCATGTCCTGAAAATTATATCTCAACCAACAGGCGGCCATACAGGTCATTAATACCTTTATGCGAGCTATTATCTGAAATTCTTGAAACAGGAGTATCTTCAAAAAAAGTAACTGCTGCATATAGTTCCATAATTGCAAAAGCAGGAAGTGAATTTTCACTTCTTGTTGATTTAAGCCTTGATAATATTAAAAAAATTGGAGCAGCAGGTATTCCTGGAGATATTCTTGCAGATGCAATAGGCCGCATGAGGTCAGGCAATGTATCAATAACTCCAGGCTATGATGGCGAGTATGGAGTAATACGCGCCTTCGGCAAAGGAGAAAAAGCTGCAAGCTTATCTGCGCCTGCCCTCTTTCCCGATATTTCTGAAAACAGAAGTAACATAAAAAAAACAAAAACAGATATAGCACAAAAACCTGAAAAGAAAAAAATAAAAGAAAAACACACTACAGAAAAAAAAGAAGTTTTTATCTTAAACTCTGAACAGGAAAAAATAATTTCCCACAAGAATGGGCACTCAATAATTATTGCAGGACCAGGAACAGGAAAAACAGCCACGCTTGCATACCGTATTGCAGGAATTATAAAAAATAATAAAACAGATTCAATTCTTGCTGTTACATTTACTGTTAAAGCTGCTTCTGAATTAAAAGAACGTATTTTAAAAACAGTAAATAATTCCAATAAAGTAAATATAAAAACAGCAACATTTCATTCCCTGTGCAGCTCTATTTTAAGAGAACAATCTGCAAAAATAGGCCTTATTGAAAATTTCAAAATAACAGATGATAAAGAACAGTCAGAAATATTAAAAATTATTATAGAAAAAAATAAAACAGCAACAAGAAACAGTAAAATCAAGCCGCAAACTTTGGGAAAATATATAGAAGAAAAGAAAAAGCTTCTCTTATTGCCTGGCGAAGCTGTTTTAAATATAAATTCAGAAGTAATGCAGGAATTTAAAGAAATCACAGAAGAGATTGGTTATTCAGAATTTTTAAATAATCTAAATCATTATCCTGAGCTAGATATTTTATATTCCAATTACAGGGATTATCTAAAATCTATTTCTTCACTTGATTTTGATGATCTTATTGCAGGCACAGTAAGGCTTTTTATAAAATATCCTGAAATTCTTTCTCACTACAGGAAACAGTTTAAATATATTTTTGTTGATGAATATCAGGATGTTAATTTTGCGCAATATGCCCTTATAAAACTTTTTGCGCCTGATACAAAAAAAAGTTACAACAATATTTCCGATATACCTGAACTTTGTGTTATTGGAGATCCTAATCAATCAATATATGGATTTAGAGGATCTGATAAATATTTTATAGACAGGTTTTTAAAAGACTATCCAGATGCAGCACTTTATAGACTTACAAAAAGCTTCAGATGCGCAGGGCCTATTATAAATGCAGCAGGCTCTTTAATAAACACAGAACTTGAAGGAAGCAATAATGAAGTAAATCTTTACCGTTTTTCTTTTCCAAGTGAAAAAGCTGAGGCAGAAGGTATTGCAAGACGCATCTCCCGGCTCATAGGAGGAACAACATTTTTTTCAATAGATAGCGGCACAGCTTCAAATAGAACAGTAAAGAAAAAAGATATTCCTGATGAAACAGATAAACAGCCTGAAATATATCTTAAAAATCTTGGAGAGTGCGCCATACTTTTACGAACAATAGCGCTCTCAGCTCCTATAGAAAAAGCATTACAAAACCATGGCATACCATATCAGGTTGTAGGCGAAAAATTGTGGCGGGATGAGGAAAAAATAAAAGATATTATTTATATTATAAAAGATATAGTTTATGAAACTATTGCTGCTGCTGCTCAATCTATTTCAGAAAAAATAACTGATGAGGCAAGAATTGCTATCAGGAAAGAACTCCAGAATTATATTTACAGTTTGCCTCCCAAAGATATTGTTGCTATAATCTGGAAAATAATAAAAGATAAAAATTCTATAGCAAAAAATATTGCAGCTATTAAAAATATTGGCAATATAAAAACAGATGATTTTCCTCATCATATATTACGTTTATATAACTTTGCTGCTTTATATGATGATATTAAATCTTTTCTCGATGCAATTGCTGTTTCAGACTCAAACGACAGCATAGGAATAAAAAAAGATTGTGTGACAATAATGACTATCCATGCATCAAAAGGGCTTGAATTTGATCATGTTTTTATAGCAGGAGTTGAAGAAGGAATATTGCCTTTCACGCTATATGAAAATTTTAAATATGATAACAAAAAGCAAATTGAAAAAATAATAGATGAAGAAAAAAGAGTTCTCTATGTTGCAATGACTCGCGCAAGATATGGATTATATCTTTCACATGCAAAATCAAGATTTTTTCAGGGAAGGCAGCTGGAAAATAATCCAAGCCGTTTTCTTGATAAACTTGAAAATATAGTTCCAAAATATTATGACTATATTCCAAAAGAAAAAGAGGACCAGTTAATTCTTTTTTAACTTGCACTGATGTAAAAAAACCAGTCTGTAAATATTTAACTTTTAGATATAGATTTAGCCATAAAATATGCAAGAACAGAAATAAGCAGTACAGCAATAATAAGGACACTCCATAAAATTATCTGCTGATAGTTATATGAAATGCTGCTGTTTATCTTTCTTGGTTCATACTTTTCTTCGCCAATAATAGCAGCAGGTAAAAGTTTTGGATCTTTTATCTCTCCAAAATATGAATCA
>JAVBQS010000122.1:0-7675 GCA_031548835.1 Spirochaetia bacterium
GTCTTTTGCAAATGGTAAAAAAGAACTTGGCGGAGTTATAGTGCTTATGCATAATTCCACAGAACTTGTAAAAGCAAAAGAAACAGCAGAAAAAGCAAGCAAGGCAAAATCAGATTTTCTTGCAAATATGTCGCATGAAATGCGCACTCCAATGAATGCAATTATAGGTATGACAAATATTGCAAAATCTTCTGATAGTATTTTAAAAAAAGATTACTGCCTTAATAAAATTTATGAAGCCTCCAGCCACTTGCTTGGAGTTATTAATGATATTCTTGATATGTCTAAAATTGAAGCAAATAAATTTGAACTTTATATGACAGAATTTAATTTTGAAAAAATGATTATGAAAGTGGCAAATGTTATCAATTTTCATGTAAATGAGAAACAGCAAATTTTTAACATAAATATAGATAAAAAAATTCCATATACAATTATATGTGATGAGCAAAGGCTAAGACAAGTTATAACAAATCTACTGTCAAATGCTGTAAAATTTACACCAGCCAACGGCATAATTACTTTTAATGCATATATGGTTAGTAAAGAAAGTAATGGAAATTGTATAATAGAAATTAAAGTAAGCGATACAGGTATTGGAATAAAAAAAGAAAATCAGGAAAGACTTTTCACTTCTTTTGAGCAGGCTGACGCAGGTATATCAAGAAAATTCGGAGGAACAGGCCTTGGCCTTACAATATCAAAAAATATTATTAAAATGATGGGCGGTGAAATATGGGTTGAATCAGAACCAGGCAAAGGCTCAATATTTACATTTACAATTAATGTAAAGCCAGGCATTATAGAAAATAAGTTACCTTTGCTTAAACAAAATATAAAATACAATAATATACATATACTTGTTATAGATGATTCATCAGAAATAAAAGAATATTTTACAGATATCTCAGAACAAATTGGAATAATTTGCGATATAGCTGCTGATAGTTTTGAAGCTTGTAATTTAATTGGAAAAGACAGTATTTATGATATTTATTTTATAGACCGGAAAATAGCGGTAAAAAACAGTATTCAACTGTTAGAGCTTATTAATAAACAGAATAGAGATAAATCAATTGTGCTTATGATACCTGCCGCAGAATTAAATGAAATACAACATAATGTCAAAGAAATTGGAATAGAAAAATTTATTCAAAAACCTCTTTTCACAGTAAACATAATAGATTGTATTAATGAATGCTTTACAAAAAAGACTTTGCCGGAAGAAAAAAATAAATTTACAAAAGAGATATCTTTTTCAGGCCGTCATATTTTGCTTGTAGAAGATATAGAAATAAACCGAGAAATTGTTCTTGCAATTCTTGAACCTACCGAACTTTTAATTGAATGTGCAGCTAACGGAGCTGAAGCTGTAGAAAAATTTAATATTGCTCCGGAATTATATGATATAATTTTTATGGATATACACATGCCTGAAATGGATGGTTATGAAGCAACCAGGCGCATAAGGGAACTTAATAATCCATATGCAAAAAAAATACCTATAATAGCAATGACTGCAAATGTATTCCGTGAAGATATTGAAAAATGCCTTAAAGCAGGAATGAATGATCATATAGGCAAACCTTTAGATTTTGATGAAGTTATAAAAAACCTTAGAAAATATATACCTCAAAACAGACAAGGTTAGCCTACCCTATTATTTTATGAATTTTCTTTTATAAATTTTTTAAATCTTTCAGGAAGAGGCGCATGAAATTTTTTTATTCCATATAAGGGAAGTTCAATTATCAGAATATAGGCATGAAGCATCATTGTAATGCCGCCATGTTTTGCAATCTTGCGGCTGTATAAAGGGTCTCCTATTATCGGGCAGCCATAGTACTGCATATGAACTCTAAGCTGATGTGTTCTTCCTGTTTCAGGCTCAAGAGATATAAGAGAGGAATCTTCAAATTCTTTGAGCACTTTAAAACAGGTAACAGCTGATTTACCTTTTCCTGTAACTGCTGCAAATTTTTTTCTGTTATTTCTGTCTCTTGCAAGATTTGTTTCTATAACTCCTTCCTGTGTCGGCATCTTGCCTTTAACTATTGCAAGATATTTCTTTTTAACTTTCTTCTGCCTAAACTGCATGGAAAGAAATTCATGCGCAGCGCTGTTTTTAGCTGTTATTATGACACCAGATGTATCTTTATCAAGCCTGTGCACAATTCCAGGCCTTTGGTCATCATCTTCTTTATCAAAATCATTATCAGCAAAATGATATAAAAATGCATTTGCAAGAGTGCCATCAGGATTTCCTGCTGCAGGATGGACAACCATGCCTTGAGGTTTATTTATAACAGCAACATTTTCATCTTCATATATTATATCAAGATCAATATTTTCAGGTTTAATATCCAGTTCTGGAGCAGAATCATATTCAATAGAAACAGAATCTCCATTTTTTACTGTCCTGGAAAATTTTGCTTCTTTCCCATTTATATATATTTTTGTATTTCTTGTTTTAAGCTGGCTTCTTGTTAATATTTTAAGATAATCAGAAAGATATTTATCTATTCTGATTTCCGGCAGCTCCAGATTCTCTATATTTAACTGTTTGCTTATTCGCACTTTGACTTTTTCCTTTTTTAACTTTACCTATAATAAAATCTATTAATACTACTCCTGCCGAAACACATAAAGCTGTAAGAAGAACTTTTTCAGGATCGCTGCTTGTCCTGTCAATATTTGATGATCCTCCGAATAATGATGGAGCATATTTACTGTCAAAACCATTTGAAGCATAATCATAAACATCCATGCCGATTTTTGTAAAAAGCAGCGAAAATGGATAGCTTCCCACAAGAATAATTTCTGCTCTTCTTAAATCACGCAATCCCTGAGGGAATTCACTTTTATCATATTCTTCAGGTATTAGATCTTTATAAGCATCATCAGCAGAAAAAATAAGAGAATTGATAAAAAAGAATAGAATAATTATAGCTATCTTTCTCATATTATTGCCTTACTCAATTTTTTAGTTTCGGCTTCCAAATAATCCTGTTCCAATTCTTATAATAGTGGAACCTTCCTCTATTGCAATTTTAAAATCAGAAGACATTCCCATGGAAAGTGTATCAATATTTAAATCAGGATGGCCGGCCTTTATTTTTTTATAAAGATCTGCAAGCATTCTAAAAGATTTTCTTACAGCTTTTTCATCATCTGTAAAAGGCGCAATAGTCATAATCCCTCTGATTTTAATATTTTCAAGTCCTCTTATTTTATCTATAGATTCAAATAATTCTTTTTCACTTAAAAAACCGCTCTTGGACTGTTCGCCTGATGTATTATATTCAAGAAGTATTGAAATCTCTTTTCCTGAAATTTTACACTGTTTTGATAGTTCTTCTGCAGTCTCATATTTATCAACAGAATCTATAGAAGCTGCGACAGAAATAGCTTTTTTAACTTTATTTCTCTGCAAGTGTCCTATAAGATGTATTTCAGCATCTTTATGAAAAGATAAGAGCTTTTCTTCCATCTCCTGCACTCTGTTTTCGCCAAACAGCCTTATTCCTGCTTTATATGCAGCCTCAGCATATTCGAGAGGCTTTGTTTTTGTCACAGCCATCAATTTTATTTCAGAAGGATCTCTTCCTGCTGTTTTTGCAGCAGAAATTATTTCTTCAGAAATTTTATTGATATTATCTTCTATATTTTTAAAAAGAATATGATTTTCCAAAACAAACCCCAGTATCTATAATTTAATACCTACCCTTCCTGTATAGTCAATACGGCTTAAGTAAATCTTTGATCTATTTTGTTCTAAAAAATATTCGTCAACTGCTTTTTTTGCTCCTGTAAAATGGCCGTAGTCATCAATAATAAGCACACCTTCCCTATTTAATAAAGGATAAAGTATTTCAAGTTCCTTTTTTGTTGATTCATACCAGTCTGTATCAAGCCTTAAAAGAGAAATAGACTCGGGTATTTTTTCATCAAGTGTTTTACAAACATCTCCTTTATTAAATAAAATCATATTTTCAGGATAACCTGTTGAAATCATATTTTTTCTTACTTCATCTATGCCTGCTGCCCAAAGATAATTTCCATCATTATCTTTGCTTTTTTTCCACCTATCTTTCATATTTTTTCCAGTCCATGCAATACAGTCATTTTCATCTGGTTCTGTCATGCCTGCAAAAGTGTCATACAGCGCTATTTTTCTATCCTGCTTTCCCAGTTTTAAAAGAGATTTTACCATAATCATACATGCGCCGCCTTTCCAGACTCCACACTCTACAAAATCCCCAGGTATATTATTTTTAATAATATATTCTACTGATTTAAAAATATTATATCCTCTTTCAACAGATATCATTGTATAGTGTTTTGTTTTTTCCCATATATCCAGAAACTCGTTTTCCATATCACTTTTATATTGGGATGGATGGATAATGCCATATCCTTTTTTTTCAAGAAAAGAAACTGCTTTATTTATTAAATATTTCAAAGAAAGATCCTTATTTATTTGAGTAACTGTAAAAATTCTTCTTCTGTAACAATTTTTATTCCTGCTTTTAAAGCTTTATCATATTTTGATCCAGGGGACTGCCCGCACAATAAATGTGTTGTCTTTCCGCTTACCTGGCTTACAACATCTCCACCTCTTTTTCTTATTTCATCTTCTGCAACTGTTCTTGGTTTAAAATTATCAAAGCTTCCAGTAACGCACCATGATTGTCCCTTAAATTTTTGATTTATACTAACAGGCTGTTCCTCATTCATGGAAAGCCCTGCTTCAGATAGTTTTTTTATTGTTTTTCTGATTTTAGGATTATTAAAATTTTTTATAAAAGATTGTGCTGTCTTATCCCCTATTCCTTTTATAGCAAGAAGTTTTTCTGTATCACTATTTTCTGCAATTTCATAAATAGATTCTATAGAATTTATTCCTGCTTCAATTAAGAGCTGGCAAACTTTAGGCCCTATATCCTGTATACCTAAAGATGATAAAACAGTTTTAAAAGGTTTTTCTTTGCTTTTTTTAATTCCATCATTTATAAGTTCTATTTTTTTTTGCCCATAGCCTTCATAATTTTCAAGCACAGACATATCTGTTGTATAGATTTCATAAACATTTGTTATAATTTTTTCGCTTACAAGAAGTTCTACTGTTTCATAGCCAAGATTTTCTATATTCATCTGATCTTTTGAAACAAAGAAAAGTATCTGTCCTTTTATTCTTTCCGGGCATAATTCGTTTTTGCAGAAAAGATGGGCACCATCAGGCACAAGAACGCTTTCGCAAAAAGGACATTTTTCAGCCATTTTCCATATATGACTTCCAGGAACGCCTTTATCAACAACACTTTCTATAGCTGGTATGACATCGCCTCTTTTTGATACTGTAACTCTGTCTCCAATAGCAAGCGAAAGAAAATCAATATAATCCTGATTATGTAACGTAACATTTGATACTACAGAACCTGATATTTTAACAGGTTCTATACGCGCAACAGGAGTGGCTCTGCCTGTCCTGCCAATCTGGATATCAATTGCTTTAACTGTTGATTCTGCTTCTGATGATTCAAATTTATAAGCTATTGCCCATTTTGGATGGTGGCCTGTATAGCCATATTTTTCCCTGTCATCAATATTATCAATTTTAATTACAAGGCCGTCAATTTCATAACCAAGATTTTTTCTTTCTATTGCTTCTTTTGTTATATAATTTCCAATATCAGATAACTTTGATAAAGGAATAAAATTTCCTAAAGAAGCAATATCTTTATCAGAACTTGTAAATGCCATTATATTTTTATTTAAACGGAATCCAAGATCATAAAGCTTTTTAAGTATTTCATGGTGGGTATTTATTTTAATATTTTCAAAAAAACCTTCATATACAAATATATTAAGAGGAACTTTGCTTACTTCAGAGCTTTTTATTCTTCTTATTGTCCCTGCCGCAAGATTTCTTGGATTTGCAAATTTAGTATCAAGCGACTGGTTTATTTCATTAAACATTTCAAGAGGAAGATATATTTCTCCCCTTACTGCAACAGTAAGCTTTTCTGTAAGTTTTAATGGAACAGCTCCTATTGTCCTTACATTTGCTGTAACATCATTTCCGGTTTCGCCGTTACCTCTTGTTACAGCTTTTTCAAGAATTCCGTTTTTATAATAAAGAACTATTGAAATACCATCTATTTTTTCTTCAACAATTAAAACAGGATTATTTGAAGATACTTTTTTTAACTTTTCAATCCATTTTAAAAGATCTGGCACATTATAAACTTTATCAAGGCTTAAAACAGGAACAGTATGTTTTACTTCCGGCAGTTCAGAGGTAAGGTCAGATCCAACTCTTTTAACAGGAGAATTTTCACTTGCATACTGTGGATATTTTTTTTCAAGAAATTGCAGCTTGTCAAAAAGCAGATCATATTCCCTGTCTGATACTGTAGGCTTATTAAGCACATAATATTCATGCTGATATTTAAGCAGCAGATCAGTAAGAGTTTTTATTTCATCTATTTCTTTTTCGTCATTGCCTGACCCTGAAAAAAGGTCTATCTGTTTTTTACTCACCTTTCTTTATAAAAGCGTCTTTGTAGCCGCTGTTTCTTGCACTATATAGAGCAGCTCCTCTTTCATCTATTTTAAGAGGCCCTGCCATAACTTTATACAAACACTGTTTTTCATCATAATGGATAACAAGAGGATAATCAATATTAACAGATTTCATTACTTTTTCTGCGCTGGAATAATCTTTAAATGCTATAATCTGAACATAATAACTTTCATCAAATTTTTCAGCATAGCTTTTTGCAGGAGCAGTAACAGGCGTATCATCTTTTACCAATCCTGATGATGCTGTTTCATCAATACCATTAACTATCGGAGGCCTTGGATTTGTAGGCAATAAAACATATTTTTTATCCATGTTTTCATAATATTCTTCAAGATCGCTAAGTGAATTATTTTTCATTAATTGGGAATCATCAGAAGCAGATGTATCAGATGGTTTATAATTCTCTGCCAGGGTGCTGCTATCTGTATCAGTATATGGCGGTGTATCACCAGCCTCTTCAACTGCGGCCAGCCCTGTTTCTGCCGGCACAGGCGGCAATACAGATTCTGTATCTGAAGTCTCTGCTATATTATCTTCTTCGTTATCATAAATAATTACTACTTTTTCAGATGTTCCTGTTTCAGCCATTCCTGCGCTGGTTTCTGCACTTTTATCAGGAGCTATATTATTTTCTGATAAAACATTTTCAAGTTCTGCCACATTAGCAAGAATCGGAGCTCCGCTTTCAGCTATATTATTATCTGGGTCGCTGTTTAACGCTTTTTTATCATCTGTATTAATAATACCGGAAGATACTATTTCTTTTAGTATTTGTGCTTTTACAGGCAAAACTTCATCCTGTTTCATATCAAGTTTTTCAGCCGCATCTTTTGAAAGAAGAAGAAATAGATTATTGTCGCTGAGATTATCAACAATAAGCACTTCTATGCTGTTTTTGTTCTTAGCATTTTCCACTAAAATAATAGTATTTAAAGGAAAAGAATTTGAAGCTCCATAAAATCCTTTAAGAGGGAATTCTCCATATCTTGCCATTGCAGCTGTTCCTTCCCATACAATATCTGCCATTACAAAAGCACTGCATATAATAAAAAAAAATGTTACAAAAAATGTTTTTTTATAATTATTCAT
>JAVBQS010000051.1:0-17060 GCA_031548835.1 Spirochaetia bacterium
ATCACGCCATGGCGCACCGGTTTTAAAAATCCACAACATGGCGTCGACCAATTCTCGAGCATCTTTGCGTGGCCGTCCCATTTTTCCCTGCTTGGGCAGCATCGGCTGGATTCGAGACCATTCTTCATTTGTTACACTGTGTCGATTTTTCATGCTTCGGAGTATATCATATTTCTACTTTAGGGACACGCCCTAATAGATATGCTGGGTAAATCAAACTCGTCAGTTTCAAACGCTCTGAGAAAATTGAGAGATAAAGGTCTAGCTGTTTCTGTTGGATATGGTCAATGGACTGTGCCACCTGATCCTAAAGAAACTACTAAGTTTTAAAAATAAATTTTGTCCCCTTGGGGCTTTTGAAATGGATATAGAGAGATACTATTAAGTTTTAAAAGCAACAGAGCTGTGGTGGTTAAAATCAAACCTTCACAGCTCATATATTTATATACTGAAAATCGCGCGTAAGAAAGGGTAAGTATGAGGGATTCAAAAAAATACTAGAGACACTGGCAGGAAATGAATGAATTGTCATACATAATAGTGTTATTTTTTCTTTTCAATTTCCTTGATTGCTGCTCTAAGAAATTGATCAAATTGGTTCATCAAATCTTCCCTAAGTTGCAATGTCTTTTCTAAAGGGTAGTCTTTAGTCGAAAAGAGTTCTGGCGCATCTATTTTTAAAACTTCTGCTATCCGCTCAATCATCTTAAAAGACGGAGTACGCTTTTCTGATTCGATCATTGCTATATAGGTTGAAGCAGTATTTACCTTTTCTGCCAGAGCTTCTTGAGTTAACCCCAAAGATTTTCTACGAGTTTTTATATTGTGAGCTAAAACAGAGTTTAAACGCATCATACTCAAAACCTACTATATATAGATTAAGAATACGTTTTTATTTTATTTCAAATAATTAACTACTTGCATATATTTATACTAATAGTTATAGTTTTATAAAAACTTATGTTTGATTTTCATTTTTTATAAGAGGATAAATATGAAAAAGATATTTCTTATTTTTTTATTTTCTATTTTTGCTGTTTTTAATATATGTGCTACAGATGTTCTTAATTTAAAGAGTGTCTCCAATTGTCTTAGCCAAACTCGAAAATTTCTTAGTGATTATGAAAGTTATTATACACTTTCAATTAATTATGTAACAAAAGTGGGTCGGGCAAACGAAGGAAATCAAATTAAAATTTCTTCATGGGATGATAGACTTCGTATTGTTATATTCTATCAGCAAGAGTTATATATTCAATGGTTCACAATTGACATAGAAAAGTCTAATGAGAATAGCGATGAAAATATAATAAGATTTATTAACAGTCCTTCTCTTGGGATCTATGAAGTTATTAATATTAAATCATATGATATGGGCGATACATTTAGTATAGAATATTCAATACTTGAATTGTTTAAATCGCTTGGATTTTAATTTCTTTTAAAATTTACCCATAATTACAATCTTAATGAGGATAATTTGTATTTTTTTATGTTTTATGTCTTTTATACAGCTTCCAAATTACACTATGGAATAAATACCAGATGGTACTCGCGTTAAAATATGTTCGTTAGAAAATGGCATACTATTGCTTTTGAATGGAAATTGTAACCTATTATTTTTGAATAAGATAAAAGGAGGTTAAATTGAAAACCAAGTTTATAATAGTATTTGTAGGTATTGCACTCTTTTTTTCTTCCTACATCGGAGCCCAAAGTAGCTCAGACACGCTTATCGATGACCAAGGTATGCTCTTTCTCAACCGGGGTGATTACGAAACGGCTATAGCGACCTTTAGTGAGGCCGTTCGCCTTGACCCCAATAATGCTTATGCTTATTTATGCAGAGGGTTTTCATATCTTAACAAAGGCGACCCTGATCGTGCTATTTCAGACTTTACTCAGGCCATATGTATTGACCCGGATTATGTTGATGCTTACATAAACCGAGGCTATGCATATCATAAGAAGAATGACCTTGATCGTGCCATTGCAGACTACACCGAAGCAATACGCATTGACCCGAATAATATTGATGCTTATGATTATCGGGGTATTGCGTATATTAACAAGAATGACCTTGATCGTGCCATTGTAGACTACACTGAGATCATACGTATTAACCCTAACAACGCTCATGCTTACTACAATCGTGGTCTTTTATTTGTTAGCAACCAAGGAAAAGAAGACAATGACAGAGCTATTGCAGACTTCACTGAAACTATACGCATTGATCCGAATTATACTGATGCTTACTACTACCGTGGTGTTGCGTATGGCAATAAAGGTGACTTTAACAAACGCAAAATAGATTGGGAGAAAGCTGCTGCGCTTAAATGACCTGAATAATTCTATAACCAGACAACTTCATCTGGTTATAGAACTTTTAACAACTTTGTTTTTTTAAGACTATTGCTCTAGTTACTTAATAATCAAAACTACAGAGAACCTCTGACAAACAGTGTTCTATAATCTTTCAATATTTATATATATTAATTTTACTTTTCTACAGATTGTACAAAGACATGTAAAAAATAATTTTTTTATTTTGAAAATATTTTTTGCAGCTTATAGATTAATAAAACACATCACTTACCAGGCCATAGATGTAAGATGAAATCGATGTAAAGATGTAACTGAGTTAAGCATTGAGTGATACTAAAAGTGATACTTTTGCTACAAAATCCTATGATAGCAAATGATAAAATCAGATATAAAATGATATATACACTATATTGACTGTAGAATTTATCAATGATACATTAGATATAGTGTGATAGCTTGGGATAATAAAAGGACTGCTTTCAAGTCCTAGTGGGTCCATTTTACTTAAAAACTTTTGTTAATTATACCAATATTATTATCAGCATATATTTAGAGCATATTTCATAAATACTTTTCATAGCTATTAAAGATAAATAAACAAAAGAAGACTATTTATCAATTTTAATTTATAAATTTAGCACTAAATTAAATATTTATGAAATAAATTCTAATACTTTACCATACCGGCATGTTAGCATAAAATAAATTATGAAGAAAAAACTAATCTTTTTATTATTTCTTCTATCTCTTATTATCTCCTGTAATAAAAAAGAAACTTTATTATTGCCTTATAATAAAGAATTTATATTTATAAATTCTAACAGTATAGGGCCTTTTTATCTTGCAGCATCTGCATGGGCAAGGTTAATTACTACAAATACTAATTATATAGGAGTTAATAATACTATTCCCTCTATTGATAATGAAAAAATAGAACAGTTAATTAATAAAAAGATTAATATAGCATTTTTAAAAGGACCGGAAGCTAATCTTGCTTATCATGGAGATCCTTTTTATTGGAAGGAAGAACAGCCCATACGAGCCATGTTTTCATTATGGCCTGCTGTATATAATTTAATTACTTATAAAGATAGCGGCATTGAAAAAATAGAAGATATAAAAGGCAGATCAATTGCTATTTATTCTGAAAATTCTGTAAATGGCGATATATTAAGTTATTTTCTGGAACTTTACGGCATAACACTTGATAATACAATAATTTACCATGTAAGAGATATTATAGGAATAAATATGTTTTTAAGAGAAGAAGTTGATTGTATCTGGTATGATATTGGATATGGAGGATTTAATTTTTCTTTTTCTCCTGAAAGCAGTCTGGAAAATATTTCTGCAGCCAGAAATTTAGTTTTAATTGAAATTGAAGAAAATTTAATAACAAGGGAATTTCTTAAAACATATCCATTTTTTTATCTTGAAAAATTTGGAGCAGTAGATGGGTTTGAAGAAAAATTACAGCTTATGACATCATGTTTTGCTGCCTGCTCGGAAAATCTTTCAGAAAATGATGCATATCTTTTTACAAAACTTTGGTGGGAAAACCCGGCTTTTATCAAACAATATATTCCTGATAATCTTGATTTGATAAATAAAAATAATAATAAAAAAGGGGT
The DNA here is from genome assembly GCA_031548835.1 of Spirochaetia bacterium. Classification (GTDB taxonomy): domain Bacteria; phylum Spirochaetota; class Spirochaetia; order CADAEX01; family CADAEX01; genus WQTU01. Next base: position 3,957 of record JAVBQS010000051.1, read on the forward strand.
GCCTATTCCTTTTCATAAAGGTTCTTTAAAATATCTTACAGAAACAGGCATAATTCCATAGAAATAATTTTTATTTATTTTGTATTAATCTCTAAACAATTTTGTAAAACAAAAAATCTCTCTTTATTGTTTAGAGATTAATTACCTGTATTAAAATCCTGACAATACTTTTAATTCTTTTCTCATTGTCTGCCATGCTTCAATAGAATAATTTGGTCCATATGAAAAAGGAGGTGTTTCCACACACATTGTGCCTCTATAATCTATTTTTTCTATTTCGCAAAAAAAATCTTTCCAGAAGAAATTTCCATGTCCAGGAGCAAGATGTGAATCCTTGTCTCCTGCATTATCTGCAAGATGAAAAGCAATAATTTTATTTTTCATAATGTGAAAAAGTTCCATTGCAGTAGGGCCTTCTGCGACCAACGCATGTCCTGTATCAAAACAAAATTTAAATAAAGGATGGTCATGCCGTTTTATTATTTCTTCCATGTGTTTTCTTTTGCAACCCAACCTGTCATTTCCAAAATGTGATAACATATTTTCAATAGCTATTTTAAATTTATATTGTTCACAATGTTTTAGAAGTGTTTCCACTGTTTTACCCAACTGGGCCATAACTTTTTCAAATCCTTCTTCTTTGGTTGAACAATCTTTTCTTGTAGTAGGATGAAGTATTCCTATTGATGAACCAAGTATTACTGCCTGGTCTATAGATTTTTTCATTATATCTTCTACTTTTTTTCTATCAACTTCATATAAAGTAGCAATATCATGTTTAACAGGATCAGTATAAGGCAAATGAAATGTTTCAAGAACTAGTCCTGCTTTTTTAAAAAGAGTACCTATTTTTTCAAGTTCTACATCACTTTTTTTTTCAAACATGGAAGCGCTTCCTTCCATACCTATAAATCCTGATTGAAGGCAGATATTTATAATTTCTTCGAAAGTTTTTTTAGCAATTTCAAATTGAGCAGTAGATGACGCAATAGTAAATCCTGCAATATTTATCATAGAAAGACCCCTATATATTATTGAAGTTAAAAAAAGTTTATAGCCGAATTAATAAAAAAGATATAGGTAAAAACCCCTAATATTATATTTAAAATAAAGATATACCCCTATTTATTTCTTAATATTCTACTTTTATAATATCGAGAAATACTATAATTAGGAGGAAATTATGAAAAAATTTCTGATTTTATTTTTGACTGCAATTTTTTTACTCCCAATATGTGGAGTTTTTGCAGCAGGTTCTCCTGAAAAGAAAGTAGAATCTGTTAAGTCAGATAAAATTTCTACATTAAATGTTGCAATTCCAGCAGTTCCAGACACGCTTGAACCTGGTGTAACATTAACCATAGCTATGTATAGGGTAAGCTATAATATTTTTAATAATCTTATTGAATATGATTTTAAGGGAGATAAAGGCTTAATGCCGGCTCTTGCAGAATCATGGAAACAGATTGATGGAAAAACACTTGAAGTAAAACTTAAAAAAGGAGTTAAATTTCACAATGGCGATGAACTAACGTCTGAAGATGTTGCTTTTACTTTTAGCGATGAAAGACTTATGGGACCAAAACCCATAGTTGGTTCAACCAGGGCTGCTGGATACTGGATTCTTTTTGATAGAGTGGAAATTGTTGATAAGTATACTGTAAAATTTTTTACAAAAGGTGTAGACCCTGTTATGCCTAACAGGTTATCTCTTCCTGTTTTTCAAATAATAAACAAAAGAGCTTTTAAAGAAGCAAAAAGTTTTCAAGAATGGTCTTTTAAGCCGGTAGGCACAGGACCTTACAAAGTAAAAACATTAATTCCTTCTGACCAGCTTATTCTTGAGGCACATACTGAATACTGGGGAGGAAAACCTGCTGCAGAAGCGCTTATATTCAGATCTGTTCCAGAAGTTTCTGCAAGAATTGCAGGCCTTATGGCAGGAGATTATCAGGTTATAAGCGATGTATCTACCGACCTTATCAAGACTGTTGAAGCAGATAAAAATCTTATTGTTGAAGGAGGCCCGAGTGCAAGTTTTCTTTCAATTTATTTTAATATGCATAAGCCATATATGGATGTAAAGCTTCGTCAGGCTATGTCACTGGCTATTAATAGAGAGCTTCTTGTAAAAACATTATTTTCCGGAAAAACAAGAGTTACCAATGGCTTACAGGAACCTGGTTATGCAAACATGTTTGTAAAAGATCATCCATATCCAAAATATGATCTTAATAAAGCAAAAGAACTTGTTAAAGAATCTAAGTATAAAGGAGAAATAATTACTTATCCTATTTTAAATGATTATTATCCAAATGAAGTAAGCGCTGCACAGGCAATGGTTGAAATGTGGAGAGCTGCAGGAATAAATGTTCAAATAGAAGTTAGGGAAAACTGGGCACAGGTTAATGCAGAAGATTCCAACAAAATAAGAACACTTGGAATAAGAAATACTTCTAATACAGATCTTTTTGGGGATCCATCAGGGTGTTTCTGGAGAGTTTTTAATCCTCAATATGATGCACAGCTTTTTTACAACTGGAAAGGTCCAGATGTAGATGAATTCAATAAACTTGGAAATACTCTTGATTCAACAGCAGACCAGAAAGTTAGATATAATTCTTTTAAGAAAATGCTTGAAATTTTTGATGCAAATCCTCCGGCAATGATTCTTTACCAGAATGTTGTTTTTTTTGCAAAGAGAAAAAATATTGATTGGAGTGCTTACAGGCAGGTTTATATGTATTTTGGCCCTGAAAATTTAAAATAAAAAAGGACAGTGGAATGTCAATGGATAAAGAACTTTTGACTGTAAATAATCTTGAAGTAAATTTTATAACCAGCGGTAAAGTTATAAATGCTGTTCAAAAAGTGGAATTCTCTCTTAAAGAAAGAGAAGTTATCGGAGTAGTCGGAGAAAGCGGCTGCGGAAAAAGCGTTAGCTGTATGGCAATTCTTGGCATTCTTGGCGAAACAGGAAGAGCAACAGGTAAAGTTATGTATAAGAATAAAAACTTACTTGAGCTTCCTGAATCTGAAATAAGAAAGATAAGAGGCAAGCAAATTTCTATGATTTTCCAGGACCCTGTTGTATCTCTTAATCCTGTTAAGAAAATAGGTTCACAGCTTATAGAAATAATTCAGAGACATTCCAACTGTTCAAAAGAAGCAGCTGTTGATAAAGCTGTTTCACTGCTTGAGCAGGTGGGGATTGCAAATCCAGCTGAAAGGCTTAAGGATTATCCCCACCTGCTTTCAGGAGGGCTCTGCCAGCGTGTAATGATTGCAATGGCGCTTGCAGGAGACCCTGATATTCTTATTGCAGACGAGCCTACCACAGCTCTTGATGTAACTGTCCAGGCTCAGATTTTAAATCTTCTTAAAAAGCTTAATCAAGAAAGAGGAATGGCAACCATTCTTATTACACATGATCTTGGTGTTGTTGCAGAAAATGTACAGCGCGTATTTGTACTTTATACAGGACTTGTTGTAAAAGAAGCTCCTGTTGAAATTTTATTTAAAAAGCCGGCACATCCCTATACAGCAGGGCTTATGAAATCTCTGCCGAAAATGACAGGAGAGACAGATAAACCTCTCATCCCTATAGAAGGCACAGTTCCTTCTCCGTCTAACAGGCCTAAAGGATGCTGTTTCCAGCCGAGATGTCCTAAGAGTACTGAAATATGTATGAAAAACCAGCCTGAACTTAAAGTAGTTGATTCATCAGGACAGCATAAAGCTGCCTGTTTTCATGCTGAAATATAAGATTAGAGAGGAGTTATGGTTACAAGTTTAAATCTGGAAAATAACAAAGCCAAAAATATCATGGAAGTGAGAGATTTGATATGTCATTTTACTATTAAAGGATCTTCATTTTTTGGCAAAAACAGAAAACTTAAAGCTGTTGATGGAATTAATTTTGATGTGTATAGAGGCGAAACTTTTGGAATTGTGGGAGAGAGCGGCTGCGGTAAATCAACAACTGCAAAACTTGTCCTTAACATGATTCATCCTACTTCCGGAAGTGTTAAATTTGACGGACTTGATATAACTGCTCTTCGCCCAAAAAAATGGAGGGCTTTGCGTATTTATATGCAAATGATGTTCCAGGACCCAATGGGAGCTCTCGATCCATACATGACTATAGGTAAACAAATAAAAGAACCGCTTGATATTCATAAAATAGGCAATAAAACAGAGCGGAAAGAAAAAGCAATAAAACTGCTTGAGTCTGTAGGGATGGAGAGTTATATGTATGACCGTTATCCGCATGAAATAAGCGGAGGGCAACGGCAGAGAGCAGTACTTGCAAGAGCTCTTATTCTTCAGCCGCAGCTTCTTGTCTGTGATGAGCCTGTATCAGCTCTTGATGTATCAATACAGGCACAGGTAATAAATTTGCTGAAAAAAATACAGGCAGAAAGAAAATTAACATATGTTTTTATAAGTCATGATCTTCGTATAGTAAGACATATATGTAACCGTGTTGCTGTAATGTATCTTGGTAAAATAGTTGAGGAATCTGAGTGTCAGGAACTTTTTAATAATACTGCTCATCCTTATACAAAAGCTCTTATAAATTCTATTCCTATTCCTGATCCATCATTAAAAAGAGAAAAGACTATTTTGCAGGGAGAACCTCCAAGTCCTATTGATTTACCCAAAGGCTGCAGATTTGTTTCAAGGTGTCCTTATGCATTTGATAAATGCAGAGAAGAAGAACCGCAGCTTAAAAATATAAATGAAAAACATAAAGTTGCATGTTTTTTGCATGATAAATGAGGTTATGAGAAATGCATATAACATATTTTTTAGTTAAAATTTTAAGGGCAATTATAACTATGCTACTTGTAGTTACATTTGTTTTTTTTGTGTTACGGGTTACAGGAGATCCTGCTCAGGCAATTCTTCCTCCTGATGCAAGCGAGCAGGAAAGACAGGAATTTAGGGTTGCATGGGGACTTGATAAACCTCTGTATGAACAATATGCCGTTTACTGGAAAAATTTTTTTAAAGGCAATATTGGAAAATCATATAGAGACAATAGAGACGTTAGTGTAATTATGGCAGAAAGGCTTCCTAAAACAATTAACCTGATGGTTCTTGCTATTTTATTTTCTGTTGTTATAGCAATACCTCTTGGAATAAAAGCAGCTCTTAACAGAAATACATTAATTGATAGAGTAACCATGAGTACTGCCGTGTTTGGGTTTAGCATGCCAAATTTTTTCCTTGGTATTTTACTTATTCTTCTCTTTAGCGTTAAGTTAAAGATATTGCCAAGCAGCGGCAGCGATTCATGGAAACATATAATATTACCTTTAATTACAACAACAGTAACATATCTGGGCCAGTATTCGCGGTTTACAAGATCAACAATGCTTTCAGTTTTGAATAAACCGTATATAAGAACAGCAACTGCAGGGGGCCTTAGCAGAAACCGTGTTATTTATGGACATGCTTTGCCAAATGCTGCAATTCCTATTGTTACAATTGTAGGCGGAAGTATAGGAAGAATAGTTTCAGGAAGTATTGTTGTTGAAACAGTTTTTGCATGGCCTGGAGTAGGAAGGCTTCTTGTTACATCAGTAGGGTCCCGAGACCTGGCTGTTGTGCAGGCTATTGTTCTGCTTTTAAGTATAAGTATTGTTGTTGCTAACCTTATTGTAGATATTGTTTACGGATTTTTAGATCCGCGTATAAGAATTGGAAAAGGCGGAAAATAATATGTTGAAACAGGAAAATTTTATACAATCATTTTTTAGAAAAGTTCCGCCTTTAATTTTTATATCAATATTGTGGCTTGTTTTTATATTTTTTGTTGCAATATTCCATCAGCAATTAATGCCGATGGATTACAGGGAGACAGATCTTGTTAATAGGCTTCTTCCACCATCTTTTATGGGCGGGGATTCATCGCATTTTCTCGGAACAGATGCTCTTGGAAGAGATACTTTAAGCAGATTGATTAGATCTATATTTACAAGTCTTACTGTTGCATTTATAGGATCTGTAATAACAGCTGTGGTTGGAACAATAATTGGTTTTATTGCTGCCCATTTTAAAGGCATTGTTGATGAAATATTGATGACTCTTGTAGATTTTCAATATGCCATGCCTTTTATGATAATGGCCTTGCTTGTTCTTGCTTTTTTTGGTAATAGTATTGTATTATTTGTAATTCTTTTGGGAATACAAGGATGGATGAGATTTGCAAGGCTTGCAAGGGGAATGGCCCTTTCTGCACAGGAAGATGGGTATGCTGTTGCTGTAAAGCAGCTTGGAGCATCTCCAATAAGAATTTATGCAAGGCATATTTTCCCTAATGTTTCTAACATTATAGTTGTAAATTTCACCCTTAATTTTCCGGAGAAAATAATAGTTGAAACATCGCTTAGTTTTATAGGATTGGGAATTCAACCGCCTGAAACAAGCTTGGGAAGCATGATGTCTTTTGGAAGAAATTACCTTATGGGCGAATGGTGGCTTGCTGTAATTCCAGGAACTGTTATTTTTCTCACTACACTGGCTATGAGTCTTGTTGGAGATTGGGTCAGAGATAATTTGGATCCTACCATTGTCAAATAGTAATGATTTTGAGAAAAAAGAAAATTTTTTAAAAATAGCAATTCCTCTTTGGTTAGGTTCTGCTTTATCAATAATAGGAGACAGCACTATATATGCAGTGCTGCCTCTTTATATAGGTGCAGTTGGAATTTCATTAACAGATGCAGGAATGCTTATGGGAATAAACAGAGTAGTCAGGCTGCTCTCCAATAGCATTTTTGGATATCTGTTTGATTTTGGAAATAGAAAAAAAATACTTATTGTTGCCTTGTTTGTCAGTGCTTTGTCTGCCCTTATTTTTGGATTTTGTTCCGGGTTTACTATTCTTTTTATTGCAAGGATTTTATGGGGAATAGCATGGTCTGGAATTATTATTGGCGGGACAAGTATATTGATTGAGGAAACTACTTCTGAAAACAGAGGCAAGTGGACAGGAATGTATTATTTCTGGATTTCAATTGGTAATGTTTTTGGTTCTGTTGTTGGTGGGTTTCTTTCCGGTAAAATAGGTTTTCAGCCTACAATGGCAATTAACGGATTTCTTTCACTTTGCGGTGCTGTTTTTGTTCTTATAGCTCTTCCTAATCTTGAAAAAACACAAAAAGAAGAAATATCATTTGCAAATTTTAAAAAAAATTATACATTTAAATTTGATTTAACCTTAGTTCTTTATGCTGTTATTTTTGGAATTTCCCGTTTTATTTTTTCCGGCTTTATAGCTTCGTTGCTTAGTGTTATTACAAAAGAAAAAATATCTCCATTTATTGTTTTTATAGGAATATCAACGCTTACAGGTTTAATAAGCGGATCAAGAACAGCAATGGAAATGTGCTTTACCCCTCTTGCAGGTTTTGTTTCTGATAAATTTAAAAACAGATTATATGCAGTTATAGTAAGTTTGTTATTTGGAGTTGTAGGTCTTATTGTAATTACCCTGGCCCCTCCTTATATGACACTATTGGGACTTTTATTATGTACAGTGCCAAGCGGAAGTATAACAGTTCTTGTAAGAACTCTGGTTGGGGATTTTTCTGAAGAAAAAAAGAATCATGGACGTTCTATAGGTTTTGTTCTTACTGCAGGCGATCTATGCAGCGCTGTCGGGCCTATCTTTGCTTTCCGTCTTCTTCCATATATAAGCATGGATACAATTTACAGGTCATTTGCAATAGTATTACTCTGCCTGATAATAGTTATAATAGTTTTTATTAAGATAACAAAAGCAAAACAATCAGTTAGCAGATAAATCAACTAATCCTATTTCAAATGCAAATCTTGTAAGCTCAACCATATTTTTACATTTAAGCTTTGACATTATATTAGCTTTGTGGTTTTCAACAGTTTTAGAACTTATAAATAGCTCATTTCCAATCTGTTTTATAGAATATCCGCTTACAAGCATTTTAAGAATTTCCTGCTCTCTTGCTGTAAGTGAATCATAAAACTTATTTCCTGAAATTTCTGTTTTTGTTTCGCTTGCCGGTAATAGCCCTGATATTACCTTATTTGAAATATAGCTATCTACAAAAATTTCTCCTTCAATAATTTTTTCCATTCCTGCTATAAGGCTTAGAGGAGAGTTGTCTTTAAGTATATATCCCTTTACGCCGCTTTTAAGAGCATCTACAATATATTGAGTTTTAGAATGCATTGTAATAAATATTATTTTAATAGACTGATCTATTTTGAGAAGCTTTTTAGCAAGTTCTGTTCCTGATGTTCCATGAAGAGATATATCAAGCAGAACTATATCAGGTCTGATTTGCATAACAATTTTGTATCCGTCATCTGCATTATCAGCTTCTGCAATAATATAAAATTTATTACTTTTATTAACTATTGCTTTGATGCCTTCCCTGATAAGAGGGTGGTCATCAATAGTAATAACAGAATATCTATCTTTCATTCTCGGATTCCTTTAATACCATTCTTATATAAATACTATAACCGCTATTTAGAGTATTTATTATGTTCATTTCTCCATCAAAAATATCTATTCTTTCCTGTATTCCTTTAAGTCCTATATGATGATAGTTATTTTCAGTTTCAAATACAGGAGGTTTTAACCCACAGCCGTCATCGCTTATTTCCAGAAAAATATATGGAATATTTATAGAAAAATTAATATAAACATTTTTTGCATTTGAATGTTTATAAACATTGGATAAACATTCCTGTAATATTCTATAAAGCGTTATTTGCTGGGATTTAATTATAGATTTATTTTTAACTTCTTTTATATTAAGATTTATATTAATTCCTGTTTTTTCCTGAAAAGAATTACAATAATCATAAAAAACTGTTTCTATGTTATTGTTTTCAAGTTCCGGAGGCATAAGATCATATATTATAGTGCGTATTTGACTTGTTGTTTTTGTAATTATTTCTGTAAGACTGTCTATTGTTTTCATTGTTTCGCCTATTGGAGCTGATGCATTTAAGTTATAACAAAGCATTTTTGAAAAAGAGAGATTTTGCGCAATTGTATCATGTATATCCAAGGCCAATCTTAATCTTTCTGTTTCTCTATCTGATACAATTGAGTCCATAATTTTAAGTGTTTTTGTTCTTGCTTTTTTTTCTTTAAAATATTTTTTTACTATAATTCTTAGAAAAAAAACAGAAGTCAGAATTGTAATTGTGAAAAGAAAAAAGAGCCGCCAATGAAAAAGCAGTTGTTCTTTGTTATAAATATCAAACCATCTTATAAGTTGTTTAAAATTATATTCAAAAAAAACTGTGTCACTTGTCAGCCAATATATTTGATCTGTAAAGTGTTTAAAATCAGGAGGAGTTTCTGTTATCTCTAACATCTTTATTTGAATTTCTTTCCATGAAATGATCAATGGAATAATATTGTTAATAACTTCAGGAGAAGAGTCATTGAATTTATTTAATTTATTATCTGAGAAAAAAACAAAATCTCTTGCAAAAATATCAATACTTTTATTAAGCTTTGCTTTTATATTTTCCTGTTTATCTGATTTTAAATAATTTAACGCATCTGATTTCATTTCAATCCATTTGCTGTATATGTTATCTATTCTTGATTTATATGACATAAGTTCTTCAACTTTTTTTAATACAGTAAGCGATAAAAGATAAACCAATATGCTAACTATAACTATAGCCAGAAAATAAGGAGAATATTTTTTGGTTCTGCTATATATAAAACTTTTAATCCTCACACTGATATTATAACATAAAAATTAATTTCAAACACTAATATTATGATGTATAAAAATTGATATTAGGCCTGTTTTGTAACCATGTTAAAAATTGTTTTGTAAATACTAAATATAGTATTCAGCTGGAACATAATAGATTTTAAATTCCTTTTTTTATATTTCCTTTTGATATTGGTCCAAATAATCCGGCAATTTTGTTTTTTGTATCAGAACTTGGACTATTGATATAGTTAAAAAAAAGTTCTGCAACTGCAGGTATTTCTTCACAATTAAAACTGGAAAAGCTGAAACAGCGTAAATCTATAATAAAATTAGATATTGTATCTTGAATAACAGGAACAATCTCCGGGATTGATATAAAACTGTTATCATATATTTCAGTGTAATTCCATTTGCGTTTATATATTTTTAATCTTCTGCCATTTATTTCATCAAGGTTGTCTTCTCCGCAGCAGGTATAATAACAGCTGCTATCGCTTGCTTTTTTTCCACACTTATATCCAAGCAAACACTGTCTTGTAGTCATGAGTTTTGTTGCAGAATATATAAAACATGAAAGCGGTATATTTGATTTTTTTGCAAGAAGTCTTATTTGATCAAGAGAAAGTTCAAAAGATACAACTCCTCCGATGCAGTTGAAATTTTCAGAAAAAATTTTTAATGCAAGGCTATTTGTAATATTTAAAAAAGGGCCGGCAATCCATTGTTTATTTGTGTTCAATATTATTTCAACAAAAGCTGTATTGTTTAAAATAAATTTATTATTATTGATATTTTTTATAAATTCTTTATATTTCTCTTCTGCTTTATATTCCATTACAGAAGGTAACAAGAGAGTAAAGCTTTCATCTATACTGTTTGAAATATCTGTGATTTCAAATAGTATCTCAATTTTATTCCCCAAAATTGATTTAAGTTTTTCTGCTATAGTTATATTATCTGTCAAAACAGAAAGCTTGTTTTTATTACTATAAGAACTATTTTTATTTAAGATTTTTTCTGTTTTACTACTGCCATAATATTTTGATAAAAAAATATCTTTCTGTGGAGAGTCAATAGTTCCCAAAAGTTGCGCTGTGCATTTTCTTCTTGCATTATTTATCATGCTTGAAGGAATGAAAATATTATTTTCCCATTTGTCAAAAATAATATTTTCAAGTTCAAAAGGAGTGTTGCCAAACCGTGAAAGCTGTTTTGAAATATCTTCTTTTGAAACAGAATTGTTTAATGATATAGAAAGAGGCTGTCCTGATTCAAAAGTTCCTGTAATTCCCTGTGCTTCTAATTTAAGTTTAAATCGTTCTCCTGAACATGCATATATTTCGGCCTGTAATGGTATCTTTCTGAATAAAACACTTTCAATCATTTTTTTTACTTCGCCAGCTTCAAGTGCTGGTTTGGATGCAAATACTATATCGCCTTTTTTTATTTTACCTTCCAGTTTACCTGTAATTTTTATTTTATATAAATAACTATCTTTATTTTTTATATAATTGGATGTGTTTTTAAAATCTTTTTCATATTTATTAATTATATTTTCTGCAATAGCTGTGCATATAAAATTACCGGAATTATCTTTTATTATTAGTTCTGAAGGCGTTTCTGATTTAAGCTGATGAGTAAGTTCAAGCAAAAAATTATCTGCTGTATATGATATAACTTCTGCAAACTGCTTGAGCGAACAATCTTGCGGTGTTTTTGCAAACATTGTGTTATTTATATTTCCTGCAAGATATCCTGATGTAAACAACCTGTTGAAAACTCCATCAAAAAGCAGTTGCGCTTCTACTTCTCTATTTTTTTCTTCTCTGTTTTCGACAAGAGTTTTCCAGCCTTTTACTGTTGAATAAACATAGGCAGGGCTTTTAATTCTTCCTTCTATTTTAAGAGAATCAACTTTTGCATCTATAAGTTCAGATACATATTTAATTGCATTGTTATCTTTGAGATTTAAGTAATAACCTTTTTTATTTTCTTTTTTATAAAGCCGCCTGCAGTTTTGCTGACATAATCCACGGTTGCCTGAACAACCCTCAAGAAAAGAGCATAGATAACATTGTCCTGAATAAGAGAGGCAGTATGAACCATGTACAAAAACTTCTGTCTCCAGATTGTTTTCATGAGCTAGATTTGTTAACTCTTTTACTTCTTCAATTTGTAATTCTCTTGCAAGATTTACTCTTGCTGCGCCGCATTTTGAGAGAAATATTATCTGTCCCTTCGTATGTGTTGTTGCCTGTGTTGAAATGTGAATTTCTGCCATTGGATATATTTTTTTTAAAATATAGAGAATGCCTATATCCTGAATAATAAAATCTTTTATTCCGGAGATCATTGCGCTATCAATAACGTCAAGAACAGCCGGAATTTCTTCTTCTGTGATAAGTGTGTTTAAGGTAAGATATAATTTTATCCCTCTAAGTTTTGCTTCTGATACAATTGAAGGCAGCTGTTTTAAATCTATATTTTTTGCTCTTTGTCTTGCATTAAATAATGGGAGTCCAAAATATACTGCGTCAGCGCCTGCTGCAAATGCTGCCTTTATGCTTTCAATATCTCCTGCAGGAGAAAGTATTTCAGGTTTTTTCACATATTAAAGTTATAATAAAAACAATCTATCTTCAATTAGTAAATATGTAATTAATAAAATATAAAATATCAGTTGCTAAATATATTTGTAATATTTATTTACATAAATTAAAGAATGATAAATTGCAGGTTTCTGTTTTTTTTGTTATAGCATTATGTTAAATTCTTTTAATTTTTTCATTCTTCTTGTTTGCATAATTATATCTATTATTTCAGATTTAAATTCTTCATAATTTACAATACTTTTTAGCTGTGCAGTTTTTTTCTTAAATTCTGTGATCCATGTGATATTCTTAATATCTGGTTCAGTTTTTAAAATATTATCATAATATTTATTTCTGGATTTTATATCTCCTGCAATTCCTGATATTGTTCCTTTATGATAATGTTGCCATAAAATATGGCTTGAAGATTTGTAACTGCATATTCTTTTTTTTGCTGTTGTAAGATTTTTGAAATATGATCTATATGCAAGTATTTTTTTTACAGATAGTTTGCATAGTTTTTCAATTTCTGAAGAGAACTGATCTTCGGAAATAAATTCAATAAATATGTTATCATCTCTGCCGCCAATATCAAATGAAAAATAGTCTTGTAAATACCAATGAAAATTTATTCCAATAGACTTGTTCGGTAACCTTAATAATCATGTAAATCCATGTTGATGATAGCACAAATAAGTGACATTCTCAGGAAATGCCTTCTGCAATGATTTCTGTATGGATAAGACATAATCTTAAATGTTTTAATCTTAGCATTG
>JAVBQS010000079.1:0-2511 GCA_031548835.1 Spirochaetia bacterium
TAGAACCTCTTGATAAGTTATATAAAGATGAAGTCAGAGAGCTTGGAAAAATCGCAGGGCTTAGCAATGAAATTATAGGAAGGCATCCTTTCCCGGGGCCTGGCCTTGCTGTAAGAATACTTGGAGAAGTAACAGAAGAAAAATGCAACCTCCTGCGTGAAGCAGACTATATATATATTAATGAACTTAAAAAAAGAGACCTTTACGATAAAATATGGCAGGCATTTGCAATACTTCTTCCTGTAAGGTCTGTAGGAGTTGCCGGCGATACACGAAAATATGGGCAAGTAGCCGCACTCCGTGCAATAACATCAAAAGATGGAATGACTGCAGATGTATTTCCAATAGATATGAAAGATCTTCTTGAAATATCTTCTCTAATTACAAACTCAGTTATTGGAATAGGCAGGGTAGTCTATGATGTTTCAAGCAAACCTCCCGCTACTATTGAATGGGAATAATATGGCTTTCTTATAAAATTGCAAGAATAGGTTAAGATGCCTCGTTTGCAGAATTGTTATTAAAGGGAGAAGAAAAAACAATGAAGAAATATTATTCAACGCATCTTGTCAAAAGCGAGGACTTAAACCATCACGGCACACTATTTGCCGCCCGCACAGCTGCCTGGTTTGTTGAGTCAGCATTTGTGGCTGCTGCTTGTGAGCATGGCAACTCTAGCGAAGTTGTGTGCCGCAATATGCATGGTATGTCTTTTGCCCATTCTGTGCAAAATGGGCGTGTTGTTAAATTCACAAGCCGTGTCGTGTATACTGGAAAAACCAGCATGATTGTACATGTCAATGTCACTGAGGAAATCTCCGGACAGGATGCTGTAAACGGCTTTTTAACATTTGTAACAATTGATGCAAAAACACACGAAAAGGTCGAGCATGGCATTGTCCTGGACGAACCAGAGGATAAGGATGAGCAGATGCTGCGGGAAGAGGCGCGTAAGCTGCGGGAATCGGTCGTAAATATGCATGAATGACAAACTCTTTTTATAAAAACTATTACAAATGATAAAGCAACAATTGAATAATTGAGAAAAATCATAATCTACTAGAGTAAATATTGATAACAAACCTGATTATTGGCGGAATTAAAATATCTGTTGAAAAAAAGCAGATAAAAAATCTCTACATCAGAATTATACCTCCTGAAGGTAATGTTCAAATTACTGCTCCTATGTCAACTGCAGAAGATACAATCAGAATGTTTGCTGCTTCCCGTATTGAATGGATTAAAAAACATAGGGAAAAAATTGCTGACAGGGTAAAACAGAGAGCACGCAGATATATTACTGGTGAAAGTTATTATTTATGGGGTAACCAATATTATTTGGATGTTATTTACAGCAATGCCCGCAACAATGTTTCTATTAACGGCCAAAAAATAATCCTGCAGGTGCATAGGACTACTACATTTGCACAGCGTGCAAAACTTATGGAAAACTGGTATCGGAAAATTTTAAAAAAAGTTATTCCTCCATTATTTCAAAAATGTGAAAAAATTGTAGGAGTAAGGGCAAAAGAGTGGAAAGTAAAAAATATGAAGACAAAATGGGGCACATGCAATGTCAGGGCAAAAAGAATATGGCTTAACCTGCAATTGGTAAAGAAAACACCTGAATGCCTGGAATATGTTATTATACATGAATTGGTACATTTCCTTGAAAAAAGCCATAACAGCATTTTTAAAGCATATATGGACAGATTTTACCCAAACTGGCGTGCTGTAAAAGCTTACATGAATAAACACACATTTGATCATATATAATTAATATATTTTAAAATCTATACTGTTAAAATTTTATATCTATAGTTTATAAATAAAATTTACTAACACTACTATTTCCGTTTTTTTATATCATTAAGATTATCAATCAGATTTTTAAGATTATATTTTGATAGCTCTTTTTCCATAGTATTCTGGACTTTTAAAAAATAGGGATCCAGCACTCTTTCTATATTACCGCCGACAGGGCAGGCAAGCGCTGTATTCTGATGAATTTTAAAAAGCCTTCCATCTTTAACAGGATCAATTGCAAGATAAATATCTTCAAGTGAAATATCCCTGGGATTGCGCTTAAGTGTTATGCCTCCTGTTCCTGCTGCTACTTCGATAATATCAGCTTCTTTAAGCATTCCCATAATTCTGCGGATAATTACAGGATTTGTATTAGCGCTTGATGCAATAAAATCGCTGGTTACTTTATATAAATCTTTAAACACTTCTGCACTAAGAAGTATATGTATTGCAATAGAAAATTTGCTGCCAATCTGCATAACAGTTCCTTTTAAAAGGATACTATATTCTTTATCTTAAGACAACATTCTATTTATCTTTGTTCATAGACATACTTATTTTAAGTAGAACTCATTTCATAAATGGGAGAAAGAGGAAAAAAAAGAAAAAATCTGATATACTCAAATAATGAGTAAGTCCGAATGTTTATCAGATATCCAAAGGTCGTTATTAGAACCCATACTACCTGAGACGCCAAAACGAGAA
>JAVBQS010000088.1:0-4753 GCA_031548835.1 Spirochaetia bacterium
TTACATTAAAAACCGCAATATCAGAAAATAAAACTGTTAAAAAAATAGACAGGGATAAAATTATTTTTTTATTCTGTAATAGCAGATTTGAAAGAGTGTAAGTTTTTTTCATAAACTATTACAAAATACTAAAAGCAACTGCAATAAAAAAACCGATTATAACACCGATTAAAACTTCTGTAATAGAATGTCCGCTTATCTCTTTTACCGGTTTATATTCTATACCCAATTTTTCGTTAAGATCTGACCCAAGTTTATTTAAAGTCCTTGCCTGAATGCCTGCAGAACGCCTTACGCCTACAGCATCTCTTATAACAAGAAGACTATATCCACACAAAGCTATAAATAAGCTAGAGTTAAATCCTTCTTTAAAGCCGATAGATGTTGTAAGAGCAGAAACAAGAGCAGAATGGCTTGAAGGCATTCCCCCTGTCTTCCATAAAAATATAGTTATATAATATCTTAGAGGTATTTGAGAAGGTTTTAATATAATAATTACGGTTTTTACAAATTGGGCAAAAAACCAGCTGAAAATTGCAGAAAGAAAAATAGGATTGTGAAAAATATTGTTGGAATATGTATATTCCTGCATAATATAAATACTCAATACAGGAAAGCGATGAATGTCAAGTAGTAATGGATTAAGTAATTTTATAAAAATTGGAACAGCAGGCAATGATGATGATAACAAAAGAATTGATAGAATAATAAGAACAATTATTCCATCATTTTCGCTTGGAACAATTTATAAAGAGATCCGCAAAGGCAGGATTAGAATAAATGAAAAAAAAATAACTCCTGAAACACGCATTAAAAAAGGAGATTTAATTAATATACATAAATCTCTTCTTGAAATTATTCATACTGATGTGGAAAAAATTGGTTTAAAAAATGAAAATCAGGAGAATAACAATAGATTTAGAAATTTGAAAATTGAAACTCTATTTGAGAATGATATGCTTATTGCAGTTAATAAACCTGCGGGAATGCTTATACATGCAGGTGCAAAAAATTCAAAAAACAGCCTAATGCTTGATACAATTATAAAAAATTATTTAATTGAAAAATCAGAGAAATCGCTTGCCTTTTCCCCTGCTCCTTTGCACAGGCTGGATAAAGAAACTTCAGGCATTGTTTTTTTCAGCAAATCAATAGAAGGTGCAAGACTATTTACATCTCTTTTAAGCGGAAAAATGTTTATAAAAAGATATATTACACTTCTTGATGGTCATCTTCCTGAAAAATATGTCTGGAAAGATTTTTTATCCCATGCAGATAGCATAAATAAAGAAGCAATAACAAGCATAGAACCTTTGATATATTCAGAAAAACATACTCTTGCTTTGGCAGAAATTGAAACAGGCAGATACCATCAAATAAGAAAACAGTGTTCCATGCATGGATTTCCTCTTTCAGGCGATGAAAAATATGGAGGAGTTTCTTTTAAGGAAAATAGACAAAATAAGGTAAAAAACCACTTTCTGCTTCATTGCTGGAATGTTGAAATAAAAGATAAAAATGAAACAGAAAAACTTGGTTTTAACAGTATAACAGCTCCAATTCCCGAAGCTTTTATAAGAAAGGCAGATGTTTTATTTAAAAAAGAAAATATTGATGACCTTATTTTGAAATTATATGATCTGGCAACAGTAAAATATAAAAGTAAAAATATATGTGTGCCATAGAAATAAGAAATATAATTTAAATTACGATTTTCTTTTTTTGCTGATAATAAACTGTTCTATTTTTAGGCTTTTTGTGTTATACATTCTTTATATGAATTTGTTCCACTATATTGCTTGGCTTTTCTCAGGAGTAAAAGTTTTTGCTCTTGTAGGAAGAAGCGGAACAGGAAAAAGTTTTAGAGCCAAACTTATTGCTGAAAAATATGATATTGATCTTATAATTGATGATGGCCTTTTAATAAAAGGGGACAGCATTATTGCAGGTAAATCAGCAAAAAAAGAAGAAGCTTTTTTAACTGCTGTTAAAACAGCCCTGTTTGATGATCCTGATCATAGAAATGAAGTGCTGAAAGCTTTAAAAAAGACAAGATTCAGACGCATTCTTTTAATAGGCACATCAGACAGAATGGTGGGCAAAATTGCAAAAAAACTTAAGCTTCCCCAGCCTTCAAAAATAATAAAAATAGAAGATATAGCAACAAAAGAAGAAATAAGCAAAGCAATACATTCAAGAAATGTCGAAGGCAAACATATAATTCCTGTTCCTTCTGTTGTAATTCAGAGAGATTATTCACATATTTTTTCAGACTCTATAAGAGTTTTTATGAAAAAGAATTTTTTCCAGCCAAATCCGAAAGCTTTTGACAAGACAGTTGTGCAGCCAAGCTATTCAGGCAAAAAGGGTGTTGTAACAATTTCTGAAACAGCGCTTGCACAAATGATAAGCCATTGTGCTGATGAATATGATTCTTCAATCAGAATAAATAAAGTAAAAATAAAACATGATACAGGCGGTTATATAATAAGAATATATCTAAAACTGCCATATATGATGCAGATATCAGGCAAAGTGCATGGATTCCAGCAATATCTTATAAGCGCTTTGGAAAGGCATGCAGGCATAATTGTGAAGGAGGTAAATTTAAAAATTGAAAATTTTATTCAAACACAATAAACCCATAATTTTTCCTTTTGGAAAAATATTATTTTTCTTGTTTATAGCTATTTTAACAAAGCCTGTGCTTGCACAAAATTCTGCTAAAAAAAGCGAGAATATAGTAATAGAAACAAAACATTATATTTTTACTTGTGAAAATAATGTGGAAATACCTCTCTCATTTTTTGAAAAATGCGATAACAATATTGATTTTTATAATAGTTTTTTCAGGTTTACAGATGATAAAAGTCTTGCAGAAAAAATGAAAATTACAATTTTTTCTTCTGAAACAAAAAAGGCAGATTTTATTGCAGGAAAGTTAACAGATCCAAGCAGAAATTCAGCTATTCTTTATTTTAATGCAGAGAGCAGACAATATGAAATTGCAGCAGATGCTGCAACCATTGAAACAAATGAATTCAGATATGGCTGTTTTTATCAATTTATGGAAAACATAATTCCCGGAACTCCTTTATGGATTAAAGCCGGACTTTCTGTATATCTTGATGAAGAAATAAAAATATTTAATTTTCCCGATTTATTTTACAATATAACACCTGTAAAAGCAGCTCTTATTTCAGATTTAAAACAGAAGCAAAAAAACAACAGCCTTGAATTATCTGACACTATTATAGGAATTATTACAGGCACTGCTGACTTTAGCTTACAGGATTACCTGCCTCATAGCTGGGCAATAATTGAATATATAAGAACAGAAAATCATGGACTTACCTATAATAAGCTTTTTTGGGATATTATCTATCTCATAAATCCTTTAAATAATTCTGCTGAAAACAGAAATCTTGTTTCAGATTATTTTTTTAAATGGACAGATGTTCCATCTTTTACACAGGAAGTAATATCTTTTATTAATAGATCTGAATCAATCGAAGATTATTACACTGTTGGTAAATATTTATATGATACTAAACAATTTGAATATGCTGAAAATCTTTGCAATGCAATACTGTTTGATGATAAGGAAAACTCTTTTGCGCTTTATATGCTTGGACTTATAAAATATTCAGATGGAAAATATGATGAGTCTATTTTACTCTATGATAGAGCGTTAAAAGCAGGAGGAGAAAGCGCTGCCCTGCACTATGCAAAAGGAATATCTTTTTATGAAGCTGGCAATATAAAAGCGGCGGGAGAATCGCTGGAAAAGGCAAAACAGGAGATGCCTGAAAAATATAGTATTCTTGCAAATCCTATTTTACAGGCTATAAAACAGTAGATTAACTTTTTTATCTTAATATTTTAAGCCTTACTCCAAAAATAGTTCTAAGTTTTATATTATTTCTCTTAAGTATACTTTTTATAGCTTCTGCAATGTCTTTATTGGGAGGAGTTAACGGACGGATAAAAGATTTTACATCTTCCATAACTTCTTTCATTGTTTTTACAGGTTCTGTTCTTAAATCAAGAATATTTATCATAAAATTTTCGATTAATGGCTGTAATAAAAGCGAAATTTCTCCAGGGCATAATATATCATTTTTTATCATATTATCAAAATTATTAAGATTTTTATAAAAACTGCTATCTTTTTGCAGATTATAAATATTGGGAAGAACCAGTTTAAGTATTCCCAGAGATACAAGTTTTTTAAAAATAATAGCTGAACACCCTGTTTTCATTATTTTAATAACTTCTTCGGTAAGGCGGGATGGAGAACAGCAAATTAATTCTTTTGCATGTTTTTTAATTCTCATCTTTAAAATAAATGGAAGATCGCCATCAATTATAACAGAATATTTTATAGCACGTATAATTCTTACAGGATCTTCAAGAAAAATTGTATGAAGAGGAATGACTGGTTTTACAACTCTTTTTTTTAAATCTTTATACCCGCCTGTAAAATCTATTATCTGCTCTTCTTTTGGGCAATAGTAAAGAGTATTTATTGTAAAATCCCTTCTCCATGCATCTTCTGCTATTGTTCCGAAATTATTGTTATCAAATTTTTCTTTTTCTGCTGATCTAGCTGATCTAAAAGTAGAAACTTCATAAATATTTTCACTAAAACAGACATGAACAAGTTTAAATCTCTTGCCTATTATTCTTGAGTGTTTAAATATTTTTCTAATAGTTGCTGGATATGCATCTGTAACTATATCAAAATCTTTGG
>JAVBQS010000006.1:0-10373 GCA_031548835.1 Spirochaetia bacterium
GAATGAAGATATAAATAGACGTGCAGATGTAGATTATAGAAAAGAACAACTTCTTTTCCGTTGTATGCTAAAAAAAGGAATTAAAGAAGAAAATCTATTTGAGCAAATACATACAGCTATTGAAGGAGTTTTACCTTCTGATGTAAAAATTTCAATAAGATATCCTCAAGACAGGACTGAGCGTCTATTAGGGTTATCATCTTCATATACAACTGCTGTAAAAGGTAATGATGTAGAAGAAGTTGAAAATAGAGTAGACTTGGTTGTTGGAAAATTAAAAAAAGATGCTTCTGCTCTTATTTCTGAATATTTATTAAGGCCATCAGGAACAAGGCCTGAACTGCGAATTTTTCCAGATAGGGAAGCTGCGGCTCTATTAGGTGTTTCTGCAGCTCAAATAGCTGAAGTTGTAAATGCAACAACAGAAGGACTTCTTGCAAGCAGGTTTGAAATTGAAGGCCGCCCGCTTGAAGTAAGAGTTTCTGGTAAATTTAATGAATATCAGAAATCTGAATCCATGCTTGAAGCAATACCTATTTCCATGAGCCAAAATGGACCTATTTTTCTTGGTGCTGTAAGCAAAGTCGAAAGAAAAGATTCAGAAGCAGCGCTTGCACGGCTTGACCGCAGCGATGTTACATATCTTGATATTGTTCCTATTCAAGGTAAAGGATCAAAACTTTTAAAGTATATTGAAGAAATATCAAAAACTATCTCAGGTATTTCAAGAGCTGATGAATCAGCTTTTAGCAGATATAAAAATTCTTTAATTATTACAGTTTTTCTTGTATTAATGCTTCTTTATATGACAATGGGTGCACAATTTGAATCATTTATACTACCTGTTATTTTAATGATAACCATCCCTTTTTCGTTAGCTGGTGCAGGACCTATTCTTCTTTTAATAAATGCTGGCCTTGATTCAGGATCTGTTCTTGGATTGGTTGTTTTATTTGGTCTTGTTGTAAATAATGGAATTGTCCTATATGAAAGAAGCAGGGAAAAATTTCTACAGGGGCTTTCTGCATCAGAAGCAGTTTACAGTGGGGCAAAAGACAGGCTGCGTCCTGTACTTGCTACTACTTTTACAACTTTCTTTGCACTTCTACCTGTTGTACTATCTCCTCTTGGTGCTACCCAAAGGTCAATGGCTGCAGCAATGCTGGGAGGTGTTGTAGCATCAACATTTCTTACTCTTTTCGCAATTCCTCCAATTTTTGTAAGTTTTATAAAAAGAGGTAAGCTTTAATGCCTTATAATATTACTAAACGCATCTGGCTTCAAAAACCTGTAACAGCTATCTGTATAATATTTGCGTTATGTATATTATCTATTTTTATTATTACTGGTTCAAAAGGAAAAGAAATTTCAGATGGCAACGATCCCAGCTATTCAATTATTATACGTCATTATGGAGTTGATGCAAGAGAAATGGAGAGAACTGTTGCAATACCTTTAGAAGATGCATTATCTTCTATTGCAGGTGTTAAAAATGTTTTAACATCAAGTGAAAACAGCAGAGTTAAAGCATTTGTGCGTTTTGAGCCAAAATTTTCAGGACATTATGAAGCTGTAAGGGAAGCAGCGCAAAGAGTTTATGAATCATTACCAAGATCAGCTCAGCGGCCTGAAATAGTATCATCAGATAACTCCAGAATACCTGTCTGGACAGCTGCTGTATTTAATACCAAAGAAGATTCTGTTTTATCTCTAGGAAGTATACTTGAACGCATTATAAAGCCTGCATTGGAAGGATTACCAGGAGCTGGAGAAGTTGAAGTATCTGGTACCGGACTTCCTGAAATTGTAGTAGCTTTGAAACCAGAAGTAGCAGCAGCAAGAGGCCTTAATGCTTCCAAAATTGCTATGTCTCTTGGTATGAATGATGCTATCCTGCCTGGAGGAATTTTAGAAAAAGATAACAAGGAAATTATTGTCACAATTGATGGTAGATATAATGATAGGTTTTCACTTATGAATGCTCTTGTTCCTCTTGATTCAGGGGGGTTAGCAAAGCTTTCCGAAGTTGCAGAAGTTTATGAACAGGATAGAGAACCTGATATTTTTTCAAGACTTAATGGTAAAAAAACAGCAGTAATTGCAATAATGGCTAGTTCTGATACAGATATAGGAAAACTATCAAAATCGATTAAATCTGAATTAGAAAATTTTAAAGAATTTAATCTGCATTTTGAAATTCTTTCAGATCGGGGAGCTGAAGAAGCTGCTTCATATAGATCAGTATTAAGTGCAGCTATTCAGGGAGCCATTGCTGTAGCGCTTATGGCAGCAATTCTTACATCAAGAAAACATATTTATAACAATAATTTTAGAAGCCACCGCATTACATTGATTTCTACGCTATCAGTACCTCTTATATTTATTATGTCTGCAGCATTACTTTCTGTATTGGGATTTTCACTTAATAAAGCTATTTTGGCAGGGCTTGCTGCTGGTGTAGGAGCCGCTGTAGATGCAACAATACTTAGCTCAGAAAGACTTGGCAGATGTCAGAGTATTGCAGAAGGAAAAAAAGCTCTATATAGGCTTACACCTTCTCTTATTTCTGGCTCAGTTACAACAATAGTAGCGCTTTTACCATTAACTGGTATGGGAAGAATGGCTGGAGGCATCAATGCTATTGCCTGGGCAGTAGGAACAGTAACTCTTCTATCTCTTATTGCTGCTCTTATTCTTCTTCCTCCTCTTTTTTTATCAGGAATTGAAGAAAAAAATATTATAGTAGAATATAAAGAACCTAAAAATAATAAAATTCAGAAAAAAATTAAAATTATAATAAAAAAAATAAATAGACAATTTTACAGAATTTTAGCAACAAATATAAAAATTTGTGTAACAAAACCGCTTATCCCAATTATGTTTTGGATTATTATTTCTCTTTCGGGAATTACTGTCCTTATTCTTGCAGGTGCAGATGTTAGTGCAGATCCTTCAAATGATTCAGTTTATGCACAGGTTGAATTTGAAGGTGGACTTAGAAAAGAAGAAGTTGACAGCTTTCTTGCAACCTATTCTGAAGAAATAAAACTTTATGAAGGAATAAAAAATGTTCAAACCAGTGCACGTGTAGCTTCAGGCTCTGTCCTAATATCATTTGAACCTCAAAAAAATAATGTGGATAATATGAGAGATTTAGCCCGTTCAACAGCAATTCCAGGAGGATTTGTTTATATACCTGAGACATCAGCAAATGAACGTATATGGGAAATTACTATAAGTGGTGATGATGATGAAAAATGCAGAGAACTTGCACAAGAAGTTGCCCATTCCTGTGGTATGCTGCCTATTGTCCGCGAAACTGTTCTTAATTTTAAAGATGGGAGTAAACGGCTTACATTTACACCAGACAGGGAAAGATTAATAGAAACTGGTTTATCGTTTTATTCTATTGCAGATACTGTAAGACGAGGAGTTTATGGTCCTGTCGCATATAAAAGAATAGGAAGTGAAGGCGAAACTGATGTAAGAGTGAGGGGTACCATTGATAACACTCCTACAAGAATTGAAGTTGAAGGATTACTTATTAATTCAGCAGGAAATATTCCTCTTAGATTAAATTATCTTATGAATGAAAAAGAAGGACGTGAACCTTCCAGTATAAGAAGAGAAGATAGGCGTCGTGTAGCTTCTATTTCAATTAGAACAAAACCTATGGATCCTCGTATAGTCCGTGATCAGGTAAATGAAGTATTAAAAAATATGAATATGCCTCGTGGATATGCTGTTGAATTTGACCGTGAAGCAATTAAATCTGCTGAAAAGCTTTCAGGAACAGTATTCTTTTTTCTATTAGCAATTCTTTTTTGTTACATGGTTATAGCTGCTGCAAATGAATCATTTGGAATTCCTTTAGCAGTTCTTTCTGTACTACCTCCCTCACTGGCAATTCCTGCAATATGTATTGTTTTATCCGGATCTCCTATAAATGCTGCTGTTGCCTGTGCATTTGTTGCTGTTAGTGGTATGGCTGTAAATGCTGCTGTCTTAACAGTAGAAGAATTAAGGCATTTTTTTGAAATTCATGGTAAACTAGGAAAATATATGGTTTATAAGGCACTACGAACAAGATTACCTGTACTTCTTGCTACAACAACCACGACAATAGCAGGTGCAATTCCATTTCTCTTTTTAAGAGAAGGAGCAAATACTTTGGTAAGAACATTATCTCTTGTAACAGCAATGGGAGTAGGTACTTCATGCCTGTGTTCTTTAACAATGATTCCCGCATTGTTAATTATTTCAAAATCATTATTTAGAAGATTTAAATTTTCATTAAAAGAAAATATTAATAATATTGCAATTGCTGAATAGAAATTTATAAATCTTGGTTATTGATTTAACTGGCTTAATTATAATAGTTTAGTTGAATAACCTAGATTATCGAAATTATATATTTTGACAATTGATTACAAAAAAGTAAAACTGATTTTTAAAAATAAATAAACCAAAATGTAGAGAAAATTATACATACTGGTATAAAATTAAAAGGAAAAATTATGAAGATAATAAAAATGTTACTTATAATATCCGGCTTATTTTTTACAGATATGGTATTGGCGCAGGAAACAATTCTTAAATATACAGACCATGAGCCGCTGGGAGGAATGCGAACCAAATTTATAAATGATATTTTTTTCTCTGCAATTGAAAAAGAATCAAAGGGACACCTAAAAATAGAAGCGCATTGGAATGGGGAGCTTGCTATAAGCTATGATGCATTGCGCAAAGTTTCTCAGGAAAATATTGCTGATATTACTATTGTTGTGCCTGAATATTCCTCAAACGACTTACCTCTGCACCAGATTTTTAAAAGCTTTCCTGTTGGCCCATCAGGAGATAAGCAGGTTAAATTTTTCCGCCGTGTATATAAAGAGATTCCTGTTTTTACGGAAGAATTGGAAAAAGCAAATGTAGTACCTATTCTTCTCTGTACAGGATTTCCTGTTGCTTTTTTTAGCGCTGCTCCAATAAATAATTTAGAAGATATTAAGGGAAAAAAATGGCGCTCTGCAAGTTTCTGGCATAAAGATTTTTTAACAAATGCTGGAGCTATTCCTGTTTCAATGCCCTGGAATGAAGAAATCTACAAAGCTTTGCAAGCTCATACACTGGATGGAATTATGGTTAATGTTGATAGCGGATATGATCTTAAAGTTCACAAAGCTGCACCCAATATATTGTTATCAAAAGAGCTATGGCTAGGACATTTATACATTTTAGTTATAAATAAAAATATATGGGATAGTATTGCAAAAGAGGATCAGGAAGCTGTTAAACGCGCTGCAGAAACAGCATATAAATCCTTAGGTTCTGTTATGAATAGCAGTTTTAATAAACAGATAAAAGATTTAAAAAAAGATGGCGCAAAAGTAAGGATTTTAAAACCTGTAGAAGTTAAACAATGGAAAACTGTTACCAAATATAAAGAAGTGCAATCTGCATGGGTAAAGGAACAGGAAAATAAAGGCATAAAAAATGTTAGTGCTGTTATTAAAAAAGTCACTGATATTATTAATGATTACTCTGCATATTAAAACAAGCATTATGAGCTGCTGATGAAATAAAAGTCAATTATTTAAACTGTAAAATATTTTCCATCCATCTTTTTGATTCAGGATAATAGTTTTCAGAAGAAAGAAGAAATTCCATATATGCTTTTTCCATATTTCCATTAAAATAATAGACCTGCCCCAAATAAAAGCTGCACTTATTTTTAAAAGAATTTTTTTCCGAGCTTTGTTTAAGATTTACAAGATTTTTTTCAGCTTTTTCCCAGCTGCCTTTTATAAAATAGTTTTTAATAATCTCTGCAAGAGCATTATCACTGCTATCTTTTATATAATTAAAAAAATCTTTTAATAATTCAGGCATCATTTTGCTGTTATAGTTTGTATTATATTTTATCAGTAAATTGGAAATAATATTTTCAGTTTCCAGGCTTATTTTTTTTAAAATAGAGTTGGAAATAACTTCAGATGTTCCTGTCTCAAAAAAAATTGAAACTCTGTAATTTGGGACTGGCTTAGATCTTGCCGCAGCCGTAACTTTATAATTTTTAATATCTTTTTTTAAAGGAATTTTTACAGCTTCAATTGTGCTATTTATTGAAGCTGTTATTTCATCATTGGGATTTGAAAGCAAATTAGCATCAATAATGCAATAATAATAAGGGATACCTGGGAAAGTATAATCTATATAATTTTTTCTGCCGGAAGATATAATATTTACTATTATTGATTCGCCAATATCTTTCTGTGAAAAAATAGGATTGATACTTCTAATAACAGCAATTTTTCTATCATTCCTTGATGGATCAAAATCCAAAGCAATAGAATCTTCTCTTACTGCTGCTTTAATATTTTTTATTATAACAGGTTTATTATCCTGCTTTTTAACATTTTTAATTGCAATAGGCTTTATTGTTGTATTAATATTGGGCAGAAAAATGTTAAAAATATTACCTTCCTTACTTTTAGCAACAACAGCATAATAAAAATCGCCATTATCTGTTACAAGATCATAATAAAACTCTTTTCCCGCTTTTACTTCTTCAACAATATACGCATCTGAAAAATTATTTCTATTTATTTCCTCTGTATGCCTATATATAAGATATGAAGCTGATAATGATTTTATATCTTTCCACTCTATCTTAACTGCTAAATTATCCTCGGAAATTGAAATTTTTGAAATAAAAGGCACAAAACCTGAAAAATTTTCACAAAACAAATTTAATGAAGGAAAAATAAAAAATAACGATAATATAATAAATTTCAAATATTTCATTACCTTTATATTGTCGGCCAGAATAACAATTAGCCATAGTAAAAGGGTTTGACAACCAGAGAAAAATATTTAAACTATAAATATGTTTGTATCAGTAACCTATGATCTCTCAAATGATGATACTATAAAAAAAATAAGAGAAATCCTTATTTTTTACAGATTTAAAGAAGTTTTAAAAAATGTATTTGAATCTGAATCAATAAAAGAAAATACATTAAAAAGACTAAAAAGAGATATAGATAGGGTTACTGACCATTTTGACAGAGTAAGATTTTATCAATATCCTTATGAACAGCAATTTGTAATATCTTTGCTTGAAAAAAAGAAATGGACACGAATGTTATTAAAATGAGGTTTTTATGTTATTAGATTATCAGGTTTCTTTAAATAAAATAATAGATAGTATTTCAGAATCATGGAGGCATCTTTGACCCTGATAAGAAGAAAAAAGAGCTTGAAGAGCTTGAAAAAGAGACTTATTCAGAAAATTTCTGGGATGATAGAAAAAAAGCAGAAGGAATTTTATCAAAATTTAAAAGATTAAAAGAATCTTTTACACCATGGGAAGCTCTTTTCCAAGATGCTACAGATACAAAAGAACTTTTTGATATAGCTCTTTCTGAAAAAGATCAATCTATTGAAAAAGAGATAGCTGAAAGCATAACTAATCTTGAAAAAAGATATTCAGAA
The DNA here is from genome assembly GCA_031548835.1 of Spirochaetia bacterium. Classification (GTDB taxonomy): domain Bacteria; phylum Spirochaetota; class Spirochaetia; order CADAEX01; family CADAEX01; genus WQTU01. The sequence goes on from JAVBQS010000006.1 coordinate 7,498, forward strand.
TTAAAAACAGTCCAGCTTCTAAGCGAAGAGATGGATAATGCTTCTGCTTTTCTTACAATACATGCAGGAGCAGGTGGCACAGAAGCTTGCGACTGGGTTAGTATACTTTACAGAATGTATATGCGGTGGGCTGAAAAAAGAGGTTTTTCTGTTGAAATTATTGATATTCTGGAAGCAGAGGGAGGATTAAAATCTGTTACAATACAGATAGAAGGCGAGTATGTGCATGGATATCTAAAGGGAGAATCAGGCATTCACAGGCTTGTAAGAATCTCTCCTTTTGACTCAAATGCAAGAAGGCATACTTCTTTTGCAGCAGTATATATTTCCCCTGTTATAGATGATGATATCCAGATTGATATAAGGCCGGAAGATTTAAGGGTAGATACTTACAGAGCCTCTGGCGCAGGCGGACAGCATGTAAATAAAACAGATTCTGCTGTAAGATTGACTCACCTTGAAACAGGAATTGTGGTACAATGTCAGACAGAAAGGAGCCAGCATAAAAACAGGGCTAATGCAATGAAAATGCTGAAATCAAAGCTTTATGAGTATTATAAACAGAAACAGGATGAAGAAAATGAGAAATTCAGCAAAGAGAAAAAAGATATTGCATGGGGAAGCCAGATACGCTCCTATGTGTTCCAACCATATACAATGGTAAAGGATCACAGAACAAAATACGAAATTGGAAATATACAGAGTGTTATGGATGGCAATATTGACCCATTCATAGAAGAATATTTAAAATTCATCTGGAAAAATAAAAAAGAATGAAAACAGGTGTTTTAATTGTTGATGATTTATATTTTATAAGAATCTCAATAAAGGAAATCTTGGAAAAAGAAGGAGTTCCAATCGCAGGAGAAGCTGAAAACGGACTAGAGGCGCTCGAACTTTTTGAAAAAACAAAACCTGATATTGTACTTTTAGATATAACAATGCCTTTAATGGACGGGCTTACAGCGCTTAAAGTGCTAAAATCAAAATATCCGGAATCAAAAGTTGTTATGTGTTCAGCTCTTGGACAGCAAAAATATATAATAAAAGCAATTCAGCTTGGAGCTTCGGATTTTGTTGTAAAACCATTTAAACCTGAACGGCTTATAAACGCAATTACAAAAGTTTTTGGGAATTAAAATAGAATGAAATGCAATATCTTTTTTTCTATTCTTTTTTTATTTTCTATTCAATCAATATATTGTCAAAAAATTATTTTAAAAGATGACCAAAAAACATGGAATGTTGCTATAGCAGAATTTAAATCTTCCGGCTCAGGAAGCAATATTGAATATGTAAAAAATATTCTTCCATCATTTTTTTTTAACCAGCTTTCTGAAATTAAAAACCATACTCTGTCATCAGATGAAATATTGCTGCTGAGAAAAAAAATTGTTTCTGATCAGCTAACGCCGGAAGAAAAAAATCTATCACAATATAAAAAAGAGTATGATAAAGCATATTTTTCTGAAATTGCAAAAAGAAGAGAAATTAAGAAAAATATTAATACCAGCGAAAAAAAAATAGAGCATCTTCAAGAATATAAACTGGAAAAAATAAATATAGCATCTGTAAAAGATATTTCATTTTCAAAAAGCGATGAAACAAGTTCAATTACTTTTGATCCTCTTGATATAGATAATTTTGCAGCAGATAAAAAATTTGACTATATTATTTATGGATCTGCAAGACAGGCTGAAAATATAGTAATTCTTGATGTAAAATTTTACAGCTCTCTTGAAAAAAAAAATATATTTACAGCATCTGTATCAAATGAAATAGGAACTCTTTTTTCATCGCTTGATAATGTAATTTCAGAAATGATATCAATTCTTCTTGGAACTACATGGAGTAAAATTACTGTTAATACAGACAGCCGAAACAGCAATATTTATCTTGATGAAAAATATATTGGAACAGGTTCTGTCTCTAATTTTATAACTTCGCCCGGCGAACACATATTAACAATACTGGGCCTGGGGCAGGAAGAAAAAACTATTCCTGTTTTTTTAAAAGAAAAAGCAGGAAATATTATTGATCTAAATATTATATTAAAAGAAGAAAAAATTACAGCAATAAATACATTTCCGCAGGAAGCAAATGTTTATCTTGATTCACTCTGGATGGGCACAACACCTTTTCTCTTAAATGGACTTGCCGGAGAGTTAATTATCAGAAAAGAAGGATTCAGGGATACAAGATTGCTTCTCAATGATATTCCGGAAAATTCTGTAGAAATACAGCTTTCTCCTGATATTTTTAAAAAAGAAGAATTTATCTCAAAAAAAAGAGATTCATTTTATACAAGCCTTTCTTTTTTTATTTTATCTGTGCCTCTTCCTTTTTTTCTTTATGCTATTACAAGCGATTATAATAGTGCGTATAACGATGCTGTCACTTCTAATAAAAACTATGATGAAATTAACAGGCTGGGAAGAATAAGAAACTATACTTATTACGGATATCATGCTTCGCTTTTTTTAACTATATCTCTTTTTGTAAATACTCTATTTAAATTAAATGATTATATAAAAGCTGGGGATATTCTCCATGATGAAAAATAACAGGAGCTTTAAATAATGAAACTAACGCTTGGTGAAAAAATAAAAGCTATATTTAAGAAAAATAAAATTGATAATGTTCTTTATGAAGATATTGAAGATGCTCTTATTGAATCAGATATGGGAACAGCGCTGTCTGTTGAAATAGTAAAAACAGTTAAAACAGAAGCTGCAAAAAATAAAATATCTGACCAGGAAGCGCTTTATTCTATTTTAAAAGAGATTATTTCTGAAAAAATATCTGAATATAATTTTAATCTTGATATTGAAAAGCTAAATCTTATTTTATTTCTTGGAGTTAACGGAGTAGGCAAA